>CAZHEZ010000149.1:0-20516 GCA_964531315.1 uncultured Candidatus Obscuribacterales bacterium | reverse complement strand
GTTTCGCTCATCTCGACAAGGAAAGTGGACTGCCCCTGGGCGAGGTCGTCGGCAGCCCCTATGCGAGTGAAAATGCGATCGACGATGCCCACTGTCGCACTGTCGGCAGGGACGAACGAACCAATCTGCGCGAGTATAACTATGTGGGCGATCTGCTTCAACAAACTGGACTTACCGGCCATGTTGGGACCGGTCAAAATAATCATTTGATGATCGTCAGAGTCTCCTTCCAGCCGCGCATCATTGGCTACATATCTGCCTCTGGGTAAAATACGCTCCAATACGGGATGGCGTCCTTTAGCGATCGTCAGTGCCAGTGAGTCGTCTACTTTTGGTCTGACATAACGACCTTCAATGGCCACCTTAGTCAGTGAAAGCAGCGCATCCAGGGTAGCCAGATTATTGGCCACGGCCAAAAGGTCGCCGCCTGCGCTGACGAGCTTTTGCCTGAGCTGGGTGAAGAGTTTGTACTCAACATCCGATTGACCTTTTTCAGCATTGAGAATTTTTACTTCGTACTCTTTCAATTCCGGCGTAATGAAACGCTCGGCATTTGTGAGCGTCTGCTTTCTTATGTAGTCGTCCGGAACCAGGTTCTTCTGAGAGTTGGTCACCTCGATGAAATAGCCGAAATTGCGATTGAAATTAACTTTCAAACTTTTGATGCCGGTGCGCTCTTGTTCTTTTCTCTGCAGATCTTCAATCCATTGTTTGCCACCGCCCAGAAGCAAGCGAATCTCGTCAAGCTCCTGGTCATAACCTTCTTTGAAGATGCCGCCTTCAGTCAATTCTCTGGGCGGGTCGGCTGAAAGGGCTCGGGAAATTTCTTCTTTTAAAATTTCCAAACTGGCGGGCAATTCGGACAGACATTTGAGGCTGTCGCTCTTCAATCCGCAAACTGCGTTCTTTAAAGCCGGCAATTGCGACAGAGAATTCTCCACTGCGGCCAGCTCTTTGGGATTGATCGTGCCCGATGAAAGTTTTACCGAGAGCCGCTCCAGATCGGACAATGAAGCCAGGCAGTCTTGCAAAGTTTCGCGCACCCGATTTTGTCCGATCAATTCTTCGATGGCATTTTGCCGTCTTTCAATGGCCCCGACGTCAAATAATGGACGCATCAGCCACTTTCTCATCATGCGGCTGCCCATGCCGGTTTTTGTCTGATCGATAATCCAGAGAAGGCTGCCCTGGAAAAGACCGTCGCGGGAAGTTTCGGTTAATTCAAGATTGCGTCTGGTGTTCTCATCCATGGTCATGTGACCATCGACACTGTATGTAGAGATGCCGTTGAAACGTGGCATTTGAGCGCCGGTCGTTTTTTCCAGATACTCGAGAGCGGCTCCGGCGGCAGCGGTAGCCAGAGGCATTTTGTGACAGCCGAAGCCTTCCAGAGTGGCCACTTCGAAGAACTGGCAAATGCGTCTCTGGGCCGGCTCAAACTGAAAATACATGGCCGGGCGCCCGGTGACATGATATTGCTCGACGATTGCCGGCGGCAGATCGACGACTTCGCGCGCCACCACATCATCACCTTGTGGTTTCACAACCCGTTTGGCGGCCAGAATTTCTTTTGGTTGAATTCTGCCTATCTCGATAGCCAGGTTACTTTCGCTCACTTGCGTAACAAAGAATTCCCCGCAGGAAGCATCGACAAAAGCCAATCCCCACAAGTCCGAATTGCCTGAGGCTTTGACTGCCGACAGCAAATAATTGTTTTCTCTGACCGGCAAAAGATGCGATTCCAAAACCGTGCCCGGTGTCAGTATCCTGGTCACCTGCCTTTCAACAGGTCCCTTCTCGGCGCCGACAACGCCAACTTGTTCGCATATAGCGACTGAATATCCCTTCTGGATAAGCCTTGCCAGATAGGCGTCGACAGCCCGGGCCGGCACACCGGCCATGGGCATCCGCCCGCCCGGATAAGACGATTCGGGACGACCGGTGAGAGTGATGTCCAGCTCGCGGGCCGCCACCTGGGCATCGCTGTCGAACATTTCATAGAAGTCGCCGACTCTAAAAAACACCAGGAAATCAGGGAATTGGGACTTAATGTCCCAGTATTGCCGCATCAAGGGCGTCAGCTCACGCGTTTTCTCGTTTTCTTGAGCCGGTGCCTGAACGGTTTGAGCAGAATCGGTGATGTCGGTATTTTCGTTTTTCGCCTTTTTCACGTTGCCAAATTACCTTGAATTGCTTTCTCATCCCCAAACGTCACTTCGATATGTTTTCGAAATATCCTCAAACTGATTTTGTCTTCAAAACAATTCGACACATATGCAAATCGAAGAAACCCCAGTCAGTCTGACCAATCTTACATTTCGACACAGGCTTCTGTTCGCATTAGAGTATGAGCTTCTGGTAAGATGAGCCGACAGTAATATAATCAGCTCTAGAGCGGGAGCCTGAGAAGGCGTTTGGTGGGTCCTGCAAATTTTCGAGCCAAAAATAGGGCGGTAACCAGTAAAAGTTATGACAGAAATCAAGCATCAAGAAGTAAGCATTATCGGCAAAAAACTGAGACTGATCGCGTTTTGTGCGTCCCTCTCTCTGACACTCACAGTTTCAGGACTGGTGAGCGTCCAAAAGAGCCAAGCCGCGCCTAAGCCGGCGGTAGCGAAAACCGCCAAGGAAAAGAAAGAGCCGGCTTCCGACAAGCAAAGCAAAGACAAAGACAGCAAAGACAAAGAGAGCAAAGATAAAGAGGCCAAAGACAAGGACGGCAAAGACAAAGAAAAGGCCGAAGCACCGGCCGCTCCGGAGCCGCCTCTTGAGAATGTCCAAAATGTGACCACTCAGCAGTTGGTGGATGCTCCGCAAACTTATCTGCATAAAAACGTCAAATTCTCGGCTCCATTTCACGCATATTCGAGCCTGGCTCTTGACTACAAACCAGCATTGCGCCCTTCTAAGACTCACCTTTCATTCTTGATTTTGAGACCGAACAGCAAGGTGCCTTTCTCGGAAATCAAATTGGCGATGCCCATTCCCAAAGACAAAGATCCAAAGAATAAATTACTGCAAGACCTGAAAGATGGCGACACGATCGAAGTAGCCGGCACCGTTTTTGCAACCGCACTGGATGAGCCGTGGATCGACGTCAAACAACTGGTCAAGACGGCTAGCGCACCAGACCCGAAAAAAGACAAAGAAAAGGAAAGCGCTAAGGAAACGAAGTAATATAAAAATGCCCGACCTGACCAGGAGAAGCGATAATGCCCGATAACCAACAACTGATGGCGCTTTTGAACACCCTGAATGGGAAACACGGCATTCTAGGTTGTTTGTTGATTTCTCGCGACGGCCAGGTGATTGCCACCTCGTTGCCGCCGGAAGTTGATGTGGCAATGATCGGAGCGCTTTCGGCGACGCTGTTTTCCAACAATGATGTTTCCATCCAGAGAATGAATCGCGGCAATCTCATGCAAATGACCTTGCTGACCGACCAGGGCATTCTGCACTTCTACGAAGTAGCCAATCACTTCCTGGTAGTTTTGACCGCCAAAAATCAGAAGATCAATCTGGAAGGTTTGATTCGCTCGGTAGAAGAGCAAGGAAGAACTCTCCAGCAAATGATCGGCTAGATCAGGATAGACCAGGCTCAAAGCGCCGGAATCCGCAAATCCTTAAGGCAAGCGCCTTCTGGCGCGCGAGCCGGACGGGTGTCTGAATAAATAAGCGCTGAGCTCTTGCCGGCGCCCTTTTCGCCAGGTTTAAAAAGGCGGTAGATTCGCTATATAAGCTATAGTAGTTATCGAGAGCATAACTACGATCGCGATGCAGGGTACTTGATCGAGGAGTGTCTATGCGTCTTTCAAAAGTGAAGCCTGCTTTGTTGGCGGCACTTTTTGCCATCAACAGTCTTTTGCCGGCTTATGCAGCCCGGTTTGTCGATCTGGGCAGCAGTTGGGCGGAGAAATATATCAACGATTTATCCGATAAAGGCGTGATTTCGGCTGAATCGGACGGCAAGTTCAAGCCCAACGAGCCTGTCACGCGTGCGGTTTTGTCTATGTGGATGGTCAGGGCACTGGGGCTTGAAAATCAGCCGGTGTCGACACAAGCAAGCTTTCCTGACGTCAAGCCCGGCGATCCTTACTACAAGTATGTCGAGATTATCAGGCAGAACAACTACATTGCCGGGTTTGCCGACGGCTTTCGCCCCAATCAATTCATTCAACAAGGTGAAGTGATTTCCATTGTCGCCCGGGCTCTCGGTACGCACGCGCCTGATGAAGGCTCAGTAGAGCGTATCTTGTCCCGCTATAGCGACGGCAGCAAGGTCCCCGAATGGGCACGACTGGGAGTCGCTCAGGCTGCCGAAAGCGGGCTTCTGGACGGGGACGAAAAACCGAATCAAGTCGATGCCACCAGTATCGCCACCAGAGCAGCGGCAGCCTCTTTGCTCTACAAATTGCAGCAAAGTCTGGCCCGTAAGGATGTTGCCGATACAACCGCCCAAGCTGTCACGGCCGCCAATCCGCCACCAAATGTGGCATCAACACAACTGGGCGCGGCCCAGCCGGCATTTCAAGGAAGAGTGGCAGAACAAGGCTATAATCAGCCGCCCTATGCAGGCGGTCAGCCTGGTTATCCGCACCAGATGCCTTATGCAGCCGGCGCTCAGCAAGGCTATCCGCCCCCTATGCAACCTCAGAATCCGCAAGCCGGAGGCTATCCGCCCCCTTTTTTGTCAGGACGCGTAGCCGTTGTGGCGGCAGGCACCAAGCTGCAAGCCAGCTTGAAAAACACCCTTAATTCCGGCTCCACTCAACCGGGCGAATCGGTCGAAGCAACACTGGGGTCGCCGATCTACTCTGGCGGCGTGGAGGTGGTTCCGGCCGGCAGCAAGCTGACCGGGCAAGTCACCAACGTGGTTTCGGCAAAACGCTTTAAATTCGGCGCCAATGGCAAGATTGATATTCGTTTTACTCAAATTGAAACACCGGACGGCAGGCGAGTGCCGCTCTCGGCCTCAATTGACGATACACAACTGCGATTGACCGGTGGAACAACGGCCGGCCGAGTCGGCAAAGGACTGGTAACCACCGGCGTGGGTGCAGCAGGCGGAGCCGCCCTGGGCACCGCACTGGGAGCGATCGTCGGGGCGACCGGACGCGGACAGGTGGGACGCAGCACCGGCATGGGAGCCGTGTTCGGCACCGCACTTGGTGGCGGCGTCGGGGCCGTCGGCGCGGTTGTGCGCAAAGGCTCGGAAATTACTATTCCAGCCGGTTCTAACCTGCCTATTCAGTTGGACGAATCAATGCAAGTGGCTGCCGGCGGCCCGCCGCCGCCTCAATACGGCTACCCATATGGTGGCGGATACGGTGGCTACCCACCAGCCCAGCAGGGCTATCCACCGCCCCCGCCAGGCGGCTATCCACCGCCTGCTCAAAATGGATACCCGCCGCCCGCGCAGGGCGGTTATTATCCTCAATAGGTTTATTTGGACAACTCAGTCGCCGCCATAACGCCTGTTGCGTTGCGCGTATTCTTCCAGGGCCAGGTCAAAATTTTCGGGCGTAAAATCGGGCCACAAAATCGGCGTTATATAAAGCTCCGAATAAGCGGCCTGCCATAAAAGGTAATTGGACAGCCGCATCTCGCCGCCTGTGCGGATCATCATTTCCGGATCGGGAATGGCGCCGGTAAACAAATAGGAATTGAGCAATTCTTCCGTGATTTCAGCGGGCTGAAGCCGGCCTGCCGCTGCTTCAGCGGCAATGCGCTTTGCAGCCAGTGTAATTTCCAGCCGGGAGCCGTAATTGATGGCTACCTGCAAATTCAGACCGCTATTGTTCTTCGACTCTTCCATGGAGCGCTCGAAGGACTTTTTTAAACGGGCAGGAATTGTTGACATGTCGCCTATGAAGTGCAGTCGAACCTTGTTTTCCGAAAGCTCATCGAACTCATCGCGCAAAACGTTGCTGAAAAGCTCAAACAGATAACGCACTTCTTCACGGCTGCGCTGCCAGTTCTCGCTTGAAAAGGCATACACAGTAAGGTATTCCAGACCGATCTCACCGGCATGCCTGACCAGTCTCTTGAGCGACTTGACACCCTCTTTATGACCGGACAGTCTGGGCAGCCCGCGCTGATCCGCCCAGCGCCGATTGCCGTCCATGATGATGGCGACATGCTTGAGAGGAATGGTTGATGATGATAGTGCCCGAGTCGATTCGCTTGCTTCGGCGGCAGCGGGCTTCGGTTTTGACGCTTTCAACGGCAGACCCATGGAAAGAGCTTACGGTTGCATTCTTGCATGCACAGAAGTGCAATTCTACCGGCTCTCGCCATTATGGCGAGAGAACATAAAGAATTCCTCACAGGAAATGCTCATTTAAAGTGGCAGCCGGTGACCGAAATTGCCAGCACGACCGTGATTTAGTTAAGATAGAACCCGGAGCCGCTATAAAGATTTATTTGGCGTCAACGCCAGAAGAGATGGAATGCCCTTCATAAAGCCAACTTACAATATCGACGGAGACGTCACGGACATCATCATTGAAGCGCTCGTACAAGACGGCGTCAAAGGCTTGATTTTCGATCTCGACAGCACTCTGATCGAATCGAAAACCGCTCATTTGACCGACGAAGTGGATGCCTGGCTTGTGAAGGCAAGACCGCACTTCAAAATGGTCATCCTCAGCAACAACAAAAATCCCAGCTACCTGGAAAAGGTAAAAAATGTCCTCGGTATGCCGGTGATTGGTTATGCAAAAAAACCGAGCCGCCGCGGCTTTCGACAAGCAATGGATTTGCTCGAACTGACACCTGCCCAGGTGGCAGTGGTAGGCGATCGCCCGCTCACAGATATTCTGGGCGGAAAACGCAGCGGCGCCAAAACAGTGCTCGTCAAAATTCTGCGCACCATCAAAGAACCATCATGGAAAACCAGCATCAGAAATCTGGAAAGAAGACTGATCGCCAGGTGATAAAACACCTACATAGCTTGCAAATTTGATCTGATTAGGTTAGCTTGAAGCAAGTAATAATGAGGGTTTCCGGTGCTTATACAAAAGATATACAAGAGTCGTACGCCTCTTGTTTCTATAAGTCACATGCCGCAAATCCAGACCCGGAAAATCACTTTCAATTCAACCGGGACCATGCCCGATTGCAAGCAAAAACGCAGCTTGGCTCTCTTTGCCGGCCTTTCCATTATATTTTCACAGGCCATCGTTCTGACACCTGATGCAGTGGCAAAGCAGGTGGAACAAATGGACACGGTGATCAGCCTGTCACAGGTGCAGTCTCTGATACCAACCGTGCCTGTAGTCCTGACCAGACCGAAAGCAAAGATTATTCAGCCGGGCAGGCCGCCCTTTTCCGGGCATAGCAAAGGGCGCATCCCCCCTGGAGATCATTTCCGGCTTGGACTGGCATTGAAAGCCAGTGGCAATACAAACAGGGCGCTTGTCGAGTTTCTCAAAGCCACTCAAAAAAATCCTCGCCAGATCAATGCCTTTTATGAGCAAGCTTTGATCTTTCGCAAACAAGGTTACTTGAAGCTGGCCGATTCATCGCTCGAGCAGGCACTGCGCATTGCCAACTCAAAAGCCAGGGACCAACAGAGAAAGGTCAAACCGTTATTCAATGCCAACGATCTCAATCGCATTCGCCTTTTGCTTGCCACCGTCCGACTGGAGCAAGGCAATGTCGGCAGCGCTGCTGAAGAATTGGCGCGCTCATTGGGAATCGCATTAAGGGTCCCGCCTGCCAATGCGGATGCCCAGACAAATGAATCCGGCCAAGAGGCCTCGACACCGACAACTATTTTGCAATCGCTTCATCCAGTCGTGGCCGAATCAAGAAGTGAAAATAAAGCCCTGAGCACGGAGCAGCCCCCTGCCAAACCAGCTGAAGAAAAGGTCGAAACAACAGCATCACCGCCTGTCGAAAAAGAAGATGCAGCAGGGGCCACGGTGCAAGAGCTGATCAAAGAAGGTTTGGCCGGGCTGAAAGAGCATATATTCAATCCGCTCTCCATCCTGGGTTTGCCTCGCATCTCTATGGACACCGAAAAGACTGCCACCACCCCAAAAAAGGGAAAACGCAGCCGCAGACGACCGCGCCAAGAATCAAAGCCACAGACTAAAGACGTGGAAACCGCAAAGACACTGGAAAAAGCTCCAGGCGAGAAAAGAAAGCGCCGCGGTTGGCTTGAAAAAAGACTCTCTATTACGGCACTGCGCGATATCAAGCCGGCCGACATGAGCGTGCCGGTTGAGAAAGAAAATGCTGAAGCCGCCAAAACAGAAAAACCGGCCGCAACCAGCCCAGTCGAAACAGTGACGGCGGCAAATGAGCAAACCGAAAACCACGACAAAGAGGTCTTGACGGAGCCGAAGGAAGACTCAGTCGCTAAGGCTGAGGAAGCCGCCCCTCAGCTTGAAGCAAGCACTTTCAGTCTGACTATGCCGCCAGCAATCTCTGAAAAGATCTCATTAGTAGCGGCGCTCCTTTCTGCCTTCAGCCACGAAAAGATCCAGTCAAGCGTAGCCCAGAAGCAGCAAGAGAAGCCCCTGGACCCCATCGAGGAGCGACTCAAGTATCTGGCCGAGCACGGCACCTCGTCTCTCAAGGAAGGCGAAGCCTTCATGTTCTCCGAAGAGTCCGGCGAAGCTACACTCTTCATGGCTAACGGCGAAGTGATTAGAAGGACAATTGCGCCATCGCGAGGGCATGAAGAAGTAGCACAACTTCGGCGCCCGGACATACTTATACCGGAAGAACTCATTTACAATTTAGCTCTAATGGCAAAGATCTTGCCTAAACAGGAAGAGCCTAAAGAAACAGTGGGAGAGCTAAAAGAAACAGCTCCCACGCTGAAAATGCCGGCAATCATTGATAAGCCTCATGGATTTTCTGACTGGCTGAAGGGCGTTCTTAATCTGTAGAAAGACTTTCGGGAAGATACTTTGGAAAGCGGCGCCACACAAGAGTCTAAGTCCGGCTATATGACTCCAGCGACCAGCGCTATAGTCGCAGCCAATATCGTCGTTTTCGCGGTCATGGCCGTTTTTACAGGCGCCTCTGCGATTACCGGACCCAACGAACAGACCTTGCTCGCCTTCGGCGCCAATTATGGCGTGCGCACAATGTATGGCGAATATTGGCGCAATTTCACCAATTTATTTGTCCATCTCGGATTGCTTCACTGCTTCATGAATATGTGGATCTTTGCCGTAATGGGCCCCAATGTGGAGAGAATCTACGGATCGCTGAAATTCACAATCGCTTACTTCTTTGCCGGACTGATTGCCTCTTTGACAAGTATTTACATGCATCCGCAAAATATTTCAGCCGGCGCATCGGGTGCGGTTTTCGGCATTTTCGGGTTGTGGTTCGGTTTTCTTCTGGCCAACAAAAGCATATTGCAAGAAAACTTCGTCAAAGACAACATGAAAAGCGCCGTCGTCTTTTTGATAATGGTTTTGGCAAGCGGATTCATGCGCAGCGGCATCGACAATGCAGCTCATGTAGGCGGAGTCGTGGCCGGCTTCGTGAGTGGCTTTTTGCTGGCGCCGATATTGCCCGGACTGCCGAAATGGCAAACCAAAGATTGGGCCGGAATTATCGTCATGGTGGCAATGGTGGCAGGCACCTTTTACCTGTCGTATGAAAAGGCCCATCGGGAGACAACCGCACAATCAGTGGACCTGGCACCAGCAGATGTGAAAGCGTCGATTGCATTGCTCAAAAACAACAAGCCGCAGGAAGCTCTGCGCATGCTCGATGCACTTTTGGAAAAACATCCCAATCATTCTCAGGGACATTACTTGCGAGCCCATGCATATTTGATGCTGAACGATGAGGCCAAGGCACTTGTCGACATGAATGAGGTGCTTAAAGAAAATCCCAACCATGTTGCCGCGCTTCAATTCAAAACACAAAGGCTTATTGATCTGTCGCGCTTTCCGGAGGCGCTCAAAACGGCCGACAAGATTATCGAGGTCAGTCCTAAAGATCCGGTCGGTTACTTGATGCGCTCGTCTATTTACGACAGGCTCGACAATACCGCTAAATCGCTGGAAGACAGCAATGAAGGGGTAAGGCTGGCGCCCGATAATGCCAATGCATACAGCAGCAGAGGCTATTCATACATCAATCTGGGGCTGGCCGAAGATGCCGTCAAGGATTTTTCAAAAGCTATAAAGCTCGATTCAAATTTGATCGGTGCGATGAATGGACGCATGTTCGCTTACTTCATGCAAGCCGATTACATCTCCTGCGATAGACAGTGCATTGAGATACTGGCAAAAGTAGGCATGCAAGATCGCTGCGCACCATATGCGGTGATCATGTCGGCGATTTGCAAGCGCCAGCTAAAACAAGAACCGCAGAGAATTGCCTTGATCACACAGGCATTGCAAACACTGAATTCAAAAGCATGGCCTTATCCAATTGTTCTTTATATGAGCGGTCAAACAACTGCAGATGCGGTTTTTCAGCAGGCTTTCGACAACGACAAAATGACCGAAGCGAAAACATACATCGGATTCGATCTTCTGGCCAACGATAAAGCTACCGAGGCCAGCCCCATGATTATCTGGGTAAAAGAGCATGGAAATAAAACCTTCAATGAATACGATCTAGTCAGCGCGCTCCTTTCGAAGGTCAAGCATTAGAACTTCGCGTCCAGATTTGAAGGTTGACGATTGAACGTTTAATGTCAAGCGTTGAACTTTTTGCCTGCCAATTACGTTTCTACATTTGTGAGGTTGCAAACCTCGCAAGCGTAATCGTATTTTCAAAAGGAGAAAACCTATGAAACGCATAACCAAAAAATCCTTTGCTTTTGCAAGCGCACTAGCCGTCCTCTTCTTTGCTGCTCAGGGAGCTCAGGCAGAGGGCATGCACAATGTACGCACCAAAAGCTGGCCGGCCAAAACATTCTCCGGATCAAAGTCAAACAAGAAGTACATCGCTCACAAAAGAAGGAAGTCGACGGCAGGCAAAAGGTCAAAAGGTGAGACTACAAACAGCCTGTCGATGGTGAGGACTGAAGAAGTCTAGCCTGTCCATGAGAAGTTGAATGGTCCCCAACTGCGCGCAGTTTTTTTTCAAAAAATACCCAGCCATATCTAGCTATATCCATCTATTCATCCAGATGTTGGTTCAACCAGTTGTTAAAACTTTCGTATTGAACATCCATGAAGTTGTGCCCGCTCCACTCATAGATTTTCAGCGTGGATGTCGGCAGAGACTTATGGATGTGCTCGACATAGATGCACGGCGCGACTGGATCAAACCGGCCGACCGAAAAATGGATCGGGCATGTGGCGTTGATTTTGCGGTCGACAAAATTGACGGCACCGAAATTTTCAACGATTTGCTCAAGCGTGTGGATCTTTGTTTCCAGAAGTGTCCGCTCACGCCAGGCTAAATTCTTGCCGACTTCCATCGACTGCAGTTTTGGAAAGGCACCTTTTAAAAACCAGCGAAAAGCCACTTCCATTGGCTTCGGCACTCGTCCGGGCAGGGAAGCGGCAAATACACGCTTAACCATTTCAGGGTGTCTTTCAGCAATGGTAATGGACAAAATCGACCCAAGTGAGTGCCCGACGAAAACGGCCGGATAATGAAGATCGAGAGCTTGCAAGGTCTCCATGACGTCATCAAGGTGGACCTCAAGGTCGGTCATATCAAACGGCTCTTCACTCAAGCCGTGACCACGCAGATCGAGCGCATAGGCTCGATGTCCTCGCTTGTGCAAAAACTCAAGCTGCTTACTCCACATCTCACCGTTTGAACCGGTGCCGTGGATCAAAACCACGTCAGGATGCGAATTGCTCGCATTTAGATCGGACTGGAAGGTTCGAACGTGGAGTTTCATCTCTACCTGGACATTCGCGAGGCAATCGCTGATCTATGTCGTCTGCCCCTGCGAAATATCAAGTATCGCATGTTTGCTGTAATCAGGGCGCACAGCCTCTCGAACACTGCCTGAGGCCGGGTCAAAAACAGGCGAAAAACTGGCATCGCAAAAACCCAGGATCATTCTGGCAATATCATAGACGGCTGCCGTTCTGTCCAGACTGTAGCGTGTGGGCAATTTATAGTTTTCTCTATCGGCAATCGGCGTGAATCTTTCCACAATCTGGAGAATGTCTTCCGGGTTTTCCACTTTGTAGGCCAGATTCTCTTTGACGAGAAGCTCGACGGTGCCTAATTCCTGCGGCATGGGCGCGGTAATCGTGTCGAAAACCAACGGCAATTTCTTGGCAATCGCCTCGAATGTGGTCAAGCCACCCGCCTTGGTGACCATCAGGTCAACATGCGACATGATGTCTGACATACGGTCGTAGTAAGGCATTACAGCCGTCGGAATCGGATTGCCGGCAGCAGCGTTTTTGACTTTGTTGTAGAGCTCTTCATTGCGGCCGCAAAGAAAAATTATCTGAATGTCTTTCTGGGACTTGCTGAGCTGGTGATACATGTCCAGCATGTTTCCACCGCCGGCCCAACCGGCATTGAGAAAGACTGTTGTCTTTTGTGCATCCAGCCCAAGTGACTCCATAAATTCTTTGCGAGTGGTCAGAGGCGGCTTCAAAAATTGCGGATTGACCGGCATTCCCACAATTCTGATTTTTTCTGCCGGCACCCCCCATTCCACCAATTGCTGCTTGGACAACGAATTGGGGACCACAGTCAAAGCCGAGTCCGGGCAAGCCCAACCACGCCAGAAATTGCCGTTGGGATCGGTGACTACAGTCAAAAGCTTCACCTTGTCATCCAGTCCCAGGTCCTTGAGTGCTCTGGCCACGTACTGATTGGTCATCGGGTGAACGGAAACGATGACATCAGGTTGCGATTCAGAAAAGAGCTTGGAAAGATAGCGCTTGACGATGATGTAGCCCAATTCCGAGTCATTCGGCTTGAAGGTCTGAATAAACCAGAAGTAGTACTTCATCCAGTCCTGGCGGTGACCCAGCAGGTAGTTGTAAAGATCGACAAATTTCTTGTTTACGGGGTGGCTCTTTTCAACAATCGCATCGGCGCTCAATTCAAATGTGTATCCGCGCGAATCTCGAGCGATCAACTCCTTTACTGCCGAATCAATGGCGTTAGCGGCACTCCTGTGCCCGCCTCCGGTATCAGAGTAGAAAAAGGCGATGCGGAAATTTGACTTCGGCATGGGGTTCTCGCTTTCCAACGGGTTCTCTTTCTGTCGATAATTTGTTAATGTGGTTCTAACTATGGCCTTTTGAGCCATTTGGTAAGGGGCTTCCAATCGGTGACTACAGCTATGTACCAAAGCGCAAGATTTCCAACCATCTTGGCAACCTCCCTGTTGAGCGCGGCGATCTTGTCATCGTCTGCTTTTGGGGCCGAGACGGCAAAAAAAATGTTGACCAGTTCTGCTGAGAAGTTCGAAGCTACGCAGGCAGTGGTCCAATCATCCCTGCCTCCCCTGCCCACTCTAAAGCAGCTCAAGGTAAAACCGGAAGTTGCTGCTCTATATGAATACGACACAAGCCCCCTTGGCGATCGCCAGCCCCTTCTCATGGTACACGGGCTGCACGGTGAATTTCATAGTAATTTTCGCTGGATCAAGGTCATCAACCATATAAAACAAGACCCGCAGCTGGACAAGCAATTCAAGATCTACTTCGTCCGCTACTCGACATCAGACAAACTAGAAAAGACCGTTCCAGAGCTGCGCAATGTCATCTCGAAGCTTTATACACTGACCAATAATCGCCCCATCACGATGATGGCGCTGAGCATGGGCGGCAACGTCGCATACGAAGCTTTCCACGACAAAGATACCGAAGATAAAATCAAACTCTTCATGGCTTTTGGCGTGCCTTTCCACGGCTCTCCTCTGTTCTCCACCAGCTGGCTGCAGTATGGCGTCTATAAGAACATCTGCTTCCCCTGGACGCGTATAGACCACAGCATTGCTTATAGCGTCTACTTCAAGCGCAATGCTGTATTAATGACAGACCTGCGCTGGGACAACTCCGACACAAGCGTGCCTGACGTAGGTCAGTTCAAGTCAAAACTGCCTTTCGGACCAAAGGGCACACTGACTGTTGAAGATGCTGAAAACCGCCGTCTTCTGGAGCTCAATGAGCACCCTGTCAACAAGAAAAAAATCGTCACCTACGGCGGATATCTGCTCAATCCATACCTTTTGCCCAAGACCAAGCGCTTTATCGAGTCCAATATCATGGCTCCCTATACGTTCTTGACTCTCAAGGTGCCTTCGCACTTCGCAGCAGAACATCCCGTTTTGAAGATGCTCAACCGCGAAATCACAACTGTGGTCCCCAGTCCAACCGCAGCCCAAATGGCGAAAACCAAGTATGTATACGGGCTCAACGACGGCATCACGCCGCTGCAAAGCGCTCTGTGCTTGCCAAACTCGGTAGTCGGCACGGTGCCTCTCTCCAAAGAGTCTGATGTAGCCGCCATCAAGCAGTACACAGATGTGCGCACGGCCAGAGTCTTCCGCAATATCGACCATCTCACATTCATAGACGGTTATAAGCCTTTGCGCGGAACCAAGCATTTGAAAGATCAATTGAACCCAGAAGAAGGCGTACACACGATCTTTGACTGGATCAGCCTCGATTTGAAGCGCTCACTTGAAGATCAAAGCAAACTGGCGCGCGACGGCGAAAACAAAACTGTGCCCGCAAAAACTGAAACAGACTAAGATCTGTTCAGGTTTTCGATTTCACAAACTATTGACGCCCGCCGGAGGCGGCGGTAGCATTGCGCAATAGAGGGCGCCTTCAGGCGTGCTCTCAGTGATGATTAGATCAAATGAGATCCATAGAGATCTATACAGGAAACTGATGCCAGCCAGTCTGACTTTCAAGAAAACACTTTCCAGCCAGCCCGTAGAAGGGCCGGCTTTGACTGCATCAGGCGCCGACTTCGCCAACAACAACAATAATAATAACGATGATAATAATCGCTTCTTGCGGTTGGTAAGGCGGCGCATCTAAAAAAAGATTTCAGCCAGACAAGCTTTACGACCGCAAGAATCAGGGTTCTTGCGGTTTTTCGTTTTGTTCAAGAAAACCAAAAGGAGTGAGAGGAAAATGACCACAGTCGAAATCAGTTCGAGCCAACTGTCACAACACACGGGATCCACCGTGCGTATTCACGGACACATCCAGTCTCTTCGCGAGATGGGCAATCTGGCCTTTGTCGTGATTCGCGACATGGCCGGTTCCGTACAATTAGTGGCCGAGGGTGAAGACGTACTGTCGGTCGTCAGGCAATCGGCAGCAGAAACGCCTGTCCTAGCCAAAGGCGTCGTGGTGGCGCGCCCCCAGGGACAGGGATTTGAAATTCACCTGAAAGAACTGACCCTGCTGTCGACCCCTGCGCAGTCTCTGCCTGTCGAGATTGGCAAACAAAGCAAGGTGGATGGACTGGCGCTTTCCACCATGCTCGACTATCGCCCGCTCACACTGCGCAGTCCGAAGGTGCGTTCGATCTTCAAAATCGAAGCCGTGTTCTGTGAAGCTTTCCGCGAATTCCTCAGAGACCGTCAATTCACCGAGATTCATTCTCCCAAGATTGTGGCGACAGGAACCGAGGGCGGTGCTCAACTATTCAAACTTAACTATTTCGGACGAGAAGCATTTCTTGCCCAGAGCCCTCAGTTCTACAAGCAAATCATGGTCGGTGCATTGGAACGCGTCTTCGAAATCGCTCCGGTTTATCGCGCCGAAGAGCACGACACCACACGCCACCTCAACGAGTACATAAGCATGGACGTCGAGATGGGCTTCATTGAAGACGAGCATGATCTGATGAGCTTGCTCAACAAACTGATTCGACACATGTTCGAGAAGGTCTCTCAATCATGCCCGGAAGAACTCAATTTGTTCGGGGCCCGGGTGCCGGAAATCGACACCATACCTGCGGTCACCCTGGCTGAAGCAGTAGATATCATCAACAGCTATCAAAAAAAGGGAAATGCAGAAAAAACCGACCTGGACCCTGAAGGAGAGAAAATCATCTGCGAGCATTTCTTCAAGAAGGAAAATTCCGATCTGGTATTCATCACTGGATATCCGCTTAAGGTCAGACCCTTCTACGCCATGCCTCTGCCTGCTGAAGGCGAGATGTCCAGTCGCAGTTTTGACTTATTGTTCCGCGGTTTGGAAATAACCACAGGCGGACAGCGCATCCACAGGCATGAAGAATTGGTGGCAGCCATCCAGGCTAGAGGTCTCGACCCGGAAGCATTCAAAGACTATTTGCAATGCTTCCTCTATGGCATGCCGCCGCATGGAGGATTTGCCATCGGACTGGAGCGCATCGCCAAGCAATTGCTCGGACTGCCGTCGGTGAAACTGGCTGCTCTATTTCCGCGCGACATCAACCGCATGACTCCTTAAAAAGAGAACCAAGGGTCAGCAGGGAACCGGTCCTTCCCAAACCAGAGCGCACAAGCTGGGAGACTCGGTTGCCTTCAAATAGCCGGCACCATAGGCGACTGGGGCTTTGCTGCGCCCATTCAAAGCCAGTTTGGTCAAGGTCATCCGATGCCGCTTTCTGCTGTAGGCGGTGAGCGGGTGTTCGTAATCCAATACGGACTCCAATATGGACGCAGAAGACTTGAACAATCTTGCCGCTTCTTCATATCGGCGCAGGCGGCAGAACATCTCGGCGGTTGCAGTGATTGCCGTTCCTGTGGCAACGCCGTCTGTAAAATCAGCTCGGCAACACCAGTTCTTCGCAAAACAGGCATAACCGAAGGCGCTGAATTCAGCCTTTTCAGCCACCAGGGCGTTGACACAGAATTTGAGCATGCAGAGATTATCGACGTCGACCCTGGTGACAATGCCGTCAAGAGCTGCATTCAATCTGGAAACCAGAAGATCGGCCTGGTGTGTAAGCCGGGCTTCAAAATGATCTGAGCAGCTGAAATCGAGCTGACAATCACGCGTTTCCACATCCTTGAGCAATTCGGCAAAGCGATTCGCCGCCCTGAGACCTTCATGAACAACCAGTTCTCTTGATTGTCCTGCCGAAGAGAAAATATCGCTTAGAGTCGGTTTTGTATTGAGGGCGCCGACTGTCAGACTTTGCCCAACTACTAAATTCATTTACAGCCTCGATAATTTAAAAAAAACAGCAGCCTTCGGTACCGCTGGAAAGCGGCATCGGCAGTCTTGGTTTTGGAGCTTCCTAGTAAATCCGGCCCGGGGCCTATTCATTTGTAGAGCTAATGACGTGATATTTGGGTGAAGAAGATGGTCAAATAATCGGTCAATGTTGTGGAATTTTGGTGACACAGCCGGACTGACCGGCGGTTTGAGCTTCAAGCACAGGCAAACTCCAGAAGGAAGGCATGACAAGCCTAACTGAGCGGCATGACATTGGCTGGACAGAGATTTCCCAAGAATTTCGGATATTTATCAGATATAGAGGTTTAGAGTTTTCAAGACGAGGGAATATAAGACGCAGAGAGAAAACAATCCTGCGCCCCTTCTTCCCCCCGGGAAGCTTTGTTAAAAGCTTCCTGCTTTGCTTTTCGGGATTTCTTAGAGCAGATTAACCGTTTTACCCTTAGATTAATATTGGCAACTGATAATCATCGCTTATACTTCTTTCAAGTAAGGCGTTAAGGTTTCCTTTATATTTGTGAGCTTCTCCGAGAGGCACACGGAATCCCCTTTGTCACACATTTCTACAGAGAGGAGGTTTCATCATATGCGGGTAGAGCTCATTTACAGGCCCGGCTGCAACTCTTATTCCAGCGTCCGCGACGCTCTGGAGACTGTGATCGCTGAAGAGCGCCTCCCCATCCCAGTGGAGCTGGTAGAGGCCGGCACTCAGGTTGCACCCAGAATCCGCATCAATGGCAACGAAGAATCCGGAATCACTCATACTCTGGAGAGTCTGACCGATTTGCTCAGCAAAAAATGGAAAGAAATCACAGAGTGCCCGCTCGCGATCTAATCAACCTAGAACCCGACCGTTAGAAACCGTGTAATCCGTTAGCTCCCGTGTAAAGAACAATTTTTGAAGACCCGGCTGGATAGGACCGCTGGGTCTTTTGCTTGGTTGTGATTAAGGACTTGAGAGCATGTCCCCGGTATTATTGACAAGTTTTTAGGGCTCCAGAACACAAGCCTTCCAGGTCCTGATGCTTTTCAATTCTTTGACTTATGCGCTCTTCCTTCCCGTTGTGGTCGCCCTCTATTGGGCCAGTCCCGCAAAGCTGCGCGTCGCCCTGCTCTTGATTGCCAGCTACATCTTCTACATGAGCTGGCGACCGGTCTTTATCTTCCTCATTCTCGGGCTCACTTTAGTCAATTACTGCTTCGGTTTCCTCATTCATCGCTCTGAGAAGAACAAAAAGCCCTGGCTTTTTGCCGCAATAACAACCAATCTGGCCACACTCTGTTTCTTCAAATATGCCTATTTCTTAAATGACGCGCTCACTGCTCTGGTTAAGCCTCTGGGCATAGTACCGCCGGCGATGACCTTCGACATCGTATTGCCCCTGGGCATTTCTTTTTTCGTTTTCGAATTCATTCATTATGTAGTCGACGTTTACCGCGGCAGCGAGCCGATCAAGTCATTTCTTGCTTTCTCGCTTTTCGCCAGCTTCTTTCCCACGCAAATTGCCGGGCCGATCAAACGTTTTCAGGACTTTATCCCGCAGTTTCTCTCGCCGGCAAAATTCTCTATCAAAGATTTCGACGCCGGCGTCTCGCTGATTCTGCTCGGTCTATTCAAAAAGGTTCTTTTGGCTGACAATCTGGCATCCTTTGTCCAGGGTGGTTTTCAGCATCCGGAGCTTTTTCACAGTGTGGATCTCTGGCTTTTCACTTATGCCTTCGCCTTTCAAATTTATTTCGACTTCTCAGGATACACCGATGTGGCCAGAGGTTCGGCAATGCTGTTCGGCTACAAGGTGCCAATCAATTTCAATTTGCCGTACCTGGCCAAAAACATGTCCGACTTCTGGCACCGCTGGCACATCTCATTGTCCACGTGGCTGCGCGATTATCTGTTTATTCCGCTGGGAGGCTCTCGCGGTTCGCGCTTCAGTGTTTATCGCAATTTGATGATCACCATGAGCCTGGGCGGTCTCTGGCACGGTGCAGCAACGCACTTTCTTGTCTGGGGTGTCTTTCACGGCTCCATGCTGGCGCTGCACAAACTCTTCAAAGACAGCCGCACCTGGCTGGCCGAGCGTGGTCACGCCTGGCTTTCGACAGCGGTCGACTCGAAGGTCGGAACTGTTCTTTCGACGCTATTTACTTTCCATGTAGTCTGCATCGGCTGGGTGCTCTTCCGTGCTGATACGCTGACGGCAGCCGCAGACATTATTCGCAAGCTCTTTTTTGTCGACAGTGTTTTGAGCGGAATGCCGGTTTATGCAACTACTCTTCCAGAAATCAACTATCCGCTCATTTACCCGGCCATATACCTTCTGCTCCCGCTGCTCTTTGTTTCACATGTATTTATGGGTTTTCTGGACAAAACAAATTGGGTCGAACGTTCTCCTAAGCTGGTCAAAGCAGCATGGTGCTGCGCACTCATGCTTTTGATTTTGGTGTTCTCGCCGGACAAATCTCCGAAATTCATTTATTTCCAGTTCTAGTCTCAGTTTAAAACCGCAATTGCATCTTCGCCCCGAACCAGGATTATGGTCAGCGTAAAAAACACCGACACAACAAGCAAAGAAAAGGCTGCCGATCAAACCTGTGCACAGGGCAAAGCTGCGCTCTTTTCCAGCTACGCTCTCTTAGGGTTTTTCATGTTGCTGGCAATCGATGTGGGCTTCAGATTGGCCGACCAGACCTTCCACCTGACCGACCCGTTCGAATCACCCAACCGCAGCTTGATCTGGTGGACAGTAAATGGCTTTGAAAAAGAGAAAAGGGCGCCGGATATTGCACTGCTTGGCTCGAGTTTGATGATGACTGCCCATCACGCCGGCGATGCCACCAAGCTAAAAGAGGTTCAAAACGAAGTCACTCATTTCCATTCTTCCTGCCTGGAGGATTTCCTGGCCGACAAGACCGGGCAAAAACTGACTTCTTTCAGTTTTGCCATTGCCGGTCAGATGGCGTCCGATTCTTATTTCATTACGCGCTCGATTTTGGCAGGCGACAAGCGGCCCAAAGTCATCGTCTATGGAATCGCACCACGCGATTTGATCGACAATACGCTGCCCAGCCCGGCCAGCACCGAGACATTCAAGTATTTGAGCAGGATAAGCGATCTCTGCGATCTGGCACTGCCAACAAGAACATCTTTCAATGAGCAATTCGCATTTGGGCTGGAAAGATTCTTTTACAGCCTCTCTCACAGACCCAATTTAATTGCTTTGCAGCACAGGTTGGCATATTCATTGGCTCCATACGGACATAACGCGATCACAAAAAATGAAATCAACACTTTCTTCAAATTGAGACAGTTGGCTCTTTTCGAACAGCCCGATGACAACGGAGCCAATGAACTAAAAGTCGGCCCCTATGGTGCAGAGCGCGAACCTTTCCGAGACAATTCTGATGAATACCGCC
>CAZHEZ010000148.1:0-20524 GCA_964531315.1 uncultured Candidatus Obscuribacterales bacterium | reverse complement strand
GCCATTCGCATCGTCCCCAATCATCCCAATGCTCACAGCGGACTGGGATGGATGCTGGATAAGCAAGGCGATAAGAAAGGAGCTCAAGCAGAACAGAGAAAAGCTCTGAAATACCAACCCAATTTCGCTCCTGCTCACAGAAGGCTGGCCCAGGTCCTGGCCGAAGGCGGCAACAATTCTGAGGCCGCTAAAGAGTTTCAAGAAGCGCTCAAGTGGTCGCCGAAAGACGTAACCGCCCGAGTCGAATATGCGCAATTCCTGGAAAAGCAAGGCAAAAAAGCCGATGCCATCTCCGAATACAAGAAGGCTCTGGAAATAAATCCCAATTCCAAGATCGCTCAAGAAGGCATCACTAAGCTGAGCAAGACTCAGTAGAAATAAAAAGATTATTTCATGGCGTCGGTAGAGCCAATCTTCATCATGGCTGCCGCTACCCAATTGGTCTTCCACAGCACTTCGGAATAATGCTTACGAATCGCTCCCACTAGAGCGGTGCGTTCGCCCAGAGAGGCTTTGGCTAAGGGCAGAGCATCTTTGAACATTTGCTCGGCTTCTTTGTATTTCTTCTCGGCCATGAGCACCAAACCAAGACCGTACATAGTTTTGGGCACAAAGGCGTTTTCCTTGCCGATTGTATTCTGCACCCACTCTAACCCTTGCCGGTAATGGTTTTCAGCCAATTCAAGTTTGCCCTGGCGGCGATAAACATCGGCCAGCTTCGCTGATGACTTGGCGAAATCGAGTGGACTTCTGTCTTTCATGCTGTCGGTAATGGCGAGCATGCGTTCGTAAATGCGCTGAGCATTGTCGAGGTCTTTCTTTCTTGTATAAATGTCTCCCAAAACCTGCATGGACAGCATCATTGAAGGAGAGACCGGACCAAATTCTTTTTCCAATAAATCAAGCGATGTGTTGGCGTTGGCGATTGCCTCATCGAATTCGTCTTGCATGAAGTAATAGTAGGCAAGCCGTTTATAGCAAGTCCCCTGCGACATCGGTCCGCCCACTTTCTTGGTCGTTTCGATCAAACGGGTGGTATTGAGAGCAGCATCAGCCCAGTGTTCGGCTTTGTCATAGAGTTCTACCAGGTTGAACAAAGCATCGGCATATTCACGGCAATCCGGCCCTCTTTCGCGTTCAACTGTAGCCAGGTTCATTCTGGCCGCCTCTTCACGATTGCCGAAGTCCTGCACGGCAGAAGCATTGTGCTTCTTGTCGTTAATAACCCAGAGTTGATCGTCGCTGAAGGCAGGGTAGTCCTGGGAATCAGGGCTGAGGAAAGAGAGCGACCAGACGGCCACAACAACTATCAGCAAAACAGAGGTGGTGAGAATCACCATCATCTCGAAAGAGACAGGCAGTCGCTTTGTTTCCAGGCGCTTTGACTTGGTGACTTTCTTAAGTGCGACGGCTTGTTCTTGCCACTCTTCATCAGAGGCGGTGTGAATCAGCTCCAGATCGTGCTTGATGTCGGTGACGTTTTGGTATCTGTTGTCCGCATCCTTAGCCAGCATCTTCAAGACGACCAGTTCAAAGCGCGAGAGCGTGCGGTCTTCGGCTGAATCACTGGCCAGTGGGCGAGGCGCCTCGTTCATGTGTTTATAGGCGGTTTCAAGAACGTTCTTGCCGACAAATGGCGGCTTGCCGCTTATAGTCTCGTACATGACGCAGCCGAGCGAATAGATATCCGAACGCGGGTCGAGCTTTCTGCCCATGCACTGCTCAGGGCTCATGTACAAAGGGCTGCCGAAGACTTCTCTGGTATGAGTGATGTACTGATTGGATTTGACGTCATCAGTTTCGTCGGTCAAAAGTTTGGCAATGCCGAAATCCACCACCCGAGCCAGCTCTTTGCCGCCCGCTTCTTTCTGCACGACGATATTGCTTGGTTTTAAGTCTCTATGCAAAACCTTTTCCTGGTGCGCATATTCCAGGGCTTCGATCGACTGCAAGAAAAGAGAAATCGCCCGATCCACCGCCAGGTGACCGCTTTTGGACAATAGATCTTCAAGGCTCTGACCGTTAATAAAATCGCAAATCAAATAGACCTGACCATCGGCACCAAGATGGAAGTCATGAAAGTTTGAAATATGAGGGTGGCGAAGATTGGCGTTTGCCTTGGCTTTCTGCTCAAATCGCTTGACGTTAGGGAGTTTTGCCAACAAGTGAGAATGCAGACACTTAAGGACGACGACTTTGCCGGTCTCCACCTCGGTAGCCTTGTAGACCATGCTCATACTGCCTTCGCCCAGAAGCTCCATGATTTCCCAGCGGTCGGCTATGCGTTTGCCGACCATAGGGTCGACATTGCCGAAAAGGGAGGTTTCATCTTTGCCGCCCGCTTCGCCTGCGCCCGCAGGAGCAGTGCTGGAGCCAGGCTTCTTCGGTTCCGCTTTGCTGATTGAATCGCGGGAAGTAGAGCTGTCGCTCGATTCCAGGATATTTTTATTGGAGCCTTCAGTACCTGAACGTGGCTGTGCCTGCGGCTGAGAAAACCTTTCTGTCGAGGCACCGTTGTCTTTCTTTGCCGCTTCCTTGCTCTTGGCGGCTTCCTTTGTCTTCGCCTCTTCTTTACGCGCGCGCTCGCTGGCTACCGCCGCTTCATCATGAAGCGTAAGCTCCTCATCTTCAAAGATCGGTTCTCGATCGTCGTCCACTTCAAACTGAAAAGGGAAAGGGGTTGTCCGTGCCAGCCAAATGAGCCTTCAGCCCGCCATTATCGGTCGCTACCGCCAGCCAATGCTGATCTAGCTCCATTAATACATAGTATTCCACTTGATCAAGTAATCAATCTTCTGCAAAACAGATTGAAGCCGAATTAGACCCTCAGAGATTAACTGCGCAAGCTTTTTAGCAAGTATTCCAGAGGGTTGGTTTTTCGCAAAAGCAAAAGGTAACTGGCCCGCACACGCGCGTTCAATTCAGGGTCTTTGCCGCGAGACTGGAAGAACTGATTGGCTACCTCGATATCCCTGGTTGCATTGCCGAAGTCCTTCTGTTGCGACTCCGCCAATGCCAGCCCATATCTGGACTTAGCGCGATATTCCTGCCACTCGTATTGATCGTTTCCTCTGGACTTTTGGATGAAAGTTGTCCAGTCATCAATTGCCTTTCTAAAATCGCTAACCGCCTGGGGCATGTTATTAAGACGCTCGATATCCGCCACTTCCGATTCGAATGCCAGCCTCTCCTTCATATCGGGCGGCTCTCCGGTCAATTTGATAATTCTGTAAAAACCCCGCCTGATGTTGTTGGCCTGACCGAGTGCACTTTCATAGTCTCTTTCATGCACGCTTACTCTCATTACGGCAAAATTGAGACCCATCACTGTTTCCAGTCTTCCATCCGAACTGAGACTTTTAGAGGCAATTTGAAGGGCGCTGGTAAAACATTTTAGGGCTTCGCGATAATCATCGATGGCCAGATAATCTTTGCCCTGCAGTGTATACGTGCTGACATACTCGGAGGCATCCGGCTGGGCCAGAGCGTCATACATCGCCAAAACCCAGTTGCCGAACCTGATTGCAGTCTTCCAGTTGCCTGTTTCGCGATACAACTTTGCTGCCGTGACGGCATCGGGAATCAGCTCATTTGTCACTTTATCTAAGTCATCAGCACGCCTGTCACCGCTTTTAAGACGAGCATCAATGGCTTTCCAAATCGGCAAATCGCGCGTCACCACCACATCCATTTGCTCGATTCGCTGAGCGTATTGACCATCGGAATTCTTCGGCACAGGCTTTTCCACATTAGAAAAGAGCGACTCTTGCTCCATCTCCATTGAACTCAATGGATCGAACATGGCCACCTTGACTCCGAAATAACCAATGAATGCCACCGTCAGCCAAATGGCATACAGTACGGCAATGCGCCGGGCCGTCCATTTTTGCGGTCTCAGTTTTTTATAGGTTTTCTGCAAGACTTTGGAGCGATGACGCCAGTCTTTTTCCGCCGTAATAAGAGCCGTATTCAAGTCTGCCTCCAGCTCTTGCATAGACCGATAGCGCATAGCCGGATCTTTCTCCAGAGCCTTCAAAACAATCGTATTGAGGCGCTTCAAAAGGCTGTCGGGAGCCTTTTCATCAACAATCGGGTCGGGTATCCCAGCCAATTGTTTTTGCATCGTGTCCAGGACATTGGCACCTTTGAGCGGCGCACGACCGGTCAAGGTCTCGTACATCAGCACGCCCATAGAATAAATGTCGGAGCGATTGTCGAGCTTTTCTCCCCGGCACTGCTCGGGGCTCATGTAAAGCGGGCTGCCGAAAACCTCACCCGTTTGCGTCAGATGTTGAACTTGATCTTCGTCGTCCAAAACCAGCTTGGCGATGCCAAAATCGACAATTTTGACCGATTCGCCCGACTCTCCGCCGGCCACCAACATGACGTTGCTGGGCTTCAAGTCGCGATGAATAACATTGCGCTCGTGAGCGTGTTGCAATGCATTTGCGCATTGCACAAAAATGAAAAGAGCACGGACCGGATCGACTTTACCCTCCCGGGCAATCAAATCGCCAAGGCTTATGCCTTCGATAAAGTCCATGACGATGAATGTGCGCCCGTCGGGAGTCATGCCGAAGTTTTCCACCCGAATCACATTGGGGTGATTGAGAGCACTGGCAGTGACGGCTTCCTGGCGAAAACGCTGCAAATTTTTCGTATTACAGGTCAAATGAGGCAAGAGCACCTTTATTGCCACAACCCGATTGATTTCCAGGTGGCGGGCTTTGTAGACGACACTCATGCCGCCTTCTCCGAGCCGCTCGGTAATCAACCAGTGATTGTCGAAAATGAGCGGGCGAACGCTTAGCTCTTCCTCTCCCGAAAGGCTTGCTTTATGCCGCTGAGCATTGACTGCATCTTCCAGGATAGTGCGCGAAAAATCGGTTATCGACGTCTTCTCGTCCAAATTCTCGGCAGAAGGCGTGCTCACCGGTTGATCTTTTTTCTCTTCGGTCATGAACTGATCACACAGGTCCCCACCCATTTACTGTTCTATCTACCCCTAAAGCAGATCTTCTTTTCAGTAATCATCAAGGCAAGAGACTGAGGACTAAAGCTTCCTTACTGGGTATAAATGAAAACTATGACGGGCATTCTCAGAAATTATCCGCAGCGGAGCCAAGCCATTTTGCTGGTTGCGATTTTCGTGCTTTTCTTAGCCCCACCAGCCACTGCATCCAAGCCAGGCTGGCTAATCCGGCAAAACAGTCAAACTTATGGCATCGTTAAAACGCTCGTCTCAGCCGATGGAATGCGGCTGGAGATGGGTGACATTAAGGTCGGCATGCAAGCACCGCAATACCGTGTCAAATTCTGGAACCAGCGTACAAAATTTTATTTCGAAGAAACCATTGAAGAATTTCAAGAACGCGTGCCGAAAAGAAACATCCCCAAAGGATGGTTGAAAAAGGTAGTGGCCGGCCAGCCATTTGAGGAAACACTGGCCGGGGTTAAAGGAAAGCACTATCGGTGGATTGGTTACGACCCGAAAAATACCAGTCACTTTCTGGTGCTTTTTGACTATGTCTGCACTGAAAATCTCGGATTGCCGAAAAAATTGAATGACGTGGCCTCCATCTGCTGCTATGTGCCGCCTGGAAAGGGATTGCCCTTAAGGATTACCGGCGGCGGCAACATAGTTTATTTGCAAACGACCCTGGTTAATAAAGCGGTTGTCGATCCCGCCATTTTCAAATTGCCAAAGGGCTACACGAAAGTGAATAGTGAAATGGAAGTGCTCATGAAGGAGCGCGGCATGGCCAAGGAAGACGACGTCTCCGATCTTTTCAAGGCAATCCCCAAGCACGATTAACAAGTCTAAAAAATTGGAAAATTAGCCTGATTCACCGTCCGGTTTGTCGTCCTTTTTGGCAAGCTTCTCGGCCGCCTTTTTATGCACGTTCGGCAGATGGCTGTCAGCCTTCCCTTCACTGCCGGTTTGATTAGAAGTCAAAGCCGGGTCAGCATCGGATGCATTGGTGCCTGTTGAATTAAGCAATGCGGAGTCGTCCTGCTGTGTATAGACGGGATTTTCCTTGCTCTTTTCTGCCTTATTTTTGTTCATAAATTCTCCCTCTCGATTTGCTTTGCAATCGACGGAGTTTAGACTGGGCAGTTCCCACAAAGATGGTAAACAATCAGGGCTTCAGGTCCCAGAGAGCGACTGGCCCATGGATTTAACGATTTTCTGCAATTCAAGAAGACACGTATAGGTCGGCAATACCCAGAGTGTTTCATCCGGGCCAATGTCACTGAGCGCTTGCCTCAATGCACGCTCCAATCTTGGCACAGTGACGATGCGCTCGGACTCCACGCCGGCATACTTCAAGCGCACGGCCATATCGTCGGCTCTCAGCCCTGTGACAATCATTTGACCCTGAACCGACTTCAAAGGCTCAAAGTCAGCATCCCAGAGCCAGGAAATGTCACGTCCGTCAGCCAAGTTGTCGTTGATGGCGATGAGCACTCGGGCGGTTTTGTCTTCCACCACTGCCTTGACCGTCTGGCTGGCACCGGCCGGGTTTTTTATCAATTGGATTAAAACAGGTTTGCCGAGCAGTGAGATTTTCTCAGAGCGTCCAAAAAGAGTGGTGTAGGTTTGCAGTCCCTGTTTAATAGACTCCAGGGTGACACCCAGTTTTACCGCGCAAGCAGCCGCTGCCAGAGCATTGTATACATTGAACAAACCGGGGATAGGCAGTTTCACTTCCACCGAGAGATTCTGTCTCTTGTCGGTCAATCTAAAACGCGAGCTGGCCGCAAGCAATTGTATGTGCGTGGCAACAATGGTCGGGTCCGGTCGCTTGTAATTGCAGCAAGAACAGCGCCAGTGACCGAGCTGCCCATAGAAAAAGCAGTCGTAGACTATCTCCGAGCCGCACTTGAGACAATAAGAGAGTTCCAGGGATTGCCAACCATCAGAACTTTGCGAGTCGTCATTTCTCTGACTGGCAATATCGCAATGGGCAGCATCCAATCCGAAAAACAATCTGCTGTTATCAGGAACCAACTGGCACACATTGGGATCGTCAGCATTTAAAATTGCCGGAGATTTGCAGATGGTGATACCTTTTTCGATTAGTTTTGCCGTAGTGTCCAGTTCGCCAAACCTGTCCAGTTGATCGCGAAACAGATTGGTGACCACCACCACCGACAGTGGCGTTTCCTTGGCCACCAGAGGCAGTGCGGCCTCATCGATTTCGAAAAGACAATAATCCGTGTTTATATGACCGTCCCAGGAGGCTGCATCGACAAGGGTTGCTGTGATGCCCGTGACAAGATTGGCGCCCTGGCGGTTATGGATTAGAGTAAAGCCGGCCGTTCTCAAAACCGACGAAAGCAAACCGGATGTGGTGCTCTTGCCGTTGGTGCCGGTCACCGCGATCACTCCCCGTTTGGACTGACCGGCCAGATGGGAAAGCACTTCCGGAGCAAATTTCCGCGCCACGCGTCCGGGCAGATTCGAGCCCAGCCCCGCACCTAAAATTCGAATAGTCCTCGCTGCCATCTTGCCGAATGCAACAGCGACTCTATCATTGCTCGTCATTGATCCCAATTAAGTTCCGATTGCCAATTCATACGAAAATGTCGTTAACATCAGCTGCCGCATAAGCGTTTAAATCATGCTCACTGGCGCGGATGGTAAGCTCGTCTCCCAGTCCAAAATGATGCTCGATATGCTGTCCATCGATAAACAAAGTACCAGTGCGTGTTTGCGAGATAAAACGCATTTCTTCCTTGCGATCGAGAATCCCTCTCACCAGCTCCCATTTTTCAGTCGGGCGCATGCAGGCCTCTCGGACGATAAACTGATACCGTTGGTCATTTATAGGCAATACAGTACCACCGGCAGAGCGCATCGAGCCAGTAGATCCAGATGGAGTACTGACCCATATACCGGAGGACTTCTGCTCTTCTGTAATTCCGCGCAAATGCACTATAAATCGACTTGTTGCAGCCGGATTTGAGTGCGCGATCAAAACCTCATTGAGGACAAGATCAGGTAAAACTTTTCCATTCAGGGACAATTCAAGCCTGAGCAGCTTAATCGGTTTAATACTGTCGCTTTCGATATCGTCCAAAACCTTATCGATGTTTTTCAAAGAGGCCAGACAAAAGTGCCCAAAACTCGACGATCTCGACGAGTTGATGCCGAGCAAAGGAAGCGTGTCCACGTGATGGGAGGCATCAAGGAAAGTGCCGTCTCCGCCCACAGAAATGACCAGGTCAACACCTTTTATTCGACCTTCCAGTTCGGCGCGCACCACTGAGCGGTGCTCGATTCCGCGCTGATCGAGTGCCGAAAGCAGATGCTCCAAAGTCTCGATATGTTCTTCGTGAGCGAGTTTGACCTTGGTTACGGAAGCATGCCCTTCCTCAAGAAGCTTGAGGAAATTAGATTCCTTATGCTCGACAGCCTGGAGCTGGAAAGTGGACTTCTTGGGAACGATCAGTACTTTGCGGAGTTTCACGGTTTGTCCAAAGCTGCAGATGTTGGTGATAGAGGTCCGCGCCCGAACTGGAAAACAAGAATACTGCGTCCCAGAGTAAGGTGTCTCAGGGTTCCAAATGCGGCGCAGGGAAGTGAAGAATCTAGCAGATTCGGCAGTCTAATGCCACTGAGAGAGGTCGTGCGAGGTCGGGCCTCAAGGTCCGGCGCCAAAGCTTTCTTGCCTGCGGCAGACATGAAGCTATGTATAGTTGTCGAGCACTGCAGGCCTGTGCGATTTCTAAAATTAGAATGCCCCTCAGCATGCCGCAAAAGCCGCGATCGCAGGGCGCTTGCAGCAGCCTTACCGAAGCTTACAAGAGGCGCCGGGAAGACCTCCTAGGATATACTTGATGATCCCAAAGTTGATTGGAACGGGGATCTGGTGCTGGGAGGCATTCATGACATTTTCTGGCGCAGAAATTAGAGACAAATTCATTTCGTACTTCCGAGACAAGCGGGGGCATCTTTATTTGCCTTCCTCCAGCTTGATTCCGGACAATCCTACTTTGCTTCTCACGTCGGCCGGCATGGTCCAATTCGTGCCTATCTTTTTGGGACAGAGCCCGGCGCCCACGCCGCCCCGCGCCGTCACCGTCCAAAAATGCGCACGGGCCGGTGGCAAGGACTCCGACATCGAAAATGTCGGCAGAACTGCGCGCCACCATACGTTTTTCGAGATGTTAGGCAATTTTAGTTTTGGCGACTATTTCAAAAAAGAAATTATTCCCTGGGGCTACGAGTTCGTGACCAAGGAATTGGGGTTAGAGCCGGACAAGATCTCGGTCACAATTTTTAAAGGCGATGAGCTTAATCCGGCTGACGAGGAAGCTTTCAGCATCTGGAATAAAGATGTCGGCATACCGGCAGAGCGCATTTTCAGAATGTCGCGTAAGGAAAATTTCTGGGGACCTCCTGGTCCTACAGGCCCGTGCGGACCCTGTTCTGAAATCTTCTACGATCGTGGACGCGACTACGGTTGCAGCGATGATCCGGCCCAATGCGGTATCGGGATTTGCGAATGCGATCGTTATCTGGAAATTTGGAACCTCGTCTTTATGGAGCTTTTCAAAGACGAAAACGGTCATTTCACACCCCTGGCGGCGAAAAATGTCGACACAGGCTCCGGGCTTGAGAGAGTCTCACTGGTTCTGCAAAAGAAAAACAATACTTTTGAGACCGACCTTTTCATGCCTATTCTGGAAGAAGTCTGCAAAATTGCCGGCGTCAGATACACAGGCGGAAAACCGATTGACGAAAAGCCGGGTTCGCCTGAACATAAAATTGACAGCTACATCAAAATCATCTGCGATCACGTGCGCTGTGTGACTTTCCTGGTCGCCGACGGCGTCAGAACCAGCAATGTGGGGCGAGGATACGTTCTGCGTTTTATCACCAGGCGCGCTGCCCGCTTTGGCAGACTGCTCGGATTGAAAGAGCCCTTTATTTATAAGCTGGTGCCAAAAGTCGTGGAAGCCTACGGCAGCCACTATAAAGAACTGAAAGAAAACGAACAAGCCATCATTAAACACCTCAAAGCCGAGGAAGAAAACTTCGCCAGGAGTATTGAGCGTGGAACTGCGTTGCTGGACGAACTCCTGCAAAAGAAGGAAACAGTTCTGCCGGGCAAGGAAGTTTTCGACCTCTATGCTACCTATGGATTCCCGGTCGAGCTGACCACGGAAATAGCTCTTGAGCACGGCAAAACCGTCGACCTGGAAGGTTTTCAAAAAGCCAAAAAAGAACACCGCGAAGTCTCGGCCGTCGGTAATTTCAATGTTGCCATCGCCGGCGACGAAGCGCTGGGAGAAATAATCAAGAAACACGGCACCACCACATTCAGTGGCTACAAAGGAATTGCCGGCGACGCCAAAGTGGTGGCGCTGGTTAAAGACGGCCGCTTTGTCGACCACGTAGAAGAAGGCGAAGAAGTGGACGTAATCCTTGATAAAACGCCATTTTACGCGGAGTCAGGCGGTCAGGTCGGCGACACCGGAATGCTGGAAAGCGACGGTGCTCGCCTGGAAGTTCTCGATACCAAAAAGCACGAAGGTTTGCACCTGCACAAAGTCAAAGCCCTCTCGGGAGTTTTGGAAGCCGGGCAGTCCTTGCATGCAAAAGTAGATCCGGAAAAGAGAAACCAGACGGTACTGCACCACAGCACCGCCCACCTTTTCCATGCTGCCGTTCGTGACTTGTTCGGCAAGCACGTCACCCAGGCCGGTTCGCAAGTCGGACCTGCTTACATGCGTTTTGACTTCACTTTGGAAAAACAACCCAAGCCGGAAGAATTGCGGCAAATTGAAAAGCAGATGAACGATTGGGTGAAACAAAACGCCCAGGTAATCACTAAGGAAATGTCACTGGACGATGCGAAGCGAACCGGTGCTATCGCTATGTTCGGAGAAAAATACGGCGACACAGTGCGCGTTTTGAGCATGGGCGATTTCTCACTGGAATTCTGCGGCGGCACCCATGTTTCCCAAACAGGCGAGATAGGACCGATCAAAATCATTTCCGAGGAAAGCGTTTCTCAAGGCACACGCCGTGTCTCTGCCTACTCCGGACCGAAAGCATGGACATATTTAAACGATCAACTCGCTTATCTGTCTGATGCGACCAAATTGCTCAAGGTTCGACCAAACGAGCTGTCCTCTCAAATTGAGAAATTGCAAGAGACAATTAAAGAACGTGAAAAGCAGCTGCAAAACTTGGAATCGAAGCTGGCCCTATCGAGAGTCGACGAGTTGAAGCAGAAAGTTCAGCAAGTCGGTTCAGTAAGAGTTGTCGTTGAAAAAATCGACAATATGAACGTCGACGGTTTGAAATCAATCGCTGAAGCACTCAAGAACGGTTCCAATTCACTCTTGGTCGCACTGGCCTCATCCAGCGGTCCGGACCAGGTTTCACTCGTAGTCGGAGTTCCCGACGAACTGGTGAAAAAAGGTCTTAACGCCGGTGAACTGGTCAAAGCAGCCGCTCAAATCTGTGGTGGCAGCGGTGGTGGCAGACCGCAGCTTGCTCAAGCCGGCGGAAAGAATCCGGAGAATATTTCGGATGCTTTAAACAAGGTCCGCCAACTAGTCCAAGAGAAGCTGCCTTAGAGGGAAGTTACCCTTTCATAAGGAGCGGCTAGTGCCTTTCAATGCCGCGCCAACACGATTGACTGCCCGTCTGCACGCGCACGCACGCCTATTTTCTCGCGTGATGGCCCCGGGGCACATCACGCATAGGTGTGCTGCGCGGCACCATGGGCAGTGCGGCAAGCATATCTTCCTAATATTTCCATTATACATACATTTGTATGCGTGTCAACTGGTTACTTTCCCAGTCAGGTGTCGCTTGCTCAAACTTTCATGCGGCTTAAAGCCGTCGTACACATGATCCCAGTTGGGAGTATTTCTTAGGAAAGAAGCAATCTCTTCAATCAGTTCTGCATTGAGCCCATCATCAGTTCTGACAATGAGCTGCTCGAACTTCCTGCCAAATAGTTGCCGCACTAATTTCGAATGAATGGGGTGCCAATGCTTGACGCAATCGATGGCAATTCGCGTTATTCCCGTGCGCATACTCTCCAATCGAATTACGACAGTGCGATCGGGAACCGCTTTCACGCGCGCATAAATCCCTACACCTTCCAACGATCTAACTATTAGAGCGGAGCGAAGTTGCATTGTAGAAGCAAGGCACAATTCAAAAGCTTCAGAAAGCGGCAAATTTACGTCCTCATAGGTGAGAAAAGCACTGATGCCGCGCACTGCCAGGCTTTCGCTAAAACCGACTCGATAGCTGTGAACTACGGCCGCAAAAACTACTCCCAATAAACATGAAACGGCCGCTATGCAAGGGAAAAATGAAAAAAACAAAGTGGGAGAAAATACTCCCAACAGAATGATCGGTGCATTCAATATAAGTCCGCAGCTAATCCCGCGCAGGAAGCTGTCAAAATAATCGCGCATTTTATAGAAGGAAGGATCCAGATACTGAAAAGGATGAAAAACCTCCAGCTCCGCCTTATTTAGATCTGCCGCCATCTGCCCACTCCCGGAACAAGCACGATACATAATTTCGATCGCACGCCAACATTGATCGTCTCACTGCCATGTGACAATTCCATGACACGACTTCTTGAAATCATAGAAAGAAGAAGGTAAAAACAGCGTGATTACTGACAACCTCAATGAAGTGATCAGGCATTGCGTGGACGGTTCTGAACGCCGCACTGGGCGCGTTCCTACGATTGAAGAACTGGCAAAGTCCTCGATATAGACCGATTAAAAAAATCTCTGATTCAACTAAGGAACCACAGTCGGGCAAAATTCTTGCGCGACAACGACGGCACCGCCCGGGCTATATGCGCAGCCGATGCCCACGCTAACCCATGAAGCGTTGAGAATATTTCCTCTGTGGTTATGCGGATCGTTTTTCGGCTCCGCCATCATCATACTTTCACAGCCCGCCACCTTCAGTTGCGGGCTCATTGGTCCGTTTTTCGTGGCGATGTTTTCCGCCACCATTATGTTCAAACCGGCAGCAGCAGCTCTCTCACGTGGGTCCATCCCGGACGGATTTATATGGTCGAAAAAGTTTCGCTTGATCATATCTTCGGCGTGCGCACGTGCCACCGCCGACAGTGAGGCACTCAAGGAAACATGTCCGACTCCATTGGCGGCGCGATCGGCGTTGACGATTTCGCACATATACGATTCCAGCGTTTGAACAGGCACAGAGGTCTGAATTTTTTCAAGAGTAGAACTCGTGTGTGCCGAAACGCCTGAGCCCATCACCGCAGTTCCGTCTTGAGGAGCGTCATTTGTATAAGCAATCGTCTGGTTGTAGCAGTTGAGGGCCTGGGCGGTCTGTTTCACAAAAACCGACTTCAATTGTCCGGACGGGGCTGCGCCCAATATTCTGTCGGCATCGGCGGCAGTTTGCACGACCCTGCCGTTTAATTGCAAAAGTACGTCTCCTTGCTCCAGACCAAGCTTGGCCGCCACCGAGCCTGAGCTGACTGAGGTGATGTACAAGCCTCGATTAGACGAACGGGCACTCAATATATAAGCGGCGCTGCCTGCTGCTCCCAATCTGGACGACAGGTCTACGCGGTCTGTATAAGTGCCGATTTGCCGGGTTATCTGCCTGGCCGCTGCGCTCTTTTCCATGGCCGGCGCCAATAAGCAAATCAGCAAAAGCAGCAACCGGCAAAGTGAAAACCGTTCTCTCAAACCAGGCGAACCCCGCTATGGACATCCAATTCAAACTGCATTATGCCCGCTTATCTGCTTCGCCGGCCGGGTTTAAAAGGCAAAAGATTAGCACTCATTTATCCGGCACAGGGGAGAGATTCCGAGGATCCGCACCGACTTTCGGGAATATAAATGGTCCGCGTCTATAGACTTACCAATCAACTTTCCATTGGCAGAACATCAACTCCAGCCCCAGCTGAACATCCATTACAAGGAAGACCAGGCGCGCAACGGTCTGGCGGTGTTGCTGGCCCTGTCGCCAGTCTGGGGGCTATGGTCGATTTACGTCTCATCATGGCTGCTCAAAGCCATTATTGACGGTGGTTTTAGAGGTTATGAGGACCTCTTTGCCCTGCTCTTGTTCTACATAGGGCTTTTCGTGGTGGGGGTTTTCGGCCTTTTTGTCTGCCTGGATGCCAAATTCGTAGTCACCGAAAAGGAACTCCGCCTGCCCTGGCGGTATTTCTTGAGCCTGGGTTTCACGCGCAACCAAGCCTGGAATGAGCTGGAAACAGTCGACTTTAAGGGTGACGAGCTGAGATTGAAATTCCGGACCGGCGACGCCCGCTTCAAACTGGCGGGGATGAACAATAACGACCTCAAGGATTTTGTCGTTGCGGTTAGGTCCAACGCCCCGGAAGCAAGATGCAGTTTCGACAAGAAGGCAATTGAAACGGTGATGCCGGACGCCCAGGCGGCTCCAGGCAGCGACGGCAGCTTCACGGCCATGTGGGAGCAAGATCTGGCCAGCCGTTTCGGCAGCACCGCCTTTGTCCCTCTGGAAGCAAAGGCAAAACTGAAAAATGAAACTCTGACCGTTGTCGGTCAAGTGTCCTTCGGCGGCTTGTCGGCAGTTTACCTGTGCAAAGACAAGCTCGGCGATTCAGTGATCGTCAAAGAAGCAGTCGTGCCGCTCAACTCTGATCTGTCCATGAAAGAAAAAGCGATTGAAATGTTTCAGCGGGAAGCGAAAATCCTGCAGGGTTTAAACCACCCTTACATCGCCCGCGTGCTCGATCACTTTGTAGAAAACGATCGGCATTACTTGATGCTGGAGCACGTAAACGGCGTGGATTTGCGCGCTTTCGTCAAAGAGCATGGTCCACAAGGCGAGCGCTTGATTATGCGATGGGCCTTGGACATGGCTCTAATTCTCAGTTATTTGCATTCTAAGGAGCCACCGATCATCCACCGCGACATCACTCCGGACAATATTGTCCTGGATCGTCTGGGCTCAATCAAACTAATTGATTTTGGTGCCGCCAATGAGCTTCTGGGCACTGCCACAGGAACGCTGGTCGGCAAGCAGTGCTACATTCCGCCGGAGCAATTCAGAGGAAAGGCCACCACTCAAAGCGACATTTATGCGCTCGGCTGCACGCTCTATTATTTGGCGACAGGAACCGATCCCGAGCCCCTCTCTCAATCTTCGTTGCCGGATGAATTAAAAGAAAAATTCCCTGCCTTAAACGAACTGATTGAAAAATGCACGGCAATGGAGGCGGAAAAACGCTTGCAGACAGCCGAAGAAGTGGTGGCACTGGCACGCGCGTACACCAAGAGCCACCAGCAAGAAAGTCTGAATATTGGAACCGCAGAAAAAATCGCCGGCAGTTTTGCAGGTGACAAGCAATGAGTCAGTTCAAGGATCAAGAAAAAGACGTACTGGCACCGCCTTCTCTAAAAGTCTCGCCGCAAGCGGCACCACCGGCATGGAAGTTCGAGCCCCCTGCTACCGAAACTGGCAATGCCGACAATGAGCATTGGTATGACAGAAGAGAGCGCTTGCGCCTGGAGTCCTTAGAAAAGTATCGCGCTCAATATGGCGAGGAAGCTTATGCTACGGCCCTGAAGAACTATAAGAGTCCATATGATGAAGCGCTGGAAGCATCCAACCGAAGTTGGCGGGGCATCAACCAATTCTTTGATCTAGCCCAGCATATTGCTATGTTTGGGCTGGTAGCCGCGTGCGTCATCATTGCTGCATTGGCCTTTTACTATTTTCAGAGCAATAGCTCCCCAGGACAACCACCGCCAATCGATTTTTCAACTTTGTTCAGCAATTATGTAAACGTGCATAATTTTAAAAACGTTACCAACATGGATCAGGTTTTGAATCTGCTCCCCTTTGCCGCGTTCGGATGTGCGCTTACGACCGCCTTTGCCACTTACATAGCGCGTTCTTCAAAATCGCGAGAAATCGACTGGACGGACAGCCACTTGATGCTCGAATACTCCGGTCCGATTAATTTGGCATTCAAGTGGACGGCGATCAAAAGTGTCGATCAGATTTGGAAATGGGACATCTTTCACGGACGCCAGCCGGTTTTCCTTCTCACTACAAATGAAGGCAATGTTTTCAAACTAAAACTTTCCGACATTACCGCCAAGAATAATGTCGGCAGCTTTTTCAGCCTGATCAAAGAACACGCACCGAAAGCGAAATTCAACGTGGATCCTAATTTCGCTACTGACGAGTCATATACGGAACTCTGGCTCAAGTATTTTTCAAAAGCAACCGATCGCGCGCGCAGCGGTTTGCTGGAAAAGGACATGTTGGTTTGCGACGGCATGTATCGAGTGGTTGGCACTATCGGTGGTGGCGGCCAGGGAACCGCTTATCTGGCAATTGTTGAACGAGACCAGATTCCTGATTCAGCATATGGCGCAGAAAGTGCAGACGGTAAGGTCGCTGTTTCCCTGGGAAACAAGGATGCCAGGCACATACTGAGAGTTGATCCTTCTACCACAGAACAACGAAAGAAATTGGTGCTTGGTCAGGAAGTGGTTCTCAAAGAATACGTTTTGCCGGTGCATAGAGGACAACTGACAGCAGAGCGCACAGCCGAAAAGCTGCAAGCAGAAGCTGAAATTTTGGATAAGCTCGATCACGAGCAAATCGTCAAGTTAAAAGATGCATTCATCGAAGACTATCGTGGTTACCTGGTTCTCGACTTCGTGCCCGGTGAATCTCTCAAGTCCCTTACCGACCGTCTCGGTCCTCAGAAAGAAGAACAGATCATCAATTGGGCGATCCAGGTTTTAGATATCCTTTCTTACATGCATGGACTGACACCGTCTCTGGTGCACCGCGATATCACGCCGGACAATCTCATGCTGCAAGAAGACGGCTTCATTAAGCTTGTTGATTTCAACGTCGCCTATCAGGTGGACTCGTCAGCCACAGCGACAGTGGTCGGAAAACATGCATATATTCCGGCCGAACAGTTTCGCGGCAAACCAACACCGCAAAGTGATATCTATTCTCTGGGCGGGACTATGTTCTATTTATTGACCGGAAAAGAGCCGGAGCCAATCAGCACCTCGCATCCTGCCAATCACAGTCAATTTGTTTCTCCCGAACTCGACGAAATTGTCGCCAAAGCGACGGCCACACCGCTTCTGGAACGTTATGCCAATGTGGAAGACTTCAAAAACGACCTTCTAAGGTTGAAAAAATAGCTTTACCGTTTGGCATTCGGCTGCCGTTTAATCTGCCATGGGAATTCCGCGTATCGACATCCCGGCAGTGCGCGCCTATGATAGCCGGGCTGGATAGAAGTGTAGATTTTCGTCTTTATGGTGGACGCATCTATGCTTCAGCTTTCAGAAACCTCTTTTGCCGATAGTCCCGCAGACAATAAACAAGCTCAATTCTCACCAGGCACACCTGATCAGTTGCGAGAAGAAGGAGAGCTGTGCGGTCGTCCGCGCTCGATTGAGCGAAAAGACGGCAGCGCCGAGAACAAAAAGCCGCTAACCGAAGCCCAGCAGTTCGAGAAGAAACAGGGCGTCACTGTTGAGACAAAAGACGGCAAATACGTCTATATATTGAAATTGAACGGGCAGGACAAAGAGCTGCTCACGACCGATGCCAATGCAAAAGGTCTGGAAAAGGCTGAGGCCGAATTAGCCAAATTGAAACGCGATAAAATCGCGGAATTGGATAAGGTCTTCAAAGTTTCTTTCAGCACAGACGGTGAAGACATCCTCAATCAATGGGTGCAGAAGAATGATTGCAGCTGGGAGCGCGGCGGTATGATCAAGGCCCGCAGCCCTAATCTGGCTGAATTGAGCGGAGTTGAAGCGGCTTTGTATAAAGCGCAGCCCAGCCAAATGTCAAAAGACGGAAGCCAGGGAGTGAAGTTCTACTTTCTCACTGCCAACTATTACAAAGATGATGTAGCGCTTGCCTATCATATCCAGCAAGACAAGAACAATCGGCAGGCAATCTATTTCGAGCCGGGGGCGAACGAAGGTAAACCGATTACTGAAAAGGATGCCGACAGAATGAACATGCATCAGCTTTACAGTATCGAAGCGGTAACGCACCATGAATTGATGCACAATGCGCAGCAAAATCTCAACTGGGATACACCCAGAGAAAAAGAGAAGTGGGCGCGAAAGCTGGGTTGGTTGCCTTATGAAGATCCCAACACTCACGAAACAAAGTGGATGTTTACCGGCAAGAAAGATGAGCTATACAGGCGCGATCAAGATCACTGCAAAGATTCTTTCAAATGGTGTGCCTGCGGCAAGCATGGCGGTCTGGAAAATGACAAAGGCGCCAATGTAGCAGCCGTCAAAGATGCGAAGCAATATACTCTCGATCAAGTACGCGATCTGGCGCAGGTGAAGCCGGCGACAAGATATTTCGTCAACCCGCTGGAGATGTTTGCCGAAGGCGGAATGAAATACAGAATCAATGAAAAACGACGTCAGGAGCTCTTGCAGGATAGCCCGCGACTCTATGATGCAGTCAAGGAGCACGATCAACAAGAAGTGGCAATGAGATACGGGAAAGACACTGCCGGCACTCCCAACTACATCCGTTCAGTAAGCGGAGTGCTCGTCAAAAATACAGCGGAAGCGCGCGCTGAAGTTCAAGCATTCGAAGATAGAATTAGAAAAGTGGAGAAGAAGAAATAAATATGATTGCCAAGGATTCTGACAATTTAAGCAACTCTTCTCTGTCGGCATGGCGGCCGGGCCAGGGTTGGCTGGGAGTGATTCCCGGCAAAACATCGATCAAGGACGCCATCAATGGGCTGGGCGGCACTTGCGAAACCGCCGAAATGGCCAATGGATTTTCCTTCGATTTTAGGGACGGCCTGATTCGTGTCACGGCAATCGAACAGCAAGCCACGATCTCAAAATTGTGGATTTCAGGGAGGCTGGCAAGTGCGGGCATAATTCCCGGCTCTCTCAAATCCGCTCAAAATGTTTTCTCAAACCTGCTGAGAGTTGGTCGCGATCCTTTCAACGCGGACATTTACGAGAGCGAGGGAGTTAGACTGGCAGCGGCATCAGGAAGTGATGACGGCGATCTTGTCTGGATTGAGTTTCTTCCTGTTTGAGTTTCGCGAAAAAATACTTCTAGCGCGCAAAAACCGTTTCCAGTCATATTTATGGCGGCGCTTTTGCAGGACAGTTTATACTAGCTTTTCGTTTCCTTGAGCTTTCTTTTCAATTGAAGCAAAGAAGAAACGTTTGAGCGCGTTGTCTGGGCATCCGGCTTTGAGGTATTGAAGATGTTTGCAGGAAGAGTGAAAGGAAGAGTCCTTTTATTGGCTTCAGTTGTTGCGGCCTGGCTATCGCTGTCGCTTCCCGCTCAAGCAGGCGTGCCCCCGGTGCGCATGTCAATCACGCCAGGCGGTCAAAGCGGCATCGAACAGGAGGTCTGCGATCGCCTCAGCATGGGACTTTCCAATTCGCGTGATGTAGAAATCAGCACTGTCAATCCGGACTGGTTTGTAGTCTGCTCCATCATTGAAAAGACCGATCAGAACACCGGTCAAATTAGATATAACGGGACGGTAACGGTCAAAACCCGTGACGGGCAGGTGATTACAACTGCGTCCGTTCAAAAATACAACCAGGATTATGTCGTGCCCGGCCAGCAGTTGAACAAGCGCCTGGTGGACAATGCCGCCAGAGAAGTCATTCAGGCGGTCAGCGATCGCTCGATGCCTCCTATCCAGCAAGCAGTCGAAATTGAGATGGAGACCAGGCAGAAGATAATCGATGCCGAAATCAAAGCAGAAGATGACAAGTACGATGAGGCAACCGCAATACTGCGCCCGATCGGTCCGGAATCGCCGCGTTTTCGGGCAGTACGCGACTTGATGGACGAATATGCGATGGAGAAGGAAGCGCTCAGCTTCATCAATACAGCCAAGTCAAAAGCCAAGCAAGGCGCCTACACACAGGCTGTGATCGTCTTGAAGCAGGTAAATAAGAACTCGAAGCGCTATAGGAACGCGACCGCGCTGATTGCTCAATACAAAGCTCACAGATAAGCGACAAATTATAGAGAAATTAACAGGCTGTGCGCCCCGGCTCCATCAGCTCGAGGCGGCACTGTGGCGTGTGTTCAGCCACTTCCGCCCAACATGCATCCAATCTGCCCATGGATCAATATACTGACAGCAAGCCGTTCTTATCAGAATTGCCTTTCAATAAATACCCCTATCAAGTAGACTAAGCCTCGCTCCTGATAAGACTTTATGCTCTGGAGCAGGTGACCTGACTGCATTAGTCAGGGCCGGGTAGAAGCAAAAGCTTCACAAATAAATGGACTCAGGATCAGTCAGAAAGACCGTCAATGAGCTCCTAAAATGCCGGACAGCGTCGTACTTCTTATTTGATCAGATGCTGCGGCTTTTCAAGCGGAAACTAAACTCGAAATGCTAAGAAGTGAAGAAGTCTTGCCACTAAAGCGAGCATTTGGATTACGGAAACTCAACAGGTGAGACGGGCTCGTGGAATTTGGATTTAAGGAGTGTTC
>CAZHEZ010000147.1:0-20579 GCA_964531315.1 uncultured Candidatus Obscuribacterales bacterium | reverse complement strand
CCGAAAGGCGCCTTTTGCCTGCCGACATTGCCGTCATGTCCAAGCAGGGTCTTTTATTCAAAGATAAACTTGAGAGCTTATAATCCGCTCATCAGGCAGTTCTCAGGGCAAGGCTGAGGGCGGTGCTTTTGCAAAGAAATGGAGGCAGGCTCTTAAACTAAAGTAAAGGCCGGGGGATCTGGAGTATTAGATCTGATACTCTGGCTCAATCGCTGTCTGTCTCGGCAGTTCGAACTCTTGTGTGCTTCATTTTGCAGCCTTCATGAGTCGAAAGCCCAACAGGCTGGCGTTGACATCGTACGGGCGTTGCCTATATTATTGCCAACCGCCTTAGCGAGCAGCTGCCTTTCCCTATTTGTGAGGGGCAGACCGTGTAATCAAGTTCTATTTCAGGAGATTTGTGGTGCCTACCATCAATCAGCTCATACGGAGAGAGCGGAAGAAAGTCACTTATAAGACGAAATCACCCGCGTTGAAATCATGCCCGCAACGTCGCGGCGTCTGCACGCAGGTGAAGACGACTACACCTAAGAAGCCCAATTCGGCGCTTCGCAAAATCGCTCGTGTCCGCCTGACCAACAGTATGGAAATCACTGCATACATCCCGGGCGTCGGGCACAACTTGCAGGAGCACTCTGTCGTCTTGGTAAGAGGCGGCCGGGTCAAAGACCTGCCGGGTGTCCGCTATCACATTGTCAGAGGAGCACTCGACACTGCCGGCGTCAAAGACAGGCAGCAAGGACGTTCCAAGTACGGCACCAAGCGGCCTAAAGCCGGTGCGCCCGCCAAGAAGAAATAGTTTTCAAAGACGCATTAAGCAAGACCAGAACACGCAAGATAAGCAAAAACAGGACCCGAAAGTATGTCACGCAGATCAGCCGCACAAAAAAGAGTTCCTCCGCCCGATCCGGATTTCAACAGCCAGCTCGTTATGCGATTTGTTCATCGTATGATGCAGCGCGGCAAGAAAAGCACGGCTCAAAAGCTCTTCTATGCCTCCCTTGACATGATCAAAGAGCGCACCAAGCAAGAGCCGCTCGATATCTTCAACAAAGCCGTGAAAAACGTCACGCCGCTTGTAGAAGTGAAGGCTCGCCGGGTTGGCGGTTCCACCTACCAGGTGCCGATCGAAGTGAAACAAGCTCGTGGCGTAGCACTTGCTACCCAGTGGATCATCACCAATTCCAGAAAGCGTGGCGGCAGAAGCTTTGCGGAGCGTTTGTCGGCAGAACTGATTGACGCCTCCAACGGAGCCGGCAATTCAGTCAAGAAAAAGGACGAAACGCACAAGATGGCTGAAGCCAACAAGGCGTTTGCTCATTACCGCTATTAATTGGTTTGGTCGACTTATATAGGTAGGCGCAAGAGCCCCTAATTTAAGACGGTCTTAACTGGGCGTGTCCGAAAATGGCCGCTCAAACGGTAGGTGCACTCGGAAACGTCAGGCGGTTTCGAGTTCTTTTCAGTCGTGGATGCCGAAAAGCAAGCAAACTTTAGGCAAAAGTGATTGAATCCGGTGTAGATACATCCATTGTCTTCTACCGGCAGACTGGGTGATCTTAATATTGCCGACAGCTAGTGCCTTAAAGGCAAGTGTTTTCGGGAATTGGAGCAAAACCGGCTCAAAATGCTGGTTTTCGCTCATTACAGCCTGGGGGTAGAGTGCTCAATTGTAAAGATAGGCAAGGAATTCAAACAATCTTTGTTGAAGGTTTTTCTGGAAATATAAGAAGTCATGATAAGGTGCAGTAGGTTTTCAGGGGTATATGACTCGGGTCTGCCGGGCCTAGTCCTCTGTAACGCCGAAACAAACTTGGCAAAAACTTGGACAAACATAGGAAAACGGCGGAAGGAAACATGGAAGTCGCAACTCGTACGGACGAAAGGAAACCCACAACAGTGATGACCAGGACAATCCCATTACGTGATATCCGTAATATGGGTATCGCTGCTCACATCGATGCCGGTAAAACAACAACCACGGAGAGAATTCTCTTTTATTCCGGTCTTATCCACCGGGTTGGAGAAGTCCACGAAGGTACAACTGTCACCGACTGGATGGAGCAAGAAAAAGAACGCGGCATCACCATCACCGCTGCCGCTATAACCTCCAAATGGAAGGGCAAGCATATCAACTTGATTGATACGCCCGGACACGTCGATTTCACTGTTGAAGTCGAGCGTTCCATGCGCGTGCTTGATGGCGTCGTCATCGTATTGTGCGCAGTTGCCGGCGTTCAGCCCCAAACCGGTACTGTTTGGAAACAAGCAAACCGCTATGAAGTGCCCCGTATGGTCTTTGTCAACAAGATGGACCGTTCCGGTGCCGACTATTTCCGTGTTGTTAAGCAAATCCAGGAGCAATTGCCCGGACTGCATTCGACCTGGACAAATGGTCACCCCTTGCAGATTCCGATTGGCGCCGAAGTAGATTTCAAAGGCATTATTGACCTAATCGATCGCAAGGCATACATGTATGCCGAGGACGATCCGATGGGCAAATTGGCTCGTGAAGAAGCAATTCCGGCCGACATGGCTGAAGAAGCTGAAGAATGGCGGACCAAACTGGTTGAAGCAATCAGCGAAACCGATGACGTCTTGATGGGCAAGTATCTCGAAGGCGAGATCCCCACAGCCGACGAACTGAAAGTGGCATTGAGAAAAGCCGTAATCAGCAACCATATCGTTCCGATTCTGGTCGGCTCTGCATTCAAAAACAAAGGCGTACAACCGCTTCTGGATGCAATTGTTGACTATTTGCCGTCCCCTGAGGAAGCTAAGCCTATCAAAGGCTGGACTCCGGATGGCGAAGAAGCACAGCGTACTTGCCATGACGAACCTTTCGCCGGACTGGCCTTTAAGGTCATGACCGATCCATTCGTCGGCAAACTGACATTCGTTCGCGTCTACAGCGGTACTTTGACCGCCGGCTCTTACGTGCAGAACACGACCAAGGGCAAAAAAGAGCGCATTTCCAGACTGATTCAATTGCAAGCCGACCAGCGCACCGATGTTCAATCGGCCAGCGCCGGCGACATCGTTGCTGTTGTCGGTCTGAAAGACACAACCACGGGCGATACTCTTGCCGTCGATACGCATCCAATCATTCTTGAATCGATGAACTTCCCAGATCCCGTTATCTCGGTAGCCATCGAACCCAAGACCAAGCAAGATTCCGACAGGCTGGGTAATTCATTGGCCAGACTGGCTGAAGAGGATCCAACCTTCAAGGTCAAAGTCGATCACGAAACCGGTCAGACCATCATCGCCGGCATGGGCGAACTGCACTTGGAAATCATCGTGGACAGACTTTTGCGCGAGTTCAAGGTAGAAGCCAATGTGGGCAAGCCGCAAGTCGCCTACCGCGAAACCATTCGCAATCACGTCAAGCAAGAAGGCAAATTCGTCCGTCAATCAGGCGGTCGTGGTCAATATGGACACGTTGTCATCGAACTTGATCCTCTGGAACCAGGTTCCGGCTTCCAATTCGTCAACAAGATTGTCGGTGGTGTTATTCCTAAGGAGTACATCCCTGCAGTCGAAAATGGCATCAAAGAAGCTCTCGCCGGCGGCGTCCTGGCTGGATATCCGGTCATCGACCTCAAGGCTACTCTGGTCTTCGGTTCTTATCACGAAGTCGACTCGTCTGAAATGGCGTTCAAAATCGCCGGATCGATGGCCTTCAAAGAAGGCTTCATGAAAGGCAAACCAGTACTTCTGGAGCCGGTCATGAAGGTCGAAGTTGAAGTGCCGGAAGAATACATGGGTGAAGTAATCGGCGACATCTCGAGCCGCCGTGGAAGAGTCGAGGGTATGGATACTCTCGAGAAATTGTCCAAGGTGAAAGCGGTCGTGCCGTTGTCCGAAATGTTCGGCTACGCTACAGATATCCGCAACAAGACACGTGGTCAGGGCACATTCACAATGGAATTTGCACACTACGACGAAGTCCCGCACAACATATCGGATGGCATCGTCACGGCAAAATCCAAGTAGAATCCAGCCAATGGATTTAGAAGTTAGACCGTTAACGGTTTAACTTCCAAACAAATTAAAGGCAGTCGGAAAACCGGCTGCCTTTTTCTTTTGCCAATAGGCTTGATTTCTTGACGCTCTCTTGTCAACCTGGTGCTTTCCAATGGTATAAAATTTCATCTCGGACCCAGTTTGACCGGGTTCTCCTTGGCATCGCCAGGCTGTTGTTTGTTATCGGGGGATTCTGATGAAGTACCTGCACGGTGGTTACATCTTGTTCTGTGACCAGGCCGAACATGCAGAGAATGGCAGGGTGAATGCCCAGGGACTTTTTGATGTTTTTGTCGGCGAGTTGCCGCTCAAGATGCATTGCCAGATGGTGATCGGCTTCGGGACGCCATTTGAAAGACGGCAGTACAAGGGGCTTGTGGTCATAGAGAATCCGGAAGGGCACGAGATATTCCGCAAGGAATTTCAAGCCAATGATCCTAACGACATTTATAAAGGTCATTACATAGTCACGCCCGAAGTGACGATTGACAAAGAAGGTATGTGGACGGCCAAATGCGTTTTGCGTAACTACAAAGACGAGACGATGTGGGACGTGTCCAGGCAGTTCTGGTCTATGGTTGAGGGCTCAGCTCCGCCGGATCCGTAATCGCTAAATTTCAGAGTATCGGCATGATTTCAAATCGTTTGCCGAGCACTTGAGCGCTATCGGCTCCCAGCCAGTTTTCCAGCACGGTGGCGTATACGGTGCGGAAATCGAGCGTGTATTTTAGATCGCCGTTGTCCAGTGCCGTTAGACTGGGATGTTCACCATAGATGCCGCCTTTGACGGCAGAGCCTACAATGAACATTGGTTCTGCAGTGCCATGATCAGTTCCTTTACCGCTGTTTTCTTGCACGCGGCGACCGAATTCTGAAAACACCAGTGTCAGCACTTTGTCATCCAGACAGTGGGCTTTTAAATCGGTTTGGAATGCCAGAAGCGCATCTGACAGCTGTTTCAGCAAGCCGGCTTGCACGCGCTGTTGATTGGCGTGCGTATCGAATCCATCCAGGCTGACGGTAAAAACCGGCGCCGTGACGCCGCCTGAAATCATTTGAGAAATGAATTTTAGTCCGTCGCCCAACCTTCCGCTGGGATACTTGACCGAGCTTTTGTAGGATTTGACCATATTGAGCAGATAGTCTGAGGCTTGATTTGCTTCCAGGCCGGCTTTCTTCAAGATATCGGCATGGGGACGTTTGCTGTCGAAGTCTTCGTAAATATCGTTGAATGCTTTTAATTGCCTGTCGTGGTCTTTTCTGAAATGAGGATCGGTGCGAAAGCGGAATTCGTAGATATTGTTGACCGACGGCACGACGATCTTGCGGGCAAAAAGCGTCTTGGGAAGCATCGGATCTACATTGACGGCAGGCAATGAGGCATGCTGCTTGCCGGAAAATGCCAGGTCCAGATATCGACCCAGCCAGCCTGTGTCGCCAATTTTTTCGGGTTCTGCCGTTTGCCAGATTTCAATCGATCGAAAGTGCGAACGGTTCGCTCCCGGGTAGCCGGCCCCTTCAATAATGGCCATTTGTCCTGACTGGAAAAGCTCGTGCATGCCTGTCATAGATGGATGCAAGCCAATTTGATCGTTTAGTTTGAGAACGTCCTTCTGGGCAATTGCCAGCTGCGGACGGGCGTCATAGTAAGCACCGGAGCCGAAGGGAACGACAGTATTCAAGCCATCGTTGCCGCCGCTCAATTGAATCAGTACCAGCTGGCGTCCACCTTTTTCTCCGGCTGCCAGAGCCGAAAGGCTGAGCAATTCCTCGGCAGAAAGCATCAGTCCGAGCATGCCCAATCCGCCCTGAATAAATTTACGCCTGGTGACTGCCATTGATTTTTTCCTTCGAAACAGTTGATACGTCAAGTCAGTTTTACGTCAAGTCAGTTGATACCTCAGGTCAGTTGATACGTGGGTAAGGTCATGATCAAATGCGTGAGCCCTCGAAGCTTAGCATCGAGTGTGCGATCGTCTTCAATCATACTCACCTTTTTACCGTCTAGATCGCTGGAAACATATTCCACCAGTCTATCCCTGGCCTGCTTTGGAACGTCGCCGTCGACGAGCAATTCGACAAAATAATTGACCAAATCACTGGCATTCTTGAGCCCACGCCTTTGGACCAGTTCCGAAGGGCTGGCTTTTGCGGTCAGTTCGTCGAAGCGCAAGGTCGTAATTCGGGCCGCGAAGTTGAATCGCTCCATCATAGTGTCGCTGGATATCCAGGCTTCACCTCCGTCCCATCCCTTTACTGATGGAGGATGAAATAGATCCTGACCCATGGCGCCCATCAATTGTGGCAAATCGTTGTCGAGATTTTCAATTTGCAGCGTTTTCAAACTGCCGACTACCAGTTCAGCCGGACTTTTGATTTTGGCATGATAGGCTCTGTCGCTGCAAAAGGATTTGTCTGTGAAAATCGTTTTCAGCATTGGGCCCAGTGAAAATTTATTTTCTCTGTAAACAGCAGCGACTTTTTCAACAAAGGACTTTTCAGGATTGTCGTAGGCGAAAAATGTGATTAGCTTTCTGGCCAGATATCGCCCTGTGGCCGGATGTTTGATCAGAATGGAAACGATATCCTCTCCGTTTAGATTTCCCGTCACTGACAAAAAAGTTTTCTCACCAAAATCGTGCTGATTTTTGTTGAAGAAAAATCCATCCGGTCTTGTTTCCCAGCCGGTGAATGCCTTTGCCGCTTGCTTAATGTCGGTTTCGCTGTAATTGCCGATGCCGACTGTAAACAGCTCCATTACTTCGCGAGCGTAATTTTCATTGGGCTTGCCTTTGCGATTTTGTTGATTATCCAGCCATACGATCATGGCCGGATCTTTGGAAACGTTGAGCAAAAGCTGATGGAAGTCCCCTAATGCGTATTTCCGGAAAAGTAAGTTCTGCAAGTACATCGCGTGCGGATTCCGCACCTTGCGATCAGATGTGGCAAAGTGTCCGTGCCAGAAAAGAGTCATCTTCTCTTCGAGCGGGCGGCGCGAGTAAGTCATTCGGTAAAGCCACCATCTTCTCAAGTCGTTGGGATTTGTGAAGTCGAAGCACTGTTCTTGAATGGCTTTTTCCAAGACTGAATTGTCTACTCGTTTGGGATTGAGCAGTTCATTGAGCGTGCCTTCATATCCCAGTGATGTGTAGTACTTGAATTCGCCTGGTGTGTAGCCGAAACCGGCCCGGCGCAATAATTGCGCTATCCATACTGATTCTGTTTTCGTCCCTCTTTTCATATGCCTTGCTATTTGTTCATGCTTTCACCATTTTTAGGCGGTATTTTTTCGTTAGAGATTTCACCGGCATTCAGGTAATCGGCTGGCACTTCGCCGCTTTTTAGTTTTTCCAGTTCGTCCAGTTGAGTCGGACTCAGTTTTGCCTGCAGTTCCTCCCACATGGACAGGCGTTTGCTCCGCAATTTTTGCAACATATTGCGGGTTTTGACAAGCAGCTCGAAGTCTTCCGTTTTGGTGTTCATGTCCATTTGCGGTTCTTCTTTGCTCAACATTCTTTCTGTAAGATTAGGCGACATCTTTTTTCTCAACTCATTGAATTCAGTCATCATCGGCTGCAATTCCGTGCGCCCTTTCTCGAATGTTTTGACAATGTCTTCTCTCTGTTTGCCCTTCAATGTGCCAATCAGTCTGATTTGATCGAGTTCAGGCGTGCCGGCCTGAATGTAAGTACGAATCTTATCTTGTGGTTTAACATCGTTGCGATAGCGCGGCAATTTGTTTTCTCTCCCGCCTGGTGTCGAGAAGAAATTCTCGCCGTCATTTGCTGTCTGGCTTAATGACACTGTTTTTGACTGCTGAGCATCTGAGATGAGCGCGCAAGAAAGACCGATGATGACGGTTATCGATAACCAGGCAAGCGGTCGGCACAGGGCTTTACTGATTGGTTTGATTCTGCGCACTGTCTTGCTTTGACCCATTTCCGTAATCTGTTCAAGGAAATAATTTCTAGTGCTTTAGCCTTGCGGCCGGTTGCCAGATGACACAGTCTCGCCTGAGTCGCTGAGCAGTTCTCGGCAGCGTTTGAGCATGATGCTTGTCGGTTGATCGGAAGGCACCATTTTCAAAATCGTAGCAAAGAGTTGTTCTGCTTCTTTGATGTCGCCTTCATCAAAGCTGTGCCGTGCGCTTCTGTATATGGCAATTGCTTCTTCCATGGCTGCCGGCAAAGAGCCTTTTGTGGTCAGGAGTTCGTAAAGCGATTGTTGCTCGCCGGAGCCGTTCAAAATGATGCTGTCAATTTGCCGTACTTCCAGGGTATCTTCCACCAATCTGGCGGTGCCGGCGCCCAGAATGAAGCTGGTGCCATAGGTATTATTGAGCGCCTCCAGTGCCAGGGCTTGCTCCACTGGATCGCCCATGACGCTGTACTGGGCAAATTGAGTATCGCGTGATCCGGCGTCGATTGTGCCGCAGAATGCTTCACCGGTCTCAATTCCGCAGGAAGAACGCAAGGCCAGAGAGGCTAAATCTTCGGACTGAGTTTCGCAATAGTTATTGATGGCATCTTTGATGGATAGTGCGCATTGTGCTGCCTGTCTGGCCTGGTCGCTGCCCGGCAAGGGCAAAGGCGCGCCCCAGAAAGCAATTACTCCATAGGAGGCAATGCGGTCAACGATGCCCCGATGCTCAAATACTTCATTGACCATAATTCCAAGGCAGTCATTGAAAATTTGAAAAATTCTGTCCGGAGGCAGGGGATCTACTTGATCCATGAAATCCCGCACCCGGCAGACCATCACTGTTACCTGACAGCGTTTGCCATCAAGACCCAATTCGGCCAATTGTGCCCTGTCTATCTGTCTGGCGATATGTTTGGCTGTCATCGAGCGGAACAACCTTGTATGGCGTCTGCGGTCGCGGAAGAAATAGAAATTTTGATCGGCAAGCACAAGCAGCCAGCAGGGAATTGACACTCCCGCAATCGGCACTACAGTTGGTATCACTTGCCCGAAATTCAAGAACAGAAAAAAGGAAACGGCAAACCAGGCAATCGATATTCCGGCAATAGCAAGAAAGCTCATCAGAGGGCGCCCGACCAGCAATCCCATCACCTGTCCGCAAGCCAGTGCAGCAATCAGAATGGCAATCAGCATCTTCCACCGTGACGGCGGCGGCAAGCATTTTCCGCTGATTAGATTGGCAATGATGTTAGCCTGAACTTCTATTGCCGGCATGCGATTGTCGAAGTCACTGACCGGTGTGGCGTAGCTCGATTCATAGACTGGAGACTGGCGAGGTTGATTGCTGGCTGTATCCATAAAACTGCTTTCACCAAAACCTATTAGCACTACCTTGTGTGCAAAAGGGCTATTGGTACTGGCAATGCCGGAATCATTGCCTTTGGCTATTGTGGATGCAGACTGGAAATGCTTTTGCCAATCGAGAGCGCGCCACAAAGGTATCGTCGTAAAGCTGCCTTTGCCGCCGGCGAAATTGATGCGGAAATCAGACGGAAAAATCTTGTCCTTTATGAATACGCGCTCGTGGGTTTGATCGACCATGGAGCGTGCATCCAGATATTTTTCCGCAACTCGCAATGAAAACGATTTGTAAAATGCAGTTGAATGTCCGAATTTTTCAAAGACCAGAGTGGCCTTTCTAACCAGCCCGTCCTTATCAACCGCAATGTAGGCATTTCCCAGGCAGGCACCATCGGCTCCCAGCGCCACGACAAACGGCTCATAGGGTGCGTGGACGCGCGGTTTGGTTTTGCTGCCAGGCTGAATGTCAGGTGAGTCGACGTTCGTAGAAAGAACTATGTTTTTTACTTTTCTGAATATATCAGCTAAGGATTTGTCATTTTGATCAAGAGTCTCGCCATCTCGACCAATTCCCTTGACGCTCTCTCCTGAGGCTTCCTCCAGGTCGACATCGAAGCCAATCACTTCCGCGTCGCCTTTGTTTAGCTGCTCGATCAGGCGCGCGAAGAGTCCTCTGGTCCACGGTTTCTTTGAACTAAGCCCGAGCCGCCTTGCCGATTCTGGGTCGAGAGTGACCAAAACGACGGAGTTTGTTTCTGTTGCCCGCTTCTCCTTAAACGACTCAAGTCCATCACGGAAACGTATGAAATGGTCGGTGACTGAATTTTCGCTGATATTAAGTGCATCAGACAGCAAAGGAATGTTGAAACACTCCAGCGAAAGGACCACGACGCCGACGCAAAAGCACACTGCCAGAGCTCGCCAAGACAGATCCTTCGACGAAACGCCGACGATTTTGGAAACTTTTTTTGCCAATCCCTCTTTCATCTGGAACCTTTGCCAGAAGATAACAACGGGACGCCGATCCCGGGTATTTGGACATATTCCCTGTTTTGCAGCCTATTAAGTGATTATTGAATCTATGGTTCTAAGAATTGCCAGACCGCTTGACCGAACTTCTTGACTGGCAACAGTTGCCAGTAAGTATGGAAGTTAAACCGTTAACGGTTTAACTTCTAAATGACCTTGCTCTTGACAATAGTTGGCAGCGAGGAGCCGCATAATCAGCGCTTATATTCTCATTTGCGGCTGATAATGCTGCGGGTTGTTATTGTCGACAATAAAAAATGGACAGTACTGGATTCGAACCAGTGACCCCCACTATGTCAAAGTGGTGCGCTACCAACTGCGCCAACTGTCCACGGAAAACTCCTGGAGAAGACATTTTAGCGTGCTTCAGTGCCTCAGGTAAACCGCTGCTGTTACGCTTAGACACTTGCCACAGACGATTGCGGAAAAGCCGCAATCAGCCGTAATTTCAGATAAAAATTGGAGGCGGCACCCAGATTTGAACTGGGGGTGAAGGTTTTGCAGACCCTTGCCTTACCACTTGGCTATGCCGCCACGGCAGAATTTACCTGTAAAAGCTTATCGTAGACTGCGTGTCTGAAACTTGTCAAAGTCCGCCAAACTTTGCCAAAGTTTGTATGCGGGAATGAAGCCTGTATCATACAGAGTGTATAGCTTCCGCTTTCAGTGGCGTTTGAGGCGTCAGATCAGTGTGTAAGGAGAACTGGCTTGCTCGAACTCTTGCTCAGACGATGTCTGCAAGCAGTTCCGCTGCTGCTCATTTTGTCGATTATCACATTTGCGGCGATGTTGAGTCTGCCAGGCGACTCGGTAGATGTGCTGGTTGGCAATGCTCAGAAAGATATGTCGCCTCTGGAAATACAGGTCTTACGCCAAGAATTTGGTCTCGATAAATCACCTGTCGAGCAGTACATATTATGGCTTTCCAATGGTGTATTTAAGGGCAATTTCGGGCGGTCATATAAAGACGGGCGTCCGGTAATTAGCATTATTCAGGAACGCCTTCCGCCCACAGTCAGGCTGGTTGCCATCGCACTAATACTGGCCTTCTGCATGGGAGTGCTGTGGGGGCTGGCAATGGTTGCTTTAAAACAGACAAGAATCGGAAAGTGGCTGGAGGCAGGCCTCTTTGTGATTGCTCTTGTTTTATATTCGGCCCCCGGCTTCTGGATTGGCTTTCTGGCTTTGACAATGGCAGGCAGGATGGGCGTTTTTGAAGCGGTGCCTTTGCTTGCAGTGCATGCTGCCGGTAGTCCACCGGTCAATCCGCAGGCTGCATTTTCCGCACTTGGGTATGTCGTTTTGCCTGCGTTAGTGCTGTCCTTAAGGCGCATGGCTAAAATTGCGCTCTTTGTAAGGACGGCTACCTTAAATGAGTTGACCGAAGAATATGTGACAACTGCCCTTGGGAAGGGACTTTCCCGGGAGCAGGTTCTGACCAAGCATGTCTTGAGAAACAGCCTTGCTCCAATTATCAATCTGGCTGGACTTTCTCTGCCTTCGCTTCTGGGAGGGTCGGTTCTGATTGAAACGGTGTTTGCCTGGCCTGGAATGGGAAGACTCGCTGTTGAATCGACTTTTGGTAGAGACTATCCAATGATTCTTGCACTGGTAATGATGTATGGAGCGCTTGTGATTTTTTCTAATCTAGCCGCTGATGCCCTTGAACTGATGATCGATCCAAGGCGGCGAGATGCATACTTTGCTGAGGTTGAAGGAGCAAAACCGTAGTGTCTCAGTCGCGCTTCACCATCTCAGATCCTCGCCATAGCTCTATCCGCATGTGGGTAGGCGTGATTCTTATTGCCCTGGTTTTTTCATCTGCTTTACTCGCTCCTGCAATTGCGCCTTCGAAAACCCTGATCTGGCCTGTTCCTGTCAATCTGGAAGCGATCAATTTGCCTCCTCTATCTGGGGGACATTTGCTGGGCACTGACTTGCTCGGCCGAGACCTACTGGCGGAGGCACTCTGGGGTGCTCGTATGTCGCTTGTGATTGGTATCGTTGCGGCATTTGCTGCCGTCACATTTGGTGGCGTATGGGGGGCTCTGTCGGCGTTTTTAGGTGGACCGATCGACACAATCATGATGCGGGCTGTAGACGGACTCCTAGCGATTCCCAACATTGTCTTACTGCTGACAATAAATACGCTGCTAACCGCCAATCCTTTTCTACATTCGTTCCCAGACTGGACTTTGCGTTTTCTGAAGGTAACTTCTTTCTCAAGTGGTTATTTGCCTCTTTTTACCGTAATCGTTGTGATTAGCGCCACTACCTGGTTAGAGGCGGCTCGCATCAGCCGATCCAAAATTCAATCAATACTGTTGCAGGAGTATATATATTCGGCAAAGGCGCTTGGAATCGGAGTTATCCGCATGCTTTTCCGCCATCTTTTGCCCAACGCCGCTCCTGTTTTGCTTGTTGAAGCAACCTTGCTGGTATCGGATGCAATTCTTATGGAAGCCGGTCTTAGCTTTCTGGGATTGGGGCTTGGCCCTTCGACGCCAAGCTGGGGCAGTATGTTGACTAGTGCCCAATCAAGTCTCATAGAGGGCAATTGGTGGGCAGTGATCGTGCCTGGAATCCTGATCACAACAACTGTTGTGGGTGTAAATCTTATCGGTGAGGGCATACTCGACAGCCAAGGCGGTAAAAGGCAGGCTGTATGAGGCTCATGAAACGTTTTCCCTGTTCGGATACAATGTCTCTCAGCCGAAAAAGTCAGCAGACTGTTTCAACTGAAGGAGCAACTTTCTAAGCGATGATAAATTGTCCCGTACAAAGAATCTCATACCAAAAGGTTGCACTTCTGGTTTTGCCCATGACGATTTTCTGCCTGACGGCCTGCGGCAACGGCAAAGATGTGACCTACAATTCGGGCGGTATGACTCACACGATTGCACAAGGTGAGGGCTCGATTCCTAGTGAATTCAAAGCTCTCATTTATCCAGATGCACAGGCAACCGGCTCTGTGTCAGCAGACGGCAATGATCAGGAGCAATCCAAGTTCGTTATGCTGCAAGCAAAAGCATCAGGCGAAGACGTCAGCAAATGGTACCAGGAACAGCTACAAAACAATGGCTGGACGGTCGGCAGCGTTCAGAATAGCGCCGACGTAATTAGTATCAGCGCGCAAAAAAAAGATATTGAGATGAACGTCATGATTGATGAGGATCAAGGCAAAACAATCATCAATCTTTCACTGGCCAAGACCATTGACCAGGTGCCCGATGAGTCTGAAACTGAAAATTTCGTGCCCAACAAAGTCGCACCACCGACTGACTAGAGTTTGAATGGCTTGAGGGAATTATGGCCCGTAAGAGTGAGCCAATCGCTGAAGTAATCTCGTCTTCCATCACTGGGGTGGTGGCGCAATGTCTGACGAAGGCAGATAAAGACGGCATGCCGGAAACAGATAAACCGCGCTTTGGAAGCTTTCTCAAAATTCACACTGCCAGTGGAATTGATGTATTGAGCGTTGTACACAATGTCATCACTGGCTCACCTGATGCGATGCACCAACCCTGGGCACTCGGGTTGTCGCGAGAACAATTACGAGAAGAACAGCCGCACATTTTTTCACTTCTGCGCACTGAGGTACATGCCGTCGTTGTCGGTTACATTGAAGGCGGAGCAGTCTACCAGCACTTGCCCCCTGTTCCACCAGAGGTGCACGATTTTGTTTATCCGGCCAGCTCAGAAGAGATTTGCAAGGTTACCAAAGGATTCGACTTCCTGAGATTGGTTGCCACAGTCACCACGGTTCCGCAGGACGAACTGGCGGCTGCCAGCATTCGCGAAGCCTACAAGGCGCATGGAGAAGAATATTCCTTTCTAGTGGAAGCAGGCCAGGCTCTTTCACATATTTTCAAAAATGACTTCGATCGTTTGGTGACGATACTTCGAAAAATTCGTCCAATCGCTACATTGCGCTCGTAGTTTCGTCTCAATATTTAGGTTTGGAAGTTAAGCCGTTAACGGCTTAACTTCCAAACTGTGGGTACACTTTTGGAGATTTTAGTTGTCAGCAGGCAAAATATTTGAACTTTTTTGCTTCTCGACTCGTATTCATTGTAAGAAGCAAGGAGAGTTGGGATGGCTTACACGGACGCATCTAAAGCATCTTATGCAATGGCAAGTGAGCTTTTGCAGGAGCTTGACGAGGAGTTTGGTTCGGAAGAAGGCTACATGAGGGCTGCTTTTTCGGATCTTGCGGAGCGAGACACGCTCATTTGCAATCACTGCCACCAAAAAAACAAAATTTCTTCCTCTGGCGAACGCGTGATTCGCTGCCATAGATGCAAAAAAGAAGTGTGGTGCACTGCAAAAACGTTCTACCATAAGGCTCGTTTATTTCGTCCTCGCATCGTGATCATGCGCTTGAGCGATGAAGGCATCACTATAACCGCAAACCAAGCCACCACATTGCTTGGTATTACTAATCACACAGCCAATCTTGTCTACAAGCAATTGGGTATCGTCGTGGCTAGCCAGACACCTGATGATGCCATTGAAGTTTCAACATCATATTGCACGGCGATAATGACCAGACGCACCAAAGAAACGCCTGCCAGAGAGTCTCCAGTATCGGAGGAATTGGCGATACAAAGAGAACTTGAGACTCAAGCTCAGCGGTATGTTTCGAATGGAGAATCGAACCTTTCCGAAGTGGAAGAAAAGGTTCTTGGGTTACTCTCTGAGAGTCCGATTAGTTTCGATCTGCTATTTGAGCGTTCAAAACTTGCCGTAGCTGAATTGTCCAGTACGCTTGTCCTTCTGGAATTGCAAGGCTTGCTGGAGTCAAGGGCCGGAAATAAATTTGCGCGAACTTTTTCGGCAGCTCATACGGAGGCCGATTCTAGCAAAGACTACCAAATGTTTAGTAGAGAAAAATCATTAGCCATGAGCCTTGTCTACTTTGTTAAAGACTATTTCCAGGGTATTGGGCGGAAGTATCTGCAACCGTATGCTTGCCTGCACTGGGTTGCATTCGACAGACAACGCTGGCCCAAGAATTCCTTGAGAAAGCTGTGTGCTTCCTATCCCCACATTTCCTATCAAGAAATTCTCGCCTACGTGACAGCACCTACAATTAAGATTGTGCCGCGTTATAACATGTAGAAGTTTTTGCCGCTAGAGAAGGTTCAGGAGCTGTAATCTACACCGCCCTCACCTATGCCTTAAGCGTATCCGTTTCCCCGTATTTTAAATAGATCCAGATTGCCACCGCGACGATAATAATCAGCAGTGTCGAAACTGCGCAACCGAATGCCCAGTCGCGGACAGCCAGAAACTGGTTCTGAATAAGGTTGCCGATGAACATGGTTTTGCCGCCGCCGAGAAGATCGGGTGTGACATAGTCACCGAGGGCTGGCACAAAGACCATGATGCTGCCTGCGATCAGTCCGCGCGAACTCAATGGCACGGTCACTTTGACGAAGGTTTTGAAAGGTGTCGCACCCAGATCTGCGGCTGCTTCAATCAGCCGGATATCGAGTTTTTCCAGGGCTGCATAGACGGGCAAAACCATGTAGGGAAGATAGTTGTAAACCATGCCTAGAAGAACCGCATATGGTGAATAGAGAATGAAAGGAGGGTTCTGCCAGCCGCAACTATTGAGAATATCGGTCAAAATTCCAGTCGGGCGAAGAATTGTAATCCAGGCATAAATGCGCAGCAAAAATGATGTCCAGAGCGGCAGCACAAACAAAGTCATAAATAGGGCTTTGTATCTTGCCGGCACGGCAAAAGCAAGCCAGGTTGCAGTAAGTGTTCCCAGAATCAGGCAGATTACCGTTGTCGCAGCAGCCAAAGAAAGTGAGCGCATCAGTGTGAGCAAATACGGTCCCGTGAAAAAACGCAAGTAATTTTCGAAGCTCAAATTGTTCAGAGCTACGCGCCCCAGCTCGTCTCTGTGACCGACACTGAAGACAAGCAAAATTACAAGCGGCACGACCATGAAAACAGTCAGCCATAGCCCAGCCGGTAAAAGTATCAGGCGCCCTTTCAAAAATCTCCACCAGCTTTATATTTTGCCATGTTTAGCCGCCTGGGCTCCTCCGGAAAGGCAAGGCCTGTTATCTTACCGTATATGGGCTATTGGTCTCTTAAGTCGACCTGGCGGAGGATGTGGAAATGTCGCAGGGCAAGGAACGCCTGTTTCTCAGGCAATGGATTGGTGAAAAGGTATCGGTGGTCACGCGTGAGCAGTGGAAATACTCCGGGCAATTGACCAACATTGTTTTTGATGGCACAAGGCTGATGTACATTACTTTGGATGACAAGCAGTGTCTGAATTTTGACCACATAGTGGAAATCAGCCTGCAAGGCGAATAGGACGTGTCTCTTGAAAGTGCTGTTTTTGGGAACGCCCGAGTTTGCGGTTCCGACTCTAAATGAATTGATAGCTTTTCCTGAGACTGAAGTTGTCGGTGTGGTCTGTCAGCCGGACAGACCGGCCGGGCGCGGCAACAAGGTGCATATGCCGCCTGTGAAGGAAGTGGCATTGAAGCAAGGTATTGCTGTCTTGCAGCCGGTGAAACTGGCAAAAGAACCTGATGTTGTGGCGGCGATGAGAAATTTAGAACCTGATCTGATTGTCATGGTGGCATTCGGTCAGATTCTCAAAAAGGAAGTTTTGGATATTCCCAAACATGGGGTGATGAATCTGCACGGTTCCTTGCTTCCGAAATGGCGCGGCGCTGCCCCAATCAATTGGTCGATCATTAATGGCGATACCGTCACTGGTATCACCACAATGTTCACCGATGTCGGCGTCGACACTGGACCGATGCTTCTTAAAGCAGAATTGCCGCTCACCGATGATATGACCTCTATCGACCTGGCTCAAGCCTTATCGACGGTGGGCGCCCGCCTGGTTATCCAAACAATTGATAAACTGCTGGCCGGAACCCTTGTCGCTGAACCGCAAGATGACAGTCAACACACTTATGCACCGGTTCTAAGCAAAGAGATGGCAGTGATCGATTGGAAATGGGAAGCAAAAAAAATCCATAATCGCGTCAGAGGATTGCAACCCTGGCCGGGTACCGTGGCTACATACAAAGGAAGCCAGGTCAAGATTTGGAAGACCAGAGTAGAACCTGGTGATAATGAAGAATGCGGGACCGGGACGCTCTTTTTTGCCGGCAATCGAGTATTTGTGGGCTGTTCAGAGTCAGGAAAAGAGCGTCTGGAATTGATAGAGGTTCAGCCCGCCAATAAGAACAAAATGTCTGCTCAAGCCTGGGCTAATGGCATTCACCTGCAAAGCGGCAAGGAGTGTTTTGTCTGATGGCTGAAGGTTCAGAAGAATCATCCATTTCCCAAAATTCTCCAAAATCGTCGCGCGTTCGCTCGCGAATCGGTCCTAAAAAGGCGGCTCGCATCGCTTCCGGTGAGGAGAGAAAAAAGGGTTCTGGCAAAATCTCCGCCAATGAAAAATCACAGAAAGAGCGGGGTTCGAAAAAAGAAGCCAGCCCGCCAGGAATGGCATCAAGAAAGTTGGCGCTGGAAACTCTGATCAAAGTCGAAAAGGATGGCGCGTACGCAAATCTTGCATTAAGTGCAGGTTTTGACAGGCAGAGCTTAAGCGAGCAAGATCGTGCCTTTGTAACTGCCCTTGTGCAGGGCGTTGTGCGCAATCTAAGTCTGATTGATTCTCAAATCCAATCGGTCAGCAAAGAGCCTCTGGCAAAAATGCCTCCTGTGCTGCGAAATCTTCTCAGACTGGCAATTTTTCAATTGGACCATTTGAGCGAAACGCCTGAGCACGCTGTTTTGGATACTTCCAATCGTCTGGCTCGTGCGCTTGGTCACGAAGGCCTGGTGCGTTATACAAATGGTGTTTTGCGCGGATACTTGCGCAATAAACAAAAGCAGTCCGGTCAGTTCTCAGATGTTTCTTCTCAAATTCAAGCAGACGATCCGGCTTCTCTCAGTATTAAGTATTCATTGCCCAGCTGGCTGATCGAAAAATGGCAGCGTTATTTTGGTGGTGAAGAAACCCAGGCCTTGCTGGAATGGTCGAAGAAAGAGCCGGGCTTGACCGTTAGAGTTTCCGAAGTAAATGTCGATCCTAACGCCATGTTGGAGATTATGTTGAGAAACGGATTTTCTGCACGGGCCGGTCGTCTGGTTCCATCCTGTCTCGTATTTGAAGGAAAAGCAGGCGGCAAATCCTTTCGCGGGTCGCCATCCAAGTTGCCTGGTTTTGAAGACGGATTCTTTATGGTGCAAGATGAGGCTGCAGCCTTTGTCTCGCTTGTAGTGGCTCCAATAAAGGGTGAAACGATAGTCGATCTTTGCGCGGCTCCTGGTGGAAAAACGGTGCATTTAGCTGAGATGTTGGAAAATACCGGGCGCGTAGTGGCAGTCGATAAGCATGAGTCAAGATTGAAGCTGGTCAAGGATGCGCGGCTCAAGCAAGGTTTGAAAAATTTGGAAACGGTTCAAGCCGATGGTCGAGACTTTCAACTGAACCGGCTGGCCGACAGGGTGCTGCTCGATGCTCCATGCAGCGGTACCGGCGTGCTCAACCGGCGCACCGATATTCGCACCAATAGAAGCCAGTCTGACATTGATGAACTAAATTCGCTGCAGAAAGAACTGATCTCGAACGCGGCAAAACTTGTGAAACCAGGCGGAGTTCTGGTTTATTCCACCTGTTCTCTTGAACCAGAGGAAAACATTCAAGTGATCGAATGGTTCCTCAAGGAGAATCCGCACTTCAAAGGTTCGTCATTGATGCCATTTCTCAACCAGGAAATACAAGAAGAGTGGTTTTCGAATATTAATCAAGAATCACTGCCTGCCGTTTCTACAAGGGCTGCTGCCGAAAGCGGATATATGCAATTGATTCCTACCAAACATGGTGTGGCTGGTTTTTTCATCTGTCGATTGGAACGGCAGTCTTAGCAAGATTCTGAAAACAGTTGCCCTGCACAAATTGCCCTGAAAAAACTCCAAAAACCCTTACTCAAAAAAGATTGCCGGGTCGAAGATCTGATTAGAATGACGGCACGCATATTAATGCATGCCGCCTTTCGGTTGCTGGGGCAGTAACGGTTTCCTTTGATGCCTTTGGTCCTATCTTCCTCTTTAAACCTTAAGCGGTTGCAAGATGCAATGGGCGCTGTGATTACGTGATTTTGCCACCAGTCTGTAATTGCATTTGGAGAAATCGTGTGCGGCTCTCACTGTAAAAAGAACAATGATTGACGGCCAGACGGCGGCGTATGCAACAGTGGCGATGACGGTGAGGAGGGCAACTGCAAATCCAATGAACAGGCTTTCGTTGGCGATTTTGTGGCAGAAATTCTGTCTCATTACTCTCTCCTCGGTCTCGTTTGGACCAGCAACTTTGATGCCTGTAATTTACGGGCCGGTCGTGAAATATCCTGGGCACAATCGTGACAGGTTTGTGAAACGGCAAATTTTGCCGGATTAATGTCGCAAAGGCGCAGCCGAGCCTAAAATGTGAAACAAATCCCAATTGTGGTAGGAGATAAGGGGGATCATTCTTCCTACTGTAAGGAGAACTGCTTTGGATTCGTTTCTCATCGATGCAGGCATCTTTTGTGCGGTGGCTTATTTTCTATCCGCCATAAAGATAGTCAAAGAGTACGACCGTCTGGTCATCTTTCGATTCGGTAAGGCAATAGGCACCAAAGGTCCTGGTTTTACCCTCGTCTGGCCGGTTGCCGACACTTACAAGAAGGCCGATCTGCGCATCATTACAATGGCTATTCCCATGCAGGAAATTATCACTAAGGACAATGTCTCGGTTCGCACGGCGGCAGTTTGTTTTTTCCAGGTGGTCGACCCTTTCAAAGCCGTCACTAAAATAGAAGATCCCATTGAAGCCACCCGCCAGATTGCTCAGACAACACTTAGAAGCGTCCTGGGACAACACGAATTGGACGAATTGCTCAGCGCTCGGGATTCTATAAATGCGCAGTTGTCTGCCATTATTGACAGGCAGACGGAAGGCTGGGGCATAAAGGTCAATTCGGTCGAAGTCAAAGACGTGGAAATTCCAGAAGGCATGCAGCGTGCCATGGCCCGGCAGGCGGAAGCAGAGCGAGAAAGGCGAGCAAAAATCGTGGCTGCCGAAGGTGAGCATCAAGCTGCTGAAAAACTCGCCGAAGCGGCCAAACTGATTTCGTCGCAACCAGGTGCTATGCAATTGCGCCAGTTGCAGACCATGGAGGAAGTATCAGATCAGAAAAATTCCACACTCA
>CAZHEZ010000146.1:0-20593 GCA_964531315.1 uncultured Candidatus Obscuribacterales bacterium | reverse complement strand
AAATAGTCTCTTTTGCTGATGTTCTGGCAGACGACGGTCAATTGAACGGAGGTATCGATGCCGTTCAGAAAGCCGGTGAAGTGATTCATCAAAGAAACCAGACGGATTTCATCAAAGCCGCTGACATGAACGCCATCAACTTCAAAGCAGCAACGGTAGCTGCCGTCTTTGAGTACGATAACTCCGACGCCGGTGTCGTGGTCATGGAACAGGTCCCAGATAGGGAGCAATCCTGCCGCCGATGGATGTGCTCTCGGAACTGCCAGTGCCGGCAATTTCGATTGGGCTTCTTTGCTTAAGCCATCTTCGGCTTTGGAGTTTCTTTTGAAGAGATTCAAAAGTCCGTTTTCTTTACTGTATGAGCGGGTTATTGTCGATACCATGGTGATTTACTCACAAAAATCTATAAGGTCTTCATCTACCAAAAAGCGGGTCGGATTGGGGTCCGGTCCCGGAATATATACTTGCGATGTAACGTAATGATTGAGCACTGTTTCCCAATAACCGCTTGAATGATTGAGTGTGAACAAGCAGTAGATGGGACCGAAGGAGCCGATAATGAGCGAGATATGCAGTCTGATGTCCTGCGTGCCGAACATGATCGGATTGAGCCATGAATACAATTGTGTGGAAACAATCAGGCCGGCAAGAAGAGCGATGAGCTGGTCATAGCGTAAGCCGAACAGCTTTGGAGCGTCTTCTAAATTGAGTGGTGTGATGTCGTCCATTTTCTTTCTTCTTTTCTTTTTTCGGTCTTACTGAGTCGTTTGATTGGATTATGTTCTGTTTGATTTGGTTTTGTTTGATTTTGTTTGATTTGATTTGATCTGATTTGATTGGATTTTGTACTTAGGATGACTCTTTGAATTCAGGTACAGGCATTGGTCCGAGCAGTTCGTCCAGGTTAATTGCCTTCGGGAAGAAAATTGCTTCGACGTATTGAGGGGGCAATTGCACTGGTCTGGAATTGCCGTTGATGGCTTCTTGTCTTTGATGATCGACCAGCGATTTGGGCAATTGCGATTTGCGGTCGACCTGGTTGTAATGTCTGACTGCGCCATGGAAGTCACCGACCAGGCGGCAGATTTCTCCCATGATGTATTGATATCTGCTGCGGTTGCCGGTCCAGTCTTCGTCGGCGAGTGCGGCTTCCAGCTCTTGTCCGGCCAGTTCCAGCCACTTCTCTGATGGCTCGCCTGCTTCGCGTGCACACCAGGAGCCGTTCAAAGCAAAGAGGGCGCGGTCGAGATGGTGAGCGCCTATCTTGCGTCCGGTCAAAACTGCGTGGGCAAACTTCTTGGAGAATGCCACTTCGGCAGGAGCAACTGCCAGAAAAGGAATCAGTGGATCTTCGATGAAAGAACTAAACCAGGATGTATACAAGCATGCCGGGCACATGGCGATAAGGGCAGCGCGCAATGCCGGATGCGGCAGAATGCGATGCAGGTCGGTCTCTACCGGCGTGTCAATCGTCATGTTGGGCGTGTGCGCCATGATGTCGGTCTGAAAGACAACTTCGCAATCAGGGCATCTGACTGAAACTGTCTGGAGAACGAAATCTTCGATTACTTGATAGAGGTCTTGCATAGACAATTGCCGGGGTGTGTGAGATCCAATCACAAATAGATTAAGACTTTCTCCCCCCCGGGTAAATCAGGGTTTCTCCCACGTTGGTGGGGTAACTCCCATGGTTTTGCCAATTCAAGGTGGTAGGAATACGAAAAGCGAATTAATTCTTTTCAGCAGCCTCGAAAATGCTCATCTAATAAGGATTCTCAGACACTACGAGAGACCGTGCATTTTCAGAAGTGGCCATCGAAAGCAAGACGGTCTGGTGTTTAAGCGACGGACTTGCCACGCATCTGTCCCGAGCTTAAATACCGGACCGGCTTGCGGAGAAGAAGCACGCCTTTAGAAGCGTCCGCCGCCGCCCTGATTAGGATTAGCTTGATTCATTCTCGGATAACCATCGATGCCGCCTTGCTGCGTACGTTGGACGTAGCGCTGTTGAGCCAGTTTATCGATGACGCCCATATTTTGTTGCTTCAATTGCGTTTGGCTGATGCCGCTGCCGATCGGAGGCGTTCTGCGGAAGTCCGGGTGATCGCTGATCGAGCGAATGTATTGAGGAGTCGGATAGCCGCCGCCTGAACCTTGACCGGTGTCGCCGCCATGATCGATGACCATCTCTGCGACATGAATGTCGTGAGCGGAAATCTGATTGGGCTTCCAACCTGCTTCAATCATGGTTTGTACGACTTGTACGGACTTCATGCCGAAGTTGCCGCTGTCGGCGCCCATAGCACGTGCAGTCAGAGCTGCCGTCACCATGGCTTGTTTGTCGCCACCGGACGATTGATAGACCTGGGCTGCACCGCGCACGATATTGGGATCGCGTCTTTGTGCATCGGTAAATCCGGACTGTTGCATTTCAACAAAGATGTCTACGCCAGGAGGCAATACTGATTGAGCGGAATGTCCGACGCGAGCTACTTCTGATTCAACCTGACCGGCTCCGATTTCACCGCCCGAGTGCAGTACATCGACAACGGCTGTGGATTCGACTGTGCCCATATTGTTGACGCCGTCTTCAGAGACACGCGATACGCGCACATCGGAGCTGCCCACTACTTCGCCGGAAACGTTCATGCTGACGTTTTGTCCGGTCATGTGAGCGGCTTGATGGCGAAGCTTGACGTCGACGACATTGGTCGTGTGTGTCGGCACGCGCGGTATGGCGGAAAGCGGCACAACCGGCGGAGCAGAAGTATTGCTCGGTTGCACGATCGCATCGACTTGAGTTTGGACGATTTGCTGGCCGGCTTGCGGGTTGGACACGTTGACTTGAGTGTCGACGCGCTGGCTGGAAGTGTCGCCCGGCACATTGATCGATTGATTGTTGACGCCGCGCATAGGTGGTGTCGGATTGACGCGGAATTGCATGTTGGCTTGCTGCGAAACACGGCTTTCATATGATGGCGGTGTGAACGAGCCCATTTGTACATTGCCGCCGCCGTTGTCGGTAGGAGGAGGCAAATCTACGATTCGGCTGTAGCCGCCGGCATCGCCGCCGCCACTGCCGCCGCCGCCGATAATGCTGCCTGAGACTTGTGTGGTTACGGAAGAAGAACCGCCGCCGAACATTCTGCCCTTGAGCATTTCTTCGTCGTAAGCCTGTCTCATCGGGTTTTGCACTTGCGGATCTCTGGCATAACCGGCGCCTCTGATCGCCACTGCATTGACGAAGCTTGGATTTCTCAGGGTCGATTCCGGTGATGCGTCGAATTGCTGAATGGTTGCGCAGGCGTCCACGATCGCCGGTGACAGCTTGCCTGTCAAACCACCGGCCATGGCTGCTCTTTCTTCGTTGGTCGTATCTGGTGTGGCACGCTCGTCGACTACGCCCTTCATATAGTTGGCGATACCCTTGGCGGCGATCGGGCGCTGCCATACAGGGATGTTGGTGCCGAGAACTCTGGCCATAGCAGCCCGGTTGTATGGGTCGATACCCATGTTTGCCGAGACCAAGGCGTCCGTTGCCGGCCAACGAGCTGTACCGAAGCCGGATTCCGGTGACGTATTGTCGCCTAAAGTATGGAGCAACCAGGCTTGTTTTTCAGGCGTCATATCGCCGAAACGTGTGCGCAGGTGATCGGTGAATGCGTTGGCGCCTTGCTCGTCGCCTGTCACATAGGCTTGCGAACCGTTCACGGCTTCCGAGAACATGGCTTGCTGGAATTGACGCTTGGCGCGATATGTTTCTCTCCAGCTCGAGCCCTTGTACTGCATCCAGTTGCCTGCCACTTTGTCGGCGAAGCCTCTGGGTTGGTCAGCACCGGAATCGATTGCTGATTGACGAGCAGCGTCAAAAGCTTCCGAGTCATCGGTCATGGTTTGCGCATAACCTGCTGAAGCAATTTGCATCAGGTTTTGCTCTTGAGTGGCATTGGCGCCGAAACGAACGTGTGCGACCCCTCTGGGCGAACCAACGATGGTTGCCTTGCCGTCAGGCGATTTGCCCATGGATACGCCGTCATAAGTACGGATCAACTTAGCCATGATGTTGGGCGCCACACCACCGTAGCCTGAGTGATCGAAGGCCTGTGTGGGATCGACTTTAACAGGACCGGCGATGTCTTGCAGAGCTTCCGGAACACTCATAGTGGTCATGTCCGGATTGCCGCTTGTGGCTGCAGCATTGGTAGCTTGTCCGAGATTGGCATGAGCGCCGGTGACAGGCGATGCAGTTTGCTGTCCCATGGCTCCAGGCTGTCTGGTCGGCGGCACTACGGTGGCAACGGGCTGACCGGTAACAGGGTTTCTGCCGCCTGTGGTAGGTGTTTGTGTCACTCTCAAATTGATGCCGCGACCGTCCACGCCCTGACCGACGGTAAGGATTTCGTGTTCTTGCTGTCCGGTTACTTGGTCTTGGCCGGTTTGCAATGTTTCGCTGGTCTTGCCGGTATTTATTTGCTGGCCTTGAGTTCCTGTCCCTGTGCCGTCAGCTTTGGGCGGAACAACAGGTGGCACGATGCCGACATTTTGTTGGTTGCCGGTCTTGCCGGTAGCGTCCTTGGTGCCGGTAGTCAGTTTGGGATCGCCGGTTTTCGGAGTGACAGTGCCATCCTTTTGGTTGACGTTTAGATGCGTGTCGCGTTGACCGGTTTGAGCATTTTTCTGCTCTGTCTCTGCGTCTGTCTCAACAGTGTTGACGCCTTTGTTTTCGCCAGTGCCGTCGCCGGTCTGTGCCACTTTGAGCGGGCGACCGTCGGGACCGACTGCATTAAGAGGAGGAACTACCGTCGCATCAGTTTTCTTGCCGGTCGAAGGTGTGACGGGCGGCAAAACAGGGACAGCGTTCTCAGCGGTTTTCTTATCGGCGCCGTCTTTCTTTTCGCCCGTGCCGGTCTTGTCGGTGGTGTTCACCTTCAAGGCAGGATTGTTTCCGCCAGCCAGGGCTTTCGCCTTTTCAGCGTCTTCTTTTTCTTTTTCAGTAAGAGGTTTTTGCGCACCCTGTGGCTGTTGCGGAGTGGCGGCAGCACCGTTGGTGTCGAGACCCATCATTTTGGCCATCTCGGCAGCATCGCGATCTCTTTGTTGTTGTTCGGTGCTGGTGGTCTTCTGCTTATTGGCTTCAGAAGCACCGGCTCCGGCTGCGACTGCGGCTAGCGCTGCAGCGGCGGCACCGCCTTTGGCTCCGTTCATAAGGCCATCGGCAACACTGTCTTTCTTAGCCGGCGGAACTGCACCGGTGGTGCCGTCTGCAGCGGTTACTGCTTTGGCTTGCTCAGGCAGACCATTCTTTTGTGCTTCGCGTTTTTTGCGCTCTTCCTCTTCCTTTTTCTTTCTGTCTTCTTCGGTAAGAGGCTTGAGACTTTGTTCAGGAGTCTTGGCTTTGTCTTTGTCGTCTTTCTTGGTGCCGTTCAAATCGCCTTTGGCTGCGTTTTGAATCTTCTGCAGCGCTTCTGGATCTTGAGCGCCGTGCGGCAAGCCGTTCATCTTGACGGATTGAGTTTGTTGAGGACCACGAGCGCCGCCGTCTTGCAATTGACCGCGCCACTTGGCGAATCTGTCCATGAGGTCGCCGCCTTTGGTGGCGAGCGCTTTGCCCATGCCCAGCAGTCCACCTGTTATCAAACCGGCAGAAACGAAGTCGGACATCGGGCTGATTTGAGCGCGGGCGAGAAAGGACGGCACCTGAATCATCAGCTGCAGAACGCCGACCGCCATAATGATTTTGCCCCATGGGTTGAAGTCGGAGAAGAGCACGATCACCATGATCTTGAGCATGCCTACCCAGACGAATGTCCAGAGGCTGACTTCAACAAAGGATTTGACATAACCTGAGGCCACGTTTTCCGTGTCAGGTGTTGCAAAAAACACCAGGAAGATCGGGCCAAACATATATTGTGCTGTGAGAAGCGCAGTCTGGATGGCTTTCAAAACCAGAATATAGATGAGCTGCGCAATCAAAATGCCGCCGATGATCAAGTAGATAACCAGACCGGCAAAAGCGACGATTTCACCAACCAAGCCCAGTGCCAGTCCGCCGGCAGCACCACCCAGGACTGGAGCAAAAGCATGAGCCAAAAGTCCGGCACCAGCCATCAAACCGCCTTTAACAGCAGAAGCCATGGCGGCGTCCAGACGCATGATGTCGTCTGCCGAATTGAAGTAGATGGCCTGGATCATTTCATTGGTGATTTGAATGATGAAGGCATAAATAGTTGGCCAGGCAAGCAGAAGACCGGCTGTGAAGATCAAGCGACCGACCGAGCCCATCAGTCCGGCTCCACCGCGCCAGGCGGCGTCTGCCCAGTACTTCCAAATGCAAAGAATAAAGAGAAGCAACAGCAGGTCGACGGCAATACCGTACATTACATCTGCAGCGGCGCGAACATAGGGAGAAATGTCGTCGGCTTGACCGGCACCAGGGCCGTTCTGAATGCCGTTGACAGCGATATTGGGGTTCAAAACAAAGGTGCGCAGTCCAGCGGTCAGGAAGCGAACCGTATCGGCCACCCAGCCGTTGATCCACTCTGAAATCCACTTACCGAGCAATTGTCCGATGTTCTGGAAAAGGTTGCCGATGATGTCATCGCCCCAGAATCTCTTGATACCCATATAGGTATCATTGATGTAGCCCAGTTCGCCAGTGCCCAGAAGCGTATTGGAGACGTTCTGAATGACGCTGCTTGTATTGTTGGTGGCAGCTGTATAAACCAGAGGCACTTCGCCGGGAGCATCAGCATAAGCCGAATTAGGGTCGGTGCTTTTAGTTTGTTGTGCGCCTTGTGACAGGTTGCCGACGCCGGGATCGACCGGCATGCCATCGGAGAGGGTTTGCGGCTGCTCGGTTTGCGCAAGAGCAGCACCAGCAAAGAACATAGGCGCCAGCGTCAAGAATAACGCCACTAGCGCCTGTATTGTTTGTTTTTGGATTTTGGTGCCTTTATTCACGGGGTGAATCTCTTTTGTATTTAGAACCATGGCTCGAAGTGGCGTGGGTGCGGACTTCATTGCTATGGACAAATATTATGACTAACGCAATACCCTGTCATTGGGGAAATTCCCATCCGGGACAAAAGGCCGGTATCTTGGCGATACCGGCCCTTCAGACCTTTCAGATGATTCCGACAAGTGTTTCGTCGGTTCGTTTTCTTTGAGGAGAAGTCCGGCGAGCAATGCCGAATTCTCTGTGTTTTTCAAACTAGTTGTCTTTTCGACTCGTGGTCGCTTTGGCTCTTTTTAGAGACCGCCGCCCAGTCCGCCGAAGTTGTTGATAGCGAAGGTACCGATCAAGTGAACCGCTGTCGGTCCGCCGAATCCGATGCCCAAGCCCTTAGCGACGTTCATCGCCGATTCGCCGCCGTCTCTTTGACCGAAGGCAATCTTCATTCCAGCCATTGAGGATGGAACTGTCGAAAGAGCGGTAACTACGCGGGAGATGTCGCGAGCCGTGTCATATCCGAAGTCTGCCAATTGACCGACTTCATTGCTTTGCCCGTAGCGGGGGTCGACCGGCGCTCCCACCAAGCCCTGCGCATGTGCTGCTTGGTCGTATACACCAATAGCCATAAGGACCAGTTGGGGAGCCAGGAGGAAGCCCACGCGAGAGGCAACTTTGAACGAGCGGGAAGAAACTACTTTCTTCGCCAGTGTTTTGAGTGTGGTTGCCATTGAATTACCCTCCATAGGTTTTTCGATTGAGAATGTGTGTTGACCGTGGCGTCTGAATTAATGCTTTGCTGTTGATTTGTAGAGGACTCGACCACTTACGTTGGTGTTGGTTGAGTATCCGCTACCCGTAGGAGTCGTTGACCCCATTGCGTAGAAGCTCGGGTTGCCGTAGCTCTGGATCGGTGTTCCTGGTTTTGCGGCGAGTCCGCGGGCTGGTTTAGCCATACGACCAGAAAGGTTGTTAGATGAGTGTCGGGGATTGATTTTGCCGTTTAAGCTGCTTCCTGCTGAAGCCGGAGCAAGCGACTTCGGTTGGGCAGTTTGCGGTTTTGCTTGCGGAGGCAAAGATGCAACCACAGGCGGGGCACCGGCATTAAGAGGATTGCCAAATTGACCTTTGTTGGCTACCGGTGCAAAAGGATTGAGCATCGGCACTACATTGGTGAAGCTTGGTTTTCCCATCAAGTTAGCTTGAGCAATAGGAGCCATACGTGGCCCTGGAGCTGGACGACGGACGAGCATTGTCGGATCGATTCCGAGCAGGGAGGATCCTTTGGGCATGCTGCCGTGAGTTACCGAATGAGGATTAGCGACTGGTTCGCCATATCCGGCTGGCATTCTTACCGATTCGTTCTTCCATACGTTGGGAGCATAATCGAATCTTGCCGACGAGCCGTCTCTTGCTTCAGCAGACTGAACGCTTACGGAAGCGGCGATGATTGCGATTGTAGATAGGATTGCAAATTTGACGTTCATCGAAATCACCTTGAATTAAAACCTGAAACCGCTGCGAAGGGCATAATTGCCCATTCCGAATCCCATCATTCCGCCGGAGTAAAGCATCGACGGGCCTCTCATCAGGGACATGGTGTAGGCGCCGGCGCCGAAGGCGGCCAGGCTAGTGAGAGTGTGAGACAAACCTGTGCGGCCGATGCCTTTGAGAGGCGATCTTTTGACTTTGCCGGCCAGAGTTTGATTCTGAGCTGGGAAGGAATTTTGTCCATTTTGTCCGGGATTCTGCCAGGCAGATTGACCCATGGGCTGTTGTTGTTGATCTTGCTGGTTCATTTGTGCGCCAGCTTGTTGTTGAGCTTGAGGCAGCAATTGTCCAGGTGCATACTGGTCTTGCTGTGCTCCGTTCATCGGCTGAAGTGCGCTGGGAGCCATTTGATTGTTGGCTTGTTGCATGAGATCTTCGCGGCCCATCAGGGAGTTGAAGGCATCTTGCCGATTGGCGCGGGCGTTGGACATTGCTTGTGGCATTGCTTGCGGCTGCGCTTCATAACCACCCATTTGTCTGCTCTGTGCTTGAGCTTGTGTCAGCTTTTGAGCTGCTTGCGGATCAAGCGGCACCACTTCCGGTGGCAGGAGTGATTCTTGGTCAGCGCTCAGTCCGGATTCAAAACCTTGTGCCATTACTGGAGAAATTGAAAGTCCGAATACCGAGCAAACGGTCAAGGAGATAGCGAGCTTAGTAGCTCTTTCCTTGGCGATTTGTTTGGTGGTGTTCAGAGTGTTCATTTTCTTGTCTTGGTTTTGAGTGGGAAACTGTGCGATGCGGAAACCGATTTGGTTGTCTGTGATGCCCATATTAGGCAATCCTGGGAAGACTTGATAGCGGGGGGATTCCCAACAGGATGGGAAAATCCCCCCCTTTTTCTAGCATTGGGCTAGAAATTTGTCTCAATGGCGCTCGGAAGTTGGTGTTGACCAGTCTTCTGATAGTTGATGTTGGCTGGATCGAAGATCGTATACGGGAAGCCAAAATCAGTGGTTTTCGAGCTGTACAGCGGTATACGGCGGAAGCCTTGACCGAATTCAGTCGATTGCCAGGCATTCAAAGCGCCGATGCCGTTCATACGCTCGGCAGAGGTGCCGTAGTCAAGGATGGTAGATCCTGTAGGGATCTTGCAATCGCCGACTTTGAAGCGTTGACCGCCGCCCAGATCGATGTCGCTGTGGCGCAGATCGTCGTTGGTTCCAGCCGGCCCCTTGTTGTAGCCGTTGCCTGTCGGTACGCCGAAGGGCAAACCGTAGCCGGCCAGAGCACCTGTTTCTGTAACTTCATCTTGAGTGGGACCGCCGCCGCCGAGAATACTTTGATTCTGACGAACGCCCCATTGGTGAGTTTGTTGTCCACCGCGGCGCATTTTATTGATTGTAGTGTTATAGCCGCCGGTTCCGGGCAAGCCGCCGGTCGGAATCACATTCAATTGTTCGGCTGGATTAATGAATCCCGGAGGTGCGGTCATCGATCCCGGATCGGCTCCAGGGGTGGATGGCGCTTTCGGTATAAAAGGAGTTAAGGCTGGTCCAAGTACGCCAGGAGGCATTTCGACGGGAGGGCCAAACGGCAGGTTGACGCCGGATGATCCCTGGTCGATTTGGTTGGACGGAATGGCCGGCACCCAGGGAAGCAATTCCGGATTGCCCAGGTGTCCCGGTGTAACAGGCGCAGGCGTCGGTCCATCGCCGATTGCCGGCGGTTGTCCTTCAGGCGGGCAGATAAACGGTGGCGAACTCAATGCCCCCGGTATCAATGGCGTATGCAGTGTGGTTGTGCCCTGTGCTAACACAGGCGAATTCAGTGAGCACAGCGCGGCTGCTGCGATTACTGCTCTAAATGTCCTCGAATTAAGCATGGCGTGTGGCCTCCTGAAAGCCTTTCTGATCAATAAGGAGCGATTGTTAGGCGTGAATGGGTTTGACCTCTATAGAGCGTACGGTTGCCGTGCAGGTCAGTCGCGGCTTGAGCACCGTTGGTGGACGGGTGTACAGCACCACCACCCATCGTGCCTTGCGTCGAGGGACGCGGGCCGTCTTGGGAGAATTGAGGCTGTGCTTGCAAGTCTGGTTTGTCGGGCAGTCTTTCACCGAAGTCGGTGGTTTGTGCGCCTTTGGTTCTGTGGATTCCCAAGTCGCGAGTGGTTTGACCACCCCATCTTTGTATAGGCGCTTGATCGCCGGGCATTCCGCCTTGTGGGCAGATATTGACCAGCGCGGCAGGCGGTGGAGTAAAGTTTGCCGGTCCAGGTATAGGACCATAGTCCTGGCCTGGTGTAGAGGGCGGATGAGGGACTTGCAACTGCGAGCCCAGCGTGTACGGCTCAGCCAATGTATCGGAGGAAGGAAGTCCTACATTCGAGTCGGGCTGATCAATTTGAGTGGCCGGTATATTTCTCACCCAGGTCATGGATTCCGGAGCGCCGTAATGTCCCGGAGTCACAGGAGCCGGTGCGTTGCCGGAGCCAATCGGCGGCGGAGCGCCTTCTTGCGGGCAGACGTAGGGCGGGGAGTACATAGCGCCCGGTATAAGAGGATTGCGCAAAGTTTGTGTCTGCGCTTGAGCAGAAACAGCCAGACCGCCGGCTACAACCAGAGCAATAGCAGCGGCTTTGAGGCATTTGATCGCCATCTTCTTGGTCGCATTGCTAGTGGTCAGGGTTGTTTTCATTGGTCTTTTGAGCTCTTGCTCTGTCTGTCTTTTCCGACTGGGTTTGGGTTTCAGGGCTTTGGTGCGACGGGTCACACTGGATCTGGTTACTCAAACTTACGCTTAATGTACGAAAATCCGCCCCTGTCTGTCGTTGGTGGTCTTACGCACAGCGATGCGGTTTCTCCCACTCAGGGCGCTCTGTCTGCCGAAAAGGTTGAAAACCGCCCTATATATAGGAATAAAAGGTAGTTGCTAAGAGAATCCGGCGACAACGCCACACTCTTGAAATCCACAAAGCGAGCGCGCGCCGCTTGGACATACAAGCCAGAAATTTAGCTTGACGCCACTTGCACGCCCGAATACTGTCAAGCATGTCTTTGTACTTGGGTCTGGAAAATACTTTGGGCGACGGGATTCACAACTTCATCTTTTTGGGCGCTGTAATAGTGGGCGCACTTTTTTGTCTCGTGTCTTTTCGGGGCTCTGTAAATCTGCGTCATTGGAAAGCGGCGAAGCTGGCAAAAGATCTCGAAATGGAACTTTTGGCCTCCGACAACCCCAACCATCTTATTGTGGCTGGCGAGATCCATGACAGGCCAAGCACGATCAGATACAAGAAGGTAAAAAGTGCACTAGATCATATTTTCAGTGGTTTCTCAATGAAAAAAGAAACCGAGGCAGAAGATCTGCTCATGAGCGTCGAATGTGACTGTCCGCTCGATTTCAGAGTGGCGAAAGCAGAATCAGATAATGGGGCCAGCAGTGATGATCGGGTGCAATCCGCACTGCTTGCATCGAGCGGTTTGACGATCGAGACAAAACAAAAGGATAAGACCGCCTACATTTTCGAACAACCGGAGACAGTGCAAACTCTGATCGATCTTTTCAAAGACACCGGTGCAAAACGCCTGGAAGTCTGCGAAAACAAAGTCAACGTCTTGATTGTCGAATCAGAGGACAAACAGATCTCCTCCGCCAAGATCGCCGGCGTTTTAGAAAAGCTGGACAAATTCGCTCGGCTTTTGGAATTCTTAGCTGAAGAACACCAACATTCCGAAAATTAAAAACGTTTCCCTTATATCAATAAAAGCCATGCTTGGACCTTTTCACGCCTAAAGGAAGTCAAGATCTCTCACTCCGTATATGGTATCAGCCACCAGATATGACCCTAGTTTCACATGCGGTGGCAGCTCTACCCACGGTGGCAAAAAAAATTTCGCACAAAGGGATCTTTTATCGGTATTATATGAACGAGAAAGGGGGGAGCACGTGAGCATTCAGCAAACCAACGCCGTACAACATTTCAACCCTGCAGCTCCAGACGCACACGAGGACGCTGTCGCACTTGAAGGTCTCGACCATATATTCAAGTGGGCATCAGAAGTGGTGGCAGAAGGAGAGGACAATCGCGCCAAACTGGCAAAAGAAAAGCGCATCCGCCGTCAAGTTCTGGAGATGGTCCAGAAGTATCGCGAACAACAACTTCTTGCCAAAGCCAATGAAGAAAATGCCTACTTACAACGTCGAGTAATTGCATTACTACAAAAATTGCAAGAAGTGCTTGAGGAAAACGCTCAGGTCAAACAAATCGTCGTCAATCAATACTGGCAGCTCAGCCGCGTTCCAGCTATGGAGCGGGAATTGAGAGAATTCAAAAGCAAAGAGTGCGAGCGCGATGCAGCGGTAACGGAAAGAAAATATCTGATGACCGCACTGGCTAAATTGAAAGTAGAGCGCGATTATCTCGAAGATATAGCCTCTGTAAATGAAACTGAAAATTCAAGACTGGCAAGAATGCTGGGCGAGACCAAAGCAGACCTGGACGCCCTTAAGGCAAAACGCTGGTACAGCCCGATTGTAGATCTTTTCGGTTTCAGCAAAGTCAGGTAACCCGGAATCCCGGAAACCCGGAAACCCGGAATCACAAACTAAAAGGTATCCCTCCAAACAATAAGTTGGCTTGGCAAATCGGAATGGCGGCTGTGCAAATAGCCGCCTTTTCCATTTAGGACCTATTCGCGTCCAGGGCTTTCTTCAGTTTGCCTTCGAAGCCGCGCACAGTCGGGGTGTAGTATTTGCGACCCCGCAAGGCATCGGGCAGACAATTCATTTCTCCGGCTTTGCCTTGCTCGAAATCGTGCGCGTACTGATAGCCTTTTGAATAACCGAGATCTTTCATAAGTTTGGTCGGGGCATTGCGCAGGTGCAGGGGAACCGGATGTTGTTCGCTATTGAGTACGTCCTGCTTGGCGTCACCGTAGGCTCGATAAACGGCATTGGACTTGGGCGCCACAGCCAGGTAGACAACCGCCTGAGCAAGCGCGACGCTAGCCTCCGGCATACCAATCAGTTGAACCGCCTGCATAGCAGCAACTGCCTGCGTGAGCCCTTGTGGTGCCGCCAGTCCGACATCTTCCGAAGCGAAGCGAACCACACGGCGCGCCACGTACATCGGGTCTTCGCCGGCTTCCAGCATGCGCGCCAGCCAGTAAAGACTGGCGTCGACGTCGGAATTGCGCATGGATTTATGCAAAGCCGAGATCAAATTGAAATGGTTTTCTCCATTTTTGTCATAGCGCAGCATGCTCTGCTGAATGGCGCTCTTCAAATCCGCATCTGAGACTTCATCAGCCTTGCGGCGTTTGGCCATCATCACCGCCAATTCGAGCGTATTCAAAGTCGTGCGTGCATCACCGGAGGCATATGTGCCTATTAGTGAAAGTTTTTCATCAGCAATGTCTACGCCATCATTGCCCAGACCGCGCTCTTGATCGGCAAGGGCGCGTTTCATGATGGTCACCAATTGCTCCGTCGTCAGTTCTTCAAGCACGAGAACTTTCAGCCGAGACAAAAGCGCCGAATTGATTTCAAAGGAAGGATTTTCAGTTGTGGCGCCGACAAGCACAATGACGCCGCTTTCGACATACGGCAAAAAGGCGTCCTGTTGTGCTTTGTTGAATCGATGAATCTCGTCGACAAAAAGAACGGTCTGCCTGGCTTCGATATTCATGAACGCTTCGGCTTCAGCCATCAGCGCCTTAATTTCTTTGATGCCTGCCACAACGGCCGAAAAAGCTACGAATTTGCTGTCGGTCGTGGAGGCAACCATACGCGCCAGTGTGGTTTTGCCGACGCCGGGCGGTCCCCAGAGGATAAAGGACGACAAACGCCCGGACTCCACCATCTGGCGAAGAATCCCTTCGTGAGAAAGCAGCTTTTCCTGCCCCACTACTTCATCAAGCGAGCGTGGGCGCATTCTGTCTGCAAGCGGTGCGATCGTGAGCTTTTGCATTCTAGCCGTGAATTATCTCACGTCGGCGCGCTCTTATCACAGGCGTAAGAACGATCCCACCTAATATCAAACCAAGGAGGGCAGCCAGGGTGAAAAGACTGATGCGCAAACCGACCACGTACGAACCCGGAATATATTGAAAAACCACCTGGTGCTCACCGGGTTCTAAGAGAATCGCTTTCATCAGCCCATCGGCTAAGAGTATATGGGCTGGTTGTCCATTATCGAAAGCTTTCCAACCAGGGTAATAGCTGTCGGCAAAAACCAGGACCGCAGGCACATTCGCCTTTGCATTCATGATCACCCTTTCTCGATCGTCGGCAATGATAGTGGCTTCCCCCGGGTGGTTTATTGACTGGCCATGAAGAACTTTCTCCATCAATGCCCTATCGAGAGGCGGGGGCTTTGACTCGAAGCTGAGCGCACTGGGCTGATCCGGTTCGTTAAGAATGCTCTCTGTGAGCGGATCGTAAGGGACGCTGTCGCAACGGTTGATGTGTTTTAGAGCATCAATGCGAGTTTCGGCCATGGTGGCGTTAGCAAAAAGTTGAACTCGCTTTCTGGTCGGCGAAACCTCGTAAATGCGCACATTTTGTTGTTTGTCCTCGGCGGCAACCTTGAAATAATGCGCATCCAAAAGTTTTGAATCTCTGACCAGCAAATCTTCCGCAGACTGAGTGCCGATCGGACACATAATGTATTTTGTCGCCGTCGCCTGGCACCATTTATAGAGCGGCACATCGGATTTTCCGGCATCATGCGTCAATTCAGCGCGAACTGAGGAGCGCGGCAAGATACCGGTCTCCATAAATACAGTCGCCCAATCCGGCAAAACCGGCATGCCGCTGAGCATGAATATGCCCTGATCTATATTTGTATTCGGTGCCAAAATATTTCTTGCATAGCGCATAAACTCTTTGTCCATCTGCCCAGCTGGCGCATCAAGCACCTTTTGAGGAACAGCAATCGGGTGGTGGAAGAGCGACAGAATCTTGGTTTGATCCGTGGCCGGAGCCGCGCCTTTCAAATCCGTAGCTGGCGCGTTGCACGCGCCTTTTGTGTCGCCTGCAAGGCGGCAGCTACGAATTGTTTGCAAAATCGTCGATGGTTCAGTGAAAAAACTGCAATCGACTGTGTGCCAGAGCTGCATCCGGCCGTTTATCACCAAAGAAGAGACGATCAAAACCACCACGCAAACACGCACAAATGGCTCCCAAGCTCCCTTGAGATTGGCCAGGGCGAGGCATGTTGCAAAACCGGTAAATCCAGCGATAAAAATATGAGCGGCTAGTTTAATGGCGGCTTCCCGCGCCAAATTGAGATCATCACAGCCGGAACTCATCGACATAACAACGCCGAGAGCCTGCATGTTTCCAGCTGTCGTAGAATAGAAAATCAACAAACCGACGGCAAAAAATATGCCCCAGAAAATCGTTCCACCCACAAAATCTTTGCGTGCAACATCGCCCTTGAGCACCAGATACCAGCCTCTGGCCGCCAGTGCAATAATTGCCAGTTCTATAAAAACCGTCTGTTTGACAGGAAAACGCAAGAGGTTGATGGAAGGAATCGCTTCATAAAGAGGCTTCCAGAAGGGCACGAACTCACCCAGAGAAATAAGCACAAACAGAACGATCATCCACAGCCAGAAGGCTTTTTGCTTCCAGGACGAATCGCCGGTGCCGATGAAAGCCAATACCAAAACCGGTGCGCCAAGGAAAAGACTAGTCACATAAGCCATTGAATTCGGATAGGTGGGATACAGCGAATAGTGCGCCATATTCAGCTCTCCAAGCGGCTGCATGAAGAGTATCTCCAGATATTCAAACCAGCCTGCACTCCAATTCAAAGCGTCGGATGGATCAAACTTGGGCAGATGAGGAGAACATTTCACCGCTTCGATCATGGGCAAAATATTGGCGGCGTTGTAGGCCAGCGACAAAAGCATGGCCGCAAGCAGTTCGAGCATAAAGCGGTTGGCCATGGCGGCTCGGCTTCGATCGGGAGCCAATTCAGCGACTTTCATCAGTGCATAAAATAAATACAAAATGCCCTCGCCGAGGAACATCTCCGGGCGACCGGCACCGAATTGCTGAGCCAGCACAAATGCCAAAAGCGCAGTCAGAGTAAAAGCAACTCTGGGCGCGGCGGCCAATCTGTCTATAAGCGTAAGCGCAAAGGGCGTCCAGCAAACGGAAAACAACAAGGACAGATTAATACTTGAGCCAAGCATGTAGCCTGAGAGCATAAACATAAAGCCAAACAATGCAGCCGGGCCAGTAAGAAGATGTATCACCTTGGTGAAAAATCCACCGTCCGATTCCCGGCGCTCGTCATATTTGGAAAACCAGACATAGCCGCCGATTCCGGCAACAAACAAGTGAAAGAAAATGAGAAAGGCTTGCCCTTTTGCACCATCGAGGAAGCAGGCCGCATAACCAGGCAAGTAAGCTAACGGCCAGGCAACTGCAACTTGCGGGGCGCCGCAGAGAAGATAGGGGTTCCAGAGTGGCTTCATGAGTGTGAAGCCGTGCTCTGCTTGAAAAACCTTTCCTATGAAATTGGCAGCCGGCGCAAAATTATAAGTGACGTCGGCAATATAGAGGCTCTGCCCGTGAAACAGAAACGGCGAAACTATGTAGGTTAATACCGCGCCATAGACTAGGGCAAGAATGAGCAAAGCAGCCCAGCTCGATAAGCAGGGAGTACTGGGCGCACCATGGACGCTAGCCATTGCGGTCTCAGCCAAATCTTCGCGGCTGGACCCGGAGCCTTCTATTTGCGACATTTGGAGAGAAAGACTAGCAAGGCTTTCTTACTTCAGCATGAACATGACTTGCGGCACAAGTGAAGCTATGAAGGTGAAGACCATGATGCAGATGACGAAAGTCATTACTTGTTTTTTGCGTTTTAGAAGAAAACTAATCATCTCAACCTCACTCAACCTCACTGAATCTAATTTTATTCAATCAGTTTCGCCCGTCTCGGCAACTTTCAAATCGCTTGTCTCGTCGCCATTATAGCCCTCGTTCGAGATCTCATTGGACTCTTCCTCGATAAAGCCTATTGTCTCATCTTCTTCGTCGCCATCTATGGCCGGCTCGACAGTACTGATTTTCTTATCTTCCTTGCCGGCTGACAAGGCGCTGAATATAGACGCAGCTACATTTTTGGGCAAACCGGGCACTGCTTGCAATTCTTCCAGAGTCGCTTCCTTTATCTTCTCAAAGGTACCGAGATGCTTAAGCAGGAGCTTTCTTCTCGATTCTCCCACACCCGGCAACAAGTCCAGCCCGGACATTAGAGAGCGCTTGGCTCGAAGTTTGCGGTGAAAGGTGATGGCAAAGCGGTGTGCTTCATCCCTGGTCCGCTGCAGCACGTGAAGCGCCTCGCTGCGCCGAGAAATCAATAATGGCGAAGGATTGCCGGGTTTATAAACTTCTTCTTGCTTCTTAGCAAGCCCGATGATGTCGATATCTTTTATATTTAACTCCGTCAGCGCTTCCATAGCCGCATTGAGCTGTCCTTTGCCGCCGTCGATGATGATTAAGTCAGGAAATGGCTTCTCTTCCTTTTGCAGCCTGGAATAGCGCCTGCCGACCACTTCTTTCATAGAGGCAAAATCATTGGCGACTCCTTCAACCGCTCGAATTTTGAAGCGGCGATAGTCGGACTTCTTCGGCTGCCCATCCTCGAAAACCACCATGCTGGCGACATTGTCCGTGCCCTGGATATTCGATATGTCAAAACACTCAATCCGCCTGGGCGGCTTGGATGTGCCCAATTCTTCCTGCATATGAGAAAGCAGGCGAATCACTTTTGCATCAGCTTCTTGTTTTTCGGTCAGCTCTTTTTCCAGAGCCAGCTCCGCATTCTTTTTGGCCATGTCAATCATTTTGACTTTACCGCCGCGCTGGGGGATGCCCGCGCGAACGACCAGTTTTGATTTGCTCTGCAAAATATCGGCAAGCACCGCTTCGTCTTCGACCTGATGCTGAAGCAATACTTCCTGCGGCACGCCTATGTCTTCAACCGACGTGTAATACAGGTCTATAAAAGATTGGTACGCTTCATCCCAAGACGTCCTGTCTTTAAGCGGCATGCAAACTGTCTCGGAGGAAATCAACTTTCCTTCTCTGACTCGCATAAGACAAATGGCAATCAGGTTTGTGGCATGCGCCTCAGCGATGATGTCCTGATTGACTTTCTTGTCCTTGAAAAAAACTTGCTGCTTCTCAATTACGGTTTCAAGCGCCCGCAATCGATCGCGAATCTTGGCCGCCTTCTCATAAGCCATTTCCTCAGAAGCTGCTTCCATCAGCTGTCTGAGTTGCGAAACGACCTCGGTCTGCCGTCCGGCCAGGAACATCTCTACCTGTAAAACCATCTGGAGATACTCGGGTTCTGCCACCAAATTCTGGCAAGGACCGAGGCACAAGCCGATGTAATAATTCATGCAAGGTCTGTCTTTAAACAAAGGCGATTTGCGCTGGCGCATTGGAAAGACCTTGCGCAAGACCTTGACTGTGTCCCACATCATGCCGGTTTCAACATAAGGGCCAAAGACGCGGGATTTGGGATTTTCTTTTTTGTACTTTTGCGGATCACGCACCATAATCAATCGAGGAAAAGCGACGTCATATGTAATCGCCAGCCAGGGATATCGTTTGTCATCCTTCAAAGTGACGTTGTAGCGCGGCATATGTTGGCGGACTAAATTAGCCTCCAGAAGCAGCGCTTCCTTTTCCGAATTGGTGACGATGATGTTCACGTCGGCAACTTTGGGCATCAAAACTGCCAGCTTCGGCCTTTCGCGAACGGCTGTGTCCATCCAGTAGGATTTGACGCGGCTTTTCAAATTGAGCGCTTTGCCGATATAAATTATCGTCCCCTCTTCGTCTTTGAAGAGGTAGACACCGGGAGAGTCGGGCAGCGTTGATAGAGCGTTTTGAACCTTTTCTGTCTGGGCGTTACGCATATCTCAGTCCTGGAATGCGCCTTCTAAGTCGCGCCTTTCTCCTTGAGCATAGCGCTTTTTGGTGGAATCGCCCGGCTGCCCGCCTTGCTTGTCAGCGTATTGCTTCTTTGAATAATCAGAACCGCTTTGAGCCGGTCGTTTCTTTGCCGTTTCAAAACCGGCAATTGCATTGGACAGCGCTTCAGCCAGCGTATCGACGCCGACCACCTGCATGGGATCGAGATTGCCATCCAGGGGGAGTTTGCTCCTCGGCACCACCGCCCGCTTGAATGCCAATTTTTGTGCTTCTTTAAGCCGTTGCATAACTGCTTTGACCGGACGGACTTCTCCTGTCAGACCGATCTCGCCCAGGAAAAGCAGACCCGGATCGATCGAGCGATCGAGCAGAGAAGTGGCGATAGCAACGGCAATGCCCAGGTCGCCGGAGGGGTCGGTGAATTCCATGCCGCCGACAACATTTACGTATACATCACAGTGTGAGAGGAATAAACCGGCTTTCTTTTCCAAAACGGCGATGATTTGCAAGAGCCGGTTGTAGTCAAAACCATTGGCGACGCGGCGGGCATTTGAGAAGGCTGTGTTGGAAACTAAAGACTGAACCTCAAGCAACAGCGAGCGCCGTCCTTCGCCGCCGGCAATCACGGCAGTGCCTGGCGGCGACTGCTTCTTGCCCAGGTGGGTGAGCCGGTCGCCGAGAAAGAGAGCGCTGGGATTGTCGACTTCTTTCAAGCCCTGGTCGGTCATAGAGAAAACAGCTATCTCGTGCGTGGCACCAAAACGGTTTTTCACTCCCCGCAATATTCTCAACTCGCGGGCTCGGTCGCCCTCGAATTGGAGAACCACATCCACCATGTGTTCCAAAACGCGAGGTCCGGCAATGGCGCCGTCTTTGGTAACGTGGCCGACCAGAATCGTGGCGATGCCGTGCTCTTTGGCAGCAGCGATAAGGGCCTGTGCAGACTCGCGAACCTGGCTTACCGAGCCGGGCGCGCTTTCCACATCGGGATGAAAGACTGACTGTATGCTGTCTACGATTGTGACCCGACAGCCGCCGGACATCATTGATTGGGCGATAGAAACCACATTTTGCCCCGCATCGACAAGAATGTTCTTGGATGACACATCGAGCCTTTCGGCCCGTAGCCGCACCTGATGTGCCGATTCTTCACCGGCGACATACAGAAGGGTGCCCCCTTTGCTTAGATGG
>CAZHEZ010000145.1:0-20888 GCA_964531315.1 uncultured Candidatus Obscuribacterales bacterium | reverse complement strand
GCCGCGCTATCCTTCCCCGCCCTGAAGGGCGAGGCTTGCCGCGCGTTCAGGTCAAGCCGATGTCGTAGACGTGGTTGCTTGCGGCCGGAGCGGACGGGGGCAGCAGTCCGGATGGCAGAAGTCAGGCGCTGGACCTCGATCGCCCTGTACGGTTCTTTCTTCTAAATCAGAAAGGCGCTCTTCAATCAATTCCTTGATCATAGAGATGAAAACCGGATGCGTGCCGGCGGTCGAAGCGCGCTCGAAATTGATGCCCGCCTTACCGGCCACCGAGGCGGCTTCAGTATCGAGGTCGTAAATGACCTCCATATGGTCGGATACAAATCCAATCGGCAGGACGATGACGTCCTTAATCTTGCGGTGCGCAACATCACGCAGATGGTCCTGGATGTCAGGCTCCAACCAGGGTTGGGTGGGCGGCCCGCTGCGGCTCTGAAAGGCCAGATTCCAATCGGAGATGCCGGCCGCCACTGCCACCAATCTGCACGTCTCCAATAACTGCGCTTCGTAATCGCAAGTTTCAGCCATTGAACTGGGAATGCTGTGCGCAGTGAAAATTACATGCACCGACCTTCGTCTTGGTTCGGGTACTCGCTGCAAAGACTCATGCAAATGAGCGACATTCGCCTCGATAAATTTCGGATGGTTGTAAAACAAGCGCAGTTTGTCGATTACCGGTGCACCTTCGCCGACTTCGGCGCGAGCGCGCTCGATGTCTTCTAAATACTGCCGGCATCCGGAATAACTGCCATAAGCAGAAGTAACAAAAGCCAGAGCCCGTTTGACACCAGCATCCTTCATCTTTCTGACTGTATCAGCCAGCATGGGATGCCAATTTCGATTGCCCCAATAGACAGGAAGATTGATGTTGCTTTTCTTGAGCTCGTCTTTGAGCGCCGAAATCATGCGGCGGTTTTGGCCATTGATCGGACTGACTCCGCCGAACAAATCGTAATGGTGCGCCACCTCTTTCATGCGCTTTTCCGGTACGTTCTTGCCACGCAATACGTTTTCCAAGAATGGCATCACATCATCTTTTCCTTCCGGTCCACCGAAGGAGATGACTAGCACCGCATCGTATTGCATGATTTCCTTGTTTCCTTTTTGTGCCGAAGATCTCGACTCAATTCTCAGTTCGCGTCGTATGTTTCGATCGACCCATCCGGGTTTCTTATCACTTTCACATCACCGTAATTGCCATGACCTCTCGGTCTACGCGCAGTGCGGCTCTTTGCCTTAGGTGCGCTGGATTTGGCAGAAGGACTCGATTTAGTACTCGATTTAACTGAACTCGACTTTGCAGAAGAGCCTGTCAATGTCGGGGAACCCGCTTTGGCTGAAAAGTGCGACTTTTGTTTCGACTTCAAATCAGCTGATTCGCTGGTTTTGCCCAAATCAGACTTATCACCGATGACCTCGATCGTACCATCAGGATTCTTCTTAATCGTGACTCCTTTAGGATATTTATGCACGAATTTGTTAACAGCGCTTGAACTTCGGCCGCCGCTATGCGTCGCACCGCCGCTTGAACCTCGGCTGCCATGATGCGTCACCACGTCGCCTGAATCAGAAGTTTCAATCGAGCCATCGGCATTCTTTTTCACCACCACTCCGTCTCTATATTTGTTGACAGAACGATGCGACGACGAGCCTACTGCCGATGAGCGCCGAGGAGATGGATTGCCATCACCTGAGTCAAAAGTTTCAATCGAGCCGTCGGCATTCTTTCGAACAACCACACCATCATGGTACTTGTGTGTGGATTTTTTATATGATGAATGCGATTGTCGTCTCGGAGCAGCAGACGCAGCCTCTGAGCTGTCGTAGGTTTCGATGGAACCGTCCGGATTCTTTTTCACCGTGACATCGCCAAAGTTTTGAGCGAACGCAGGAAGTGAAAGACACGCACAGCTGAAAAAAAGACTGACGCCAGCAACCGCTGGCACGAAGCGCGAAAAACGCATGCTGGTTGACCTCAGAAAAAACAACATTGCACATTATGCCACGCACCATTATAGCCCTCTCATAAATGCAGCGCTTCAATAGTATTGAAACTCTTTCAGATCCTTTTTCAGATCCTTTTCCTGAAGATTCTCGCTCAAGAAGCTCTGATAGACATGATTAGCGATGGTTGCGGACCGGGCTTGGGCCATTTGATGGACAGGCAACGACGGTCTAAAACCGCAACTAGACACGGTTTCCCAGACTGAATCCGGTTGAAATATAGTTAAGGTTGGCCAAACTTATCGCGAAAACGCAACCCTGGTAAGCCTTTTCAGTCATCGCTTATCTCTTGACAACTTTAGCAAGTGCGTGCAAAGATGCAAATACGGCTGATATCAGCCTTGGCGGCTTCTTATGAAGTCATGGCGGCAAATAATGACAGGCGAGGGTACGCACCTTGCCGGTCGGGGGCTAAACAATCAAATGTGCTTCAGGCGCTAAGTGCGTTGTGCCTTTGCACATAATCTGATCGCTAACAAATCACAAGCAGCTTCTGTCCATCAGCCCGCAGGCTGTGGCCACGCTTTTGCATCCACTGCGCATTCCGAGTTTGCGCTTCAGTGGAATGGGGGGACGTATGAATGAATCACAAACAAGGCTTCTGATTCAGCGTGAATTGGACGGAAATCTATCGCAAGAGGAAGAAAATCGGCTCAGACGGGTCCTAATGGTCAACGACTCAGCCGTGAGCTTTCGCGCCAATCTCAGCCAGATTGTCGCTGCTGCAAGGGATTTGGAGCTACCCGACGAGGTGCGACCCTGTGACAGCAGCCAGTTGGCTGTAGAGATTATCGAAAATCTCCCTGTCACAAAAGGCGGATTTTGGGATCCGCTCTTTGATATTTTCGCAAACCGCAAAAGCGGCAAAGCAGATCCACGCAGCACCAGAAGCGTGGGCAGTGGTACAAAACACATCTCAGCATCAGGTGTTTCCGCAACAGGACGGGCAATTCCTGGCAGAAACAGCAATCAAAATAATTTCTCCGGCGGCACCATAAGTAGTGCTAAAAACGGCATTTCTAAAATAGATCCGGCGGTGCTGTATCCAGATAAAAGTGAAAAGGAAAAGACACCCTGTGGATTACCAGCTGTCGATCAATACATCACCGGTACCCACCCAACACTGGGTGGTCTGGCAAAAAAACTCGGCAAGAATTTGAATAATGCTCAAACTGAAGATGTCGGCAAAACTCTTGCCGATGCCATTAGAGAAAAAGTGCATGAATCACAAAACGCGCCTCATGAGGAGACAGTAAGCCCGCATATTCTTCTTTATGAAAGCGGCTCGCTGCCGGAAATTGGCGATCACTATAATGAACCTGTTGAACCGGCCTATTCAGAATCTTTGGAAAGCACTCCGGAAAGCATTCCGCAAGCTATGACGGAAGCACAGCCGGAGCTGCCACCAGTTTTAGACTCTTCGGCAGGCTATCAACAGCCGACTGTTTCCGCCCAAAGTCAAACCCCCGCGTCGCTTCTTCCAACCACAACAATTGCACTGAATGTAGTGCCGGCCAATATTACCACCGAGCAGCTAGCCACAACGGTTAACCTGGGTAATTCCCTGGTTCTCACCGTTAGCGCTCAACCTCCTATCCATGTACAAACTGAGGCCCCGGCAGCCCAAGCCAATATCAAGCCGATCGAAAGCAGCGCAGCCAGAGGACATGATTTTTCCCCGGAAGAATTGAATTGGAAATCAGGAACCTATCCTACCGTGCCGCAACCGGCAAAGCCGAGGACAGAGGCACAGACGGAAACCGGTCCTTTAGCTCCTTTTCCATTCAACCATGCGCCCGCGATGGCGAAATTCAACTTGAAAGACACAGCTGAAATCATGAATCAGCTGGCTGCGGACGCTGGCGCTAATCCATGGACGGTCGCTCCGATTAGCGAGCAATGGCCGGGCGCCTGGCCGACCGCAAACAGTGCCTGGGTACCGCCACCCACTCCGGAGAATCCGGCTCCGCCTGCGGATCCATGGGCACCTCCCCTGGCGCCGGAAGCAGCGCAGCCGGCCAATCCTTGGGTGCCACAACCGGTGTCACCACCAAGACAGCCCGCCGCCACTCCTGCCGTTCACCAAAATCCTTTTGTTGCACCAGCTGCTCAAACCGGCTTCACTTCCGGAACCTACGCAGCTCCGCCCCGTCCGGAAGCTGTGAAACCGCAGCCGGCAAAGGAGATTGTTCCTTATGAGCCGACGATTGTTCCTGTCACTAGAAACACTCTGCCTATCCAAGCGATTGGTGAAAGAATCGACAGGATTCTAAACGAACCGGTCGACTCTAAGCCTGTCAGTCAATCTGTGCCTCAGACAAGAGCAAATGAGGCAGCCCTGCCTCCCGCCGGACCGCTGGAAACCAGTGTCAGTGAGTGCCTTTCTTCAGTAGGCAGACTGGTGGACGTGCGCTACAACACAAACAATCCTGGCAATATCAACAATCTGGGCAGATTTTTGTTGACGGATGAAACCATGGAGTCAATCGGAAACTGCATCAATAAGGGTCTCCATCACAGCAGTGCCCGCGTTGTCACACTGGAAGCCGCGCAACAGATGGCACATGTTCTAGAACCGGTAGTCAAAACCAGAGGCGTGATCGGCTATCTAATTTGCGGATATGACGGGCTGCTTGTTACACACCAATTGCCGCCGGACGTAGATGTGGAAATGCTAGGCGGTTGCGCACTTGTCACATACATGAACTCGCACTCGATTATGAAAGTGATGGGACATCAGGGCATCAAGCAGATGATCTGCCAGACCCCTGGCGGTTGCATGCTGCTTGCCGACTTCGGCAAGGGATATCTCGTCACCTTGACCAGTGAAAGCGATCCGGGCATGCTGGCAACCCTGAGCGACACAATCGCCATGGTCTCAGCCGCTTGAATCGGAACATAAAATCACCAGGGGCGTCGATAAAAACAGACTCGACCCCTGGGAGATTTAGGCGATGAGATTTTCGGCTCTGGCGGCCTTTCTGTGTCTGTTTCTATTTGCAAACACAGCCTTCGGTCAGGGTTACAGAATCCAGCGCGGCGCTCAAAACGATTCGGTAGGCTCCTATGCCGACCAGCAAAATACTGGCTTTAGTGCAAATAGCGTCAGTACATTCAAGCTGCAGCCAACTGAATCACCACCTCCTGAAGAAACACAACAGGCCGCACCAGGCGGGTGGGCAAATAGTTTCGCTGAAGAGCCTGCCGCTAAAAAGATCCTCGATGCCGCGGCATTTGCCAATCGCATATTTCAGACGGTAAGGACAAATCCGCCGCCACAAACTTTTGCCAGCGTGCCGACAAACTTTCCTCGACCTTTGAACGGAAGCCTTTTGGCACCACAAGATTTGGTGCACTTGCAAGGCAAGCAGGTGACCATAGTCATGGATCGCTCCGGCTCAATGAGGACAGAGGACTGCGCCATGCCGATGTCTCTGGGATTCTCGCCCAGAAGCATGAGCCGCTGGGATTGGTGCTTGAATCAAACCGTTGATCTGGCCAGACAAACAGCGCGGGTATTACCGGGCGGAATGACACTTGTGTTTTTCAGCGGATCAGATTCGGTTTACCACAATGTCCGCGCCGACATGATTCTACCTTTGTTTTCACAAAACTCTCCAGATGGTGGAACCAACCTGGTCGGCGCTCTCAAACATCAGCTCGACGATTATTTCCGCTCCCAGTCCATGGGCAACAACCAGCCCCTGGTTTTGGCTGTAGTCACAGATGGCGACCCGGACAGCCCGCGCGCGCTCAAAGAATTGATCGTCGATGCAACTCAAAGAATGACCGCGCCCGGTCAGATTTCAATCAACTTCCTGCAGGTAGGAAACGATTCTAGAGCTACCGATTTGCTGGACGAACTCGACAACGGGCTGGTTCAGAGAGGTGCAGCTTACGACATAGTCAGTGTGACGCCTTTTAGAGAGGTGATGGCGCGCGGACTGGCCAGAAGTCTGGTGGCGGCAGTGCAAAGCCCGGCCGTGGCCAGAAGATTTTGATGTCAAATCTCCTGTAAACTATTGGCACGTATTGCCTAATGGTTTTTCCGATGAGATTTTCGATGGCCGGAAAATTGAGCAGGAGTTTTAAAATCGCTTTGATTGCGGCTCTTGCTTCAAATGTTCTCAGTGCGCCTGACTTGCACGCTGAGATGCAGCCAGTGGAAGTGTCAAAACACGATTTGGAAAATGAGTTTCGCGAGGTGCATCAACATATTGTGCATCGCCGCTTCAAATTGGCAGCCGAAAGAGCCAGACTGATGGCCGTCAGGGGGCATGCCAAGGCACAAGCTGTTATGGGCATGTTGTACCAGCATGGGTTGGGCGTGGAAAAAGACATCAAAGTCGCGATCTACTGGCTGGAAAAAGCTGCAGATCAGGAATTGCGCGAAGCGGAAAGTTATCTCGGGCATCTTTACCTGGAAGGAAAATTCGTCGAAAAGGACTTGGAAAAGGCGGAAATGTGGTTGCTCAAAGCAGCTAAGCACGGCGAGCGTGAAGCACAGCTGCATCTGGGTTTGATGTATTTAGACGATAAATGGGTGAAAAAAGACGTCAAAAGCGGGGAAGTGTGGCTCAGAGCAGCGGCTTTGCAGGATTCAGAAGAAGCCAAACAAGCCCTCGAGAAGATTCCTGGAGTGAACCCCCTGGAAAAGCGCACCAAAGAATCAGAATCGGCATACAGCCAGGGACTCTACAGCATAAAAGACTCCTGGGCCGGCTATGGCGATATCATCAATTCGATAAGAGCTGCTTCGGCAGGTGCGTCCGACTCTCCTTAAGGCATCCCGCAGAGGGGACGGCTTTTTCCCACACCTCCCCCAAATGGGGGATTATGCGGCTAGAAACCTTTCTATCAGACGCTTTTGGTTAGCTACAATCCAATTTTGGGAACAGCCAACCTGATAGGACCGGTTCATTATTAATATGGATAAGCCGAACTCGGAAAAGAAGCCTGGAATCAGCTCCCGTGTGTCAATGGAGACGCAGCTGACGACGGGCTTTGGCATCCTTTTGGGGCTGGCCACTTTCATGTTCGGCGCCTTTTTCTTTATCTCCTCAAGTTCGGTCGATACAGCAATCAAGCTGCAAAAACGGCATACATTCCTGGAAGAACTGAGGGCGACACGCGAGTCCATTACTCTTACCGAATCTCTGACACGAGCATACTTGCTCGAGCCTAAAGAGACATACTCCAATCAGTTCAACACTGCGGCCTCCACTCTGCCTGCTCACCTGCAGAATCTTTTCGCCACCGTGCCCGACATGTACGAGAGCCGCAATGTTTCTCGCTTGCATGATATCAGTGTCAAGCGCCTGACCAGCTTGATGAACATCATTCAAGAACGCAGCAACAACGGACTTGCCAGTGCGCTGAAGAAAATGGAAGTTTATGATTCCTCGGATGACAAAAATCTATTGCAGGCGCTTATAGAGAGGCTGGAGATCAATCAGCAGGAGCTTTTGCAAACGCAGCTGGCAGAATCGCAAAACTTCTTTTCTCAAACAGCCTGGGGATTTGGGCTTTTGGGAGCATTTGTCTTTTGCGGATTTTTCTATCTTGTGCAGCGCATGTATTCAGGCATCGCTTACAGGCGTCATATTGAGGATGAAGCAGGACGGCGTGCCACCGAACTCAGTCAATTGAACGAAAAATTAGTCGAATCCGAGCGAGTAAAAGGCGAGTTCGTCGCCACCGTTTCGCACGAATTGAGAACCCCTTTGACATTGATCCTGGCTCCAATCGAATCGCTATTGGCAGGAGATGCAGGGCAACTCAGCGAAGAGCAGACAGAGCATTTGAAGACCATGCACAACAATACGATCAGGCTCCTGCAACTGATCACCGGGCTTCTGGATTTTTCCAGGCTGGAGGCAGGCAAGATCGAATTGCGTCCCGAGCCCACCGACGTGGTCACACTGACAAAATCCATTCTGGCCGATTTCGCCCCCGCTTTGCATCAAAAGCAGCTGACGCTGGTGTCCAATTTGCCTGAATCAGCCAATCAAATTGAAATCGATCGCTATTTGTACGAGCGCATTCTGTTCAATCTAGTCTCCAATGCCATCAAGTTTACTCAAATCAATGGCATTATCACGGTCGGACTGGTGAAAGAAGGGGAAGACCACTGGGTAATCAATGTCAAAGATACGGGCATAGGCATTCCGGAATCAGACATCGACCTGGTTTTCCAGCGCTTTCGTCAGGCCGAATCGCCGTCTACAAGACGGTTTGAAGGAGCCGGTCTGGGACTGGCGCTGGTGGTCGAATTTTCTCGGCTTCTGGGCGGGCAGGTCACTGTCGAAAGCAAACTTGGCGTCGGCAGCCTGTTTTCCGTGAGTTTTATCGGCAAGGACGCCGGCAAGGTCAAACAAAAGGAGAGCGGCTCCTCGCGCAAGGCTCTTGTACCGCAGTATGGACAGAGCGAGACGGTTAAAGAAGAGAAAAGAGGTCAAAAGCCGACAGTGCTTATCGCCGAGGACAACACCGAGTTGGCTGCTTACATTGCCTCGGTTTTGGAATCATTTTGCCACGTGCTGATAGCTAAAGACGGTAAGGAAGCGCTCGATCTGATCAAATCGGCGCTGCCGGATTTGGTCATCAGCGACATCATGATGCCGGAAATAGACGGGCTGACTCTATGCAAGGAAGTAAAAGCCGATCCAATTCTGCAGTCGATTCCTGTCGTTCTGCTCACCGCTTTGACGAATCGCGATTCGCTTCTCAAAGGGTGGGAATGCGGGGCGGACGAATATTTGTTCAAGCCGTTTCACCCTAAAGAATTGACGACGAGAATCAGAGGTATCCTCTCCGGAGTAGCAGAGCGCAAGCGTTCTGAAATGCTGGCTTTGCAACAGCAAAAAGCACAGCAGACAAGAGATTTTATGGCCACTCTGGCTCATGATATGCAAGTTCCACTTTTGGGCTCAAGCCGAGTTTTTGAAATGCTGCTGGCCGGAAAGATGGGCGAAGTGCCTGAGGAAATCCTCACGCTGATTGGACAAATACAAGATCGCCACAAGTTCTTGCTGAAGATGACTGAGTGCTTGCTGGAAATTTATCGCTATGAATCGGGCGGCAAAGACATGGATTTCGCCGATGTAAATACGGCAAAAGTGCTGGATGATGTCAGCGCTGATTTTGCTAAAGCAGCCGAAGACAAGGGAATCAAGATAATCCGCACCGACGATCCAGCCCTGCATTCGATCACAGCCGATGAAAAAGCATTGCGTCTTCTCTTTACCCATCTCATCGATAACGCCATCAAATATGGTGACAGCAACGGCACGGTAAATATCAAACAGCAAGACGACGATGAAGATTTGGTCTTATCCATATCCAATACGGGAAGCTTGATAGACGAGGCTTCCCGCAAAGTTCTCTTTGAAAAATTCTGGCGCGGACAACCGGGCAAGAGATTTGTTGCAAACACCGGACTTGGTCTGTATCTGTGCAAACGAATAGTGGACGCACATGGTGGAACCATCGAATGTATGAGTGATGAAGATCATGGCACCACATTCACAGTCACCTTGCCGCGCACAAAAAGTGAAAGGCAAAAAATTTCCCTTGCCGAAGGTGTTGAGAAGGTCAAAGACCAGTAGAGCTTCCTTCGACCAACGCCTGGCTCATTACAGCCTAAAATTCACGATTGAGAAATACTTCTTGAGCTCCAGGATTTTAATGGGCGCGGCAATCGGTGAGAAAGGCGTTGAAGATTTTTTGATCGAGTTCGAAAGCCTCTGGACGGACAGCCATGTCGCCCCTGAACGGGCTGCCGAAAAGCACCACCAAAAGAAGGTTTAGAGCCAGAGTAGTGCTGACCAGGGCCGTCATCAAAATTTGCACTCGAATGTTTTTCACGGCAAAGAAATAAGTGAAAAGCACTGTAAAAACGCCACCGACTATGAGCACTACCCACATCACGGGCGCCACTCCATGGTTGGCCCTGAGCAGCCTGGCGCGCCGATGATCGCCCAGTCTGGACATCTCTGCAATCATGCTTTGATGCACCGATACCTCGGCATCTCCCTCAGGTTTTATGCGAATAATCGTCTTCCACATCAGCCAGGAAGTGTCGAAGGCGGCGCGGCAGTGGCGGCGCTCTCCCATGGCTTTCCATTCATCATCAATTACCTGCTTGACATATTTCTGGCAGAGCTCTTGAATCGCATCGCGATCTTTGGGCTTCATGGCTTCTGCGCAAAGAAAGACATTGGCTACGGCGTTGGCTTCCTCTTCAACCGCCAGGCGGGCATCCTGGACGCTATTCATGGCGTCCACCACGACAAAGCCGAGCAGGACTGCATATAGCGTCCCGATTACTGAAAGCAAATAGCCGGCCACTTCATGGTAGCTCGTCAATGTATCCAGAGAGACACGCTTGCGAACCAAAAGCATGCCGCTGACCGCCAGGGCGGTGCTGCCGCCTACGACAATAAGTGCCGTCAGCCAGACTTTCAGGTTGCCAAAGATATCAGCCATCTAACAAAGACCTAAGAGCGGGCTCGCCGCCACAATTAAGGCACTAAATCGAGGATAGGCGAGCAAAACATTGCGCTTGTTTGCAATTCCAGCCTCAGTAGAAAAAATTAATGGGACGGCAAACCGCCCTGCTGGAGAGGTTTTCACCAAGTTACTCGAGATTTCCCCGCCGCCAACCTCCACAACTATAAAGCGATCATTTAAGTGCAACTGGTATTCTTTGCCGTCTGCTAATATATACGGGCACTGTAAGCGCCGTGTATTTAGCCAGCGCTGCGGTGACCAACGTGCGTTCTCCACATGCTGGAAGAAAGCAAGGGTGCGGCTGCCCTGATTGGAGTTCGCAGGATTACTTCGTTATTGACGTCTTTTTTTGAGAGGAGAAGGGGAGTTTGAGATACATTGGATCCAGATGTAAGCGTTGCCGGGCAGTCGGTGCCAGTGTATGCGGCCGCATCAAATGCGCAATCGCTAGAAAGCCCAACCCACCAGGTCAACATGGCATGGACCGAAAGAAACGTTCGGAATACGCCACACACTTAATTGAAAAGCAAAAGATTCGTTGGACATACGACGTCTCTGAAAAACAATTCTTCAATGCCTTCAGCGAAGCAGCTGCTTCCAAAGGCGTAACAGGCACAGTCCTCCTGCAAATTCTGGAGTCGCGCCTGGACAATATTCTTTTCCGCTCCGGGCTCGTGGCCTCAAGACCGCAAGCTCGCCAGCTCATCTCGCACGGACACGTCACGGTTGACGGCAAAAAGGCCTCGATTGCTTCGATGCGTCTGAAACCAGGCCAAGTCGTTTCCATCAAGGAAAAGAGCCAAACCGTCGTGAAAACCATGGCAGCCGGACTGGTTAGTGTCTGCCCCGAGTGGATCAGCACCGACGTCAAAGCACTGAGTGCAAAAGTGCTTATGCGTCCAGAGCGCGATCAACTCGATCAATCTTTCCAAGAAAGCCTGGTTATCGAATTCTATTCGAGATAGACAGCTGCTGGAAAACCAATTCTTATGCCCGGCTTTACAGTCGGGCATTTGCTTTTGCGCGCCCGACCGCAGTCCGCTCTTGTGCATGTTGTAGGATGGATTTATCAGGCGGCTGGGCTGAGCAAAGCTTCTCTGCCCAGATGCAGTTTTACTATTGGCAATCGGCACCATTTATCAAAGACGGTGAGCATGATTTCGATCAAGCATGAGCGACTGGCCCAATGGATAAAGTCTAACCTCGTAATTGAAGGAGGAATGGCAACCGATAAGATTTGCCATTTCGACAATGCTGTTCTGTTGCCGACCATGCAGAGGCTGAGTCAACCAACTGTTTTGTTGCAAGCCTTGAAAAATTCAGATCTCGCCCAGAGGTTTGTCGCTCGAAGTTTTTTAGACCAGGGCGTGCTGTGCTGGGTATTTGAAGGCTTGAGTGTGGAAACAGTCGAGCCTGTCGCAATCAAGATCTTGAAAAACGAACTTGCTGCCGACAAAAAAACAAACGCGCGCTTCGTGATTGAAGCTCAAATGTGGCAAGAGCTCAAACACAGAAACATCATGTCTGTACTGGAAACAGGACTGATTCCTGAATTGGTGGCACAGACTCTCAGCGACAGAGAATTGCCATGGGCAACGGATATTGTCCATGACAGACCCTACATCGTCATGGAGTATTTGCACGGCTTGAGCCTGAAGACCATTTTGCAAGAGTACGGCGTGCTCGGGCCGGAACTGACAATGCGTGTGGCCATGAATGTCCTGGAGGCGCTGCATTGCGCGCACAAGCAAGAAATCGTCCACCGCGATCTGAAGCCGAGCAATATATTCCTGGTGCCGGCAGAAGACTCTGGCATAGATGTGAAAGTCTCGGACTTTGGTCTGGCAGAACGCATGTTTCGCCAAACCGAATGGACTCCGCAAACGACCAAGACCGGTAGCGTATATGGTGACCCATCTTATCTCAGTCCGGAGTATCTAATTGAACAAAAAACTTCCAGCCGCTCGGACATCTATGCACTGGGCTGCATCATGTACGAATGCATAATAGGCAAGTCGCCGTTTGCCGGTCACCATGAATTTCACACCATGATCCGCCATGTTAAGGACAAACCCGACCAGTTTCCCGCCGCACTGAAGGTGCCCGATCTTCTGGAAAAGGCCATCTATCGTGCCATTGAAAGAGATCCGGCCAGGCGTTTCGACTCAGCCGAACATATGCACGCGCATCTCGGCACCCTGGCAGCCAGCGTCTTTGCCTGACAAGCTTGGCTTATCGGTCGAAAAAGTCCTTGTGCACCTTTTGAATTTCTTCCTCACTCAAGCATGAGTGAGCATCCAGCCTTTCTTTGAGCCAACCGGTGAATTCGCTTCTTTCCTCTTCCCGAATAAACAAGACATCCATTCTGCCTTTGATCCAGGAAACCAAACTCACCACTTCTACGAACGAGACTCTGCTGTGACTGTGTCCGTCCTGGCTGTGGTCGCAGGTGCGCGACATCAACCACTGAGTGAATTCGGCCACTTCACTGGGTGTGAAGTCAGATTCCTTCATCCTTTCATAAAGCCAGCTATGTAGCCTTTCGGTTTCAGGCTTAAGCTCAGACATCGGTTCTCCTTCATTGAAATCTATTCCCTGAACCATTATTTTCGATGCTGCCCAGTCTAATTAGCTCGACGATCGATTTATAAGGAAGGCAATGATTCCGAAATTAGTTTCAAAACGATTGAACTTTTTTCGGACTCGGTACGTCTTTAATATTGAGAGCCCAAAAATCCACCGCTGCGAAGGTAATCTATGAAAATCAAAATTGCCCACCTGATGGCTGCATCGTTTGTCCTGTCAGCCGGTTTTTCATGCCTGGCGGCCAATGCCCAGAGCGGGCCACAGCCAACTGGCGGCAGTTCCGGACCGGGAGCTGGCTCAATGCCCCAGTCTGCGCCTGACGCAGGTGGTCGCATGGGAAGAAGATTTGGCGGTGGCGGTGGCGGACAAGGCGGCGGTGGACAAGGCGACGATATGCGTGAGCAAAGACGCCAGCGCCTGATACAGCGTTTTGATGCCAACCATGACGGTGTGCTCGACGACTCAGAAAAGGCACAAATGAGAGCCGCACGCGAGCAGAGAATGCAACAGCGCGGAGCTGGCGGCGGGCCTGGTGGATCAGGCGGACCGGGCGGACCGGGTGGACAGGGCGGTCCGGGAGGGGGCGGCAGCGGTATGAATGGCGGCGGTGGACCTGGTGGTCCCGGAGGCGGCGGCATGGGCGGCCCCGGTGGCATGGGTGGCGGCATGGGCGGTGGTATGTCGGACGAACAGCGTCAGGCCAGAAGGCAGAAAATGCTCGACCGCTTTGATGCTAATCATGACGGCCAACTTGACGATGCAGAAAAGAGTCAGATGAGACAACAATTTGGTCAAATGAGGCAAGGCGGCGGCGAAGGTATGGGCGGCGGCGGCATGCATCACAGGCGCGGCGGCGGTCAAGGTGGTCCTGGTGGACCAGGCGGCCCAGGTGGACCCGATGGTGGACCAGGAGGCCCCGGTGGTCCAGACGGCTCGGCGCCAGGCGCCGGCGGACAGTCCGGACCTTAGGTCCATCCAAACAGCTCTACAATCAATGGGCGGCTTGCAGACAGTTTACTTACCGTCAGCCGCACCGAATCCTTCATTGTACTCAACTTCCAGTTGATGAGCCTTGTCAGGCTTGTTCTGTTGCTTATAAATGAGCGACAGTAAGAATTCGGCATTCAGCACTGACGGATGATCGCAGGGCAGTATCGCTTTATACATTGCAATTGAGCGCTTGCAAGTCTCAGACGCTTCAGAAATCTCGCCTCGCTCCATCTGCGCTCTGGCAATATCGGCCAAAGTATCAGCGCTCAGTCTGTTTTGTGGACCGAGCGAACTTTCAAAGATTGTCTGGCAAAGTTTAAAGTCCCTTTCGGACTCTTCTTTCTTTCCTTCGCGGCTCTCTATCAGCGCTCTATGCTCGAGGGCACGTCCATACATGGGGTGCTCTTTCGAGAGCCGTTTTGCGACTTCAGCGATTTCTCTGTCAACAAATTGTCGCGCATGCTGCGTATCATTTTCAGCAATGTAGACACCGACCACAGTCCTCAGTGCCATCAAAAGATTTCCTGCAAAATAAGATTCAAAATCTTTGTCGGAATTATCCAATGCGCGCAGCGCCATATTCTTAGCACGCAAAGTATTCCTGTCCAATAAGAGAAAAGCTGCACTGTTATTGGCGATCGATAGTTTCAGTGCCGACGACGACTTTTCTTGATCTTCAAATATGCGCTCGGCAAATTCGTACAATTCCAGTGAGGTCTTATAGCGACCTTTGATTTCCGCTACCAGGGCTGCGTAAATTTGCAGCACGACACTGGCATTGGTCGGCTCGGCCAATTTACGTTGCAGTATCTCGATCTGGTCTATGTTCTTCTCAGCCTCAGCAAGTTTTAGAAAGAGAACATCCATTTTCGTCAAAGCAAATAGTGCATCGATTTCAAAAATGGTTTGCTTGTTCTTTTTTGCCAACTCAATCATCTCGCAGTAAATCTTGGCGGCTTCGTCGAATTTTGCCTGACGATACAAGGATTCCGCCGTCAGACTCATGACCGTCAGTTGATTCTGGACATTGCTCTTTGCATTCTCACGCGCTCTTTCAATGTACTGATTGGCTTTGGCAAAACTGCCTGTAGCAACGTACATTTGAGCAAGCGACAGATTGACCACGTAGCGTCGCGCATCAATTGGAGAAAAGTGCTCGACACAGTCGGCGGCAATCAAAAGCTCTTTCTCTGCATTCAAAAAATCGCACTTCGTGCGCGCATCAAGTCCTGCCTTGCTGTTTTGCAGAAAGCCTATCTCATATCTAAAAACATAAAATGCAATTGCTGCTGCCAGCAATAAGCCTGCAAAAACACAGGCAATTACTAGTTTCAATTTTTGTTTGAACGGCAACTAAAAGACCACAGGTAGGCAAGCTCACCACATTATTTCACGACCGCTTGTCGCAGTGCGAAAAATCAGCGAACTTCGATTGTCTTGGAAGCCACTACCAGGTTTTTCTGCCTGGTCGGGTCGGGCGGTTTCACCCAGACATAGACATAGTAAAGTCCCGGCTTCCAGAGAGTCTTATCGGTATCAAAACGGCAGGTGAATTCCTGCCTGCCCGTATTTTCAGTCACACTGAGAGCATCACGAGAGGCCGGCGATGACGGAAAATAAGTGTTGACGCGCGTCTGCGGCGGTCCATAACTGTGCGTTGCATCGAGCTCTTTAAGAGTCATCGCCTGGGGAAGCTCTTCCCAAAAGAGATCCACCGATTGAAGTTTGAGTCCCGGATCCAAGCTACCTTTGACGACAAAGCTTTCACCTGCTTTTACGGAGCGGGGCGCTGCTTCTACTTTTCCATAGCTGTGAATGAATTCTTGAGTGCATGAAATGCGCTCACATTCTCCGTTGTTGGCTACGCTCAATCCGATGCCGACATTGGTGTGGTCAGGATCAAGAATATTGCGGCGGTGACCATCGTTGGGCGGTTGTTCATTGAAAAACTCGCCTTCAATATCATCGATGGTTCTCTTCGACAACTTTGCCTCTGGATTGATCTTGTATTCAGCGCTGCTGCTGCCGTTTTCTCCAGCGAATCCGGAAAATTCGATGTGCCCGTTCTCCATCACAAATCCTGTCCCGCCTGCTTCGTTGTAGCGCTGATCCGGTTTGCGACCGCCTACATCCCAGTGGCTCAAATAGCCAAGTTTTGCCATCTCGTCCGAGTGCAAAGTGCCGGCGCGTTCTGCAGTTTCGTCAGTTGAAACTTCTCTCAAGCCCAGTGTTTTGCGATCGCGATTGATCAAAGAGAGCATGTATTGCCTGGCATCGGCGAGGCTCATTGCGTCCTTTTCGGACGCCTGAGAGAGTAGCCTGATGGAGCCAAATCGCGCCAGGCAAGGTATTTGCGCCACTGCTAGAGAAGCAAAAACCAAAACGGGCACTAACAGCCCTGCCGGCCAAAACTCTCTGGTTTTTCTCATATGCACCCCGGGCACCTCGAAAAACTACTCATCTCAAAAGAGACGGTCAGTCGTTAGACGATGTGCCCTGATGATCATCCGGCTAAGCAGCCGAATCAAAACGCCAGTACGGCGAAATTAGTCGACTACCTGACCGTACGAGGATCTAAGCGCGAAATAGGCGATGTAGCCGTAAAAAACAGTCAGCATAAGGAGCAAGACAAGTGGAAATTTCATGCCGATTTTGAGAAAAGGCTTGATGAGAAAATCGATAATCAACAAGCCAGTACCTGTACCAGGCATAGCGAATCCTCCTAAGGACACCGGTGTAGCCCACTTCAGGAATGTCTTCCTGGGAGGGCAGCAGTTCGGTTGTCTTCAGGGGGTAAGGACGAAAGTCCTGGCTACTAAAACGAAAGGCCTGTAAAAATTCAGCCCTTACCCCTTTCGGAACTGCAGAATGAAATTCTCGTCTGATCTGGTTATGGAACGGTTAAGGACAAGCGAGTTGAGCGGCTCTTTACGGGTTTGGCAGAGAAAATGCGTTTAAGGTATGTGGACTGGGTCGCAGCCGAGCTCGCAATCGCCCATATAATCGGCACTTCAGCCGCCGGCGTCCGGTTATCTATTCCTGCAAAGTCAGGGTTCGTTTCTGTTTACAAACTTGTATTCAAGGTCGCAAACATACCTAAATCCATATAGATTAACGAAAAATGTGTTTTCAGCAGGCAGCGCCGATTGGAAACATAAACTGAAATTAGCCCCATAGTGGTAGTGATCGGCAAAGCCGGTCAGAATTCAGATAAGAGGTAGAGAGATGGTTCAGACAACGTCGTCCCCAGCAGCTTCAGAAGCAAAAAAATCAACAAAATCAGTGCTTGCAGGCGGTATAGCGGCGGGAGTTGTAATTGGAATAGGTTTGAGTGCGGCGTTTTTTGCCGGTCATCAATTCTGGCCAACGCCGTCTGCACTTCCCAATCAGCCGGCCGATGCCACGCACATCATGGCTACAAAGGCACCCACTGGTGCATTTCTTTCTATGGCCGAAAACACAATTGCCGACATGGCCAGCAAAGCCAGCGAAAGCGTTGTGAATATCGACATCAGCAAAAATATATCGATGCCGGGAGTTTCCTTTAACGGGCCATTTCAGTTTTTCTTCGGCGATGGCTCCGATCCGTCACAAGGCCAGCAAGGGCAGATGCCGCATAAATTCCAGCAGCACGGCTCCGGCTCAGGCGTAATCATCCGGCAAGACGGATATATTCTCACCAACAATCATGTTGTCGGACAGGCTGACGAAATCAAAGTCACACTCAATGACAAACGCGAATTTCAGGGCAAAGTCGTTGGTCGCGACAGTTTTACCGATCTGGCGCTTGTGAAAATCGATGCCAAAGGATTGCCGACAGCGCAAATCGGCACCAGCAAAAACCTTAGGCCAGGCGACTGGGCAGTAGCAATAGGCAGCCCGCTGGGACTCGATCATTCAGTGACCATGGGCATCATCAGTGCTCTGGGCCGCTCGATCAACGACATCAATAGCGTCGACTTCATTCAAACCGACGCCGCTATCAATCCCGGCAATTCCGGCGGTCCGCTTCTCAATATCAGAGGCGAAGTGATCGGGCTCAACACCGCAATTCGCGGCGACGGGCAAAATATAGGCTTTGCCATTCCCATTGATATTGCCCGAGATGTAGCTGACCAATTGGTCAAAGACGGCTCGATCAAACGCCCGTATGTCGGAATTTACATGCAAGACCTCAATGAGAAAATCTCGCATTCTCTGGGCATCCCAACCAACACCAAAGGCGTCCTTGTCGCCAAGGTTGAGCCGGAAGGTCCGGCGGCACGCTCAGGATTGACTGCCGGAGACGTGATTGAGAAAGTGGACGGCAAACCGGTCATAACTTCCAAGGAAGTGCAAAAACAAATTCGCACGCATAAGGTCGATGACTCAGTCGACTTCTTGATTCTGAGAAACGGTGCTATTACGGCAACCAGCGTCAAGCTTGGAGACTATCCTTCAAAAGACCGATAGCAACCAGGAAAAATCTGATGAAGGCCATGATTCTAGAATCGCATCACGGTCCGCTTACCCAAGCGGACCGTGACGTTCCGGAGGTTGAAAGCGGTCATCTGCTGATCAAGGTTTCGCATTGCGGCGTTTGCCGGACTGACCTGCACATTGTCGATCAAGAATTGCCCGCTCCCAAACTCCCTCTTGTGCTCGGACACGAAATCGTCGGCACTGTCAGCGCAGTGGGAGAGAGAGTTACAGGCTTTGCCATAGGAGACCGAGTCGGCGTGCCCTGGCTGGGCTGGACTTGTGGTCACTGCCGGTGGTGCGTAACAGATAGAGAAAATCTCTGCGACGAAGCAAAATTTACAGGCTACACTCTGGACGGTGGCTATGCAGAGTATTGTCTGGCTGATGCCCGTTATTGTTTCCGCATCCCCGAGGCATACGACGATGCAAAGGCGGCACCCTTGCTGTGCGCTGGATTGATCGGCTACCGCGCCTATAAAATGTGCGGCGATGCCAAACGCATCGGCATTTACGGATTCGGCGCCGCCGCTCATATCATTGCTCAAGTAGCCCATCACGAAAACCGCGAGCTCTATGCTTTCGTCAGACCGCAAGACAATGACGCCAGAAGCCTGGCTCTCAATTTAGGCTGCAAATGGGCGGGCGATTCAAACGGCGCATCACCAGACAAACTCGATGCTGCCATTATTTTTGCGCCGGTCGGAGAGCTGGTGCCGCATGCACTTTCCAATCTCGACAAAGCCGGAAAGCTTGTTTTGGGCGGCATTCATATGTCAGAACTGCCGGCCATGCCTTATGAAATCCTCTGGCAAGAACGTTCCATAAAGACAGTGACAAACCTGACCCGCGCCGACGCTGTCGAGTTTTTCAAAATTGCCGGCCAGATAAACATCAACTGCAGCATCACAGTCTATCCATTGGATCAAGCCAATGACGCTCTCAATGACCTGAGGGCCGGCAAATTCACAGGAGCTGCCGTCTTACGTGTTTAGATAACGAGTGTGAGCGCCCGCTCAAAACATCGTTTGCACTCTTAAACGATTTGGGTTTCAATCTAATTGGTGGGTTAAACAAAAATGGTAGGCTCTACGAATATGCAATTCAAACCCACACAAATATTTCTATTGGTAATTTTGGCTGTGGTCTTCGCCGGCTGCGCTGACGCTGTGCCGGTTAAATCGGATGCGGCCCCGGTCAAACTCAAGAAGGGAAACTCATGTGCGCCCGGAATTGGTCCGGCGCAATCGATTGGAGACAACGAAAAGGAGAAAACAGGGGCGATGGCAAATAAAGTCCAGAAGTCAGAAGAAGAGTGGAAGGCGCAACTTACACCCGAGCAATACGCGATCACCAGGAAAAAAGGCACGGAACCCGCCTTTACAGGCAAGTATTACAACTGCCACAAAGAAGGCGTGTACAAATGCGCTTGCTGCGGAGCAGAACTCTTCAGCTCCAAGGAAAAGTATGACTCCGGCAGCGGCTGGCCGAGCTTCTGGGCGCCACATACGAAAGAAAATGTCGCCGAGCATAACGACACCACCTACGGCATGCAACGCACCGAAGTCACCTGCAGTCACTGTGGCGCGCACCTGGGACACGTATTTGAAGACGGACCTAAGCCGACCAACCAGCGCTATTGCATCAACTCTGCCTCCATAGAGCTAGACGAGAAGAAATAAGCAGGACCGACATTGAGAAATGGCAGGAACAAGATTTCCTCGCCTAGAGAATCAGGGAAAACGATAGCTTTCTGCAAAACCATACACGCTATGCTGAGGAGACTCTGGAGGGAAGGCCATGCGCCCCTTTGTGTTCCCTGCTTTTGTAGGCATTCTGATTGGGCTGTATGTAGCCTTTTTCGCATCTAACTGCAACAGTAACTTGCTAGACGAAGGTTGGCGCATTCCTGACTTGCATGACTTCGGAAGAGGGTTAGTCTCTCCACAATGTTCAGTGCTCTTCAATCAGGCCATCTTTCTACGTTTTGCAGCTCTAATGCTCGAACACGGATTTTGGTTTATCTCTATTCCGACGATTTTGACTTGCGCATTTGCAGGCGTGAAGATGGCAGCCAGGTGTTCCCGCATCTTGAGCAGACTAATAGACATATGGCAGTGGGCGCTTCTCTTATCAGGTGAGTTTGCTCTCCTGATGGGAATCTTCCAATGGGCCAACTCATATTCGGAAATAGTCGCCAGGCTCTTTGTCGGCACTGGATATGCGATTTTCATATTCACATTTTTCTGGGTCTATGCCGCTTTGCCTCTTTTACTCTGCTCGTTTATCTACCTGTGCGTTGCTCTGTCAGCAGGTGACAAGAAACAACCAGAAACGGA
>CAZHEZ010000144.1:0-20968 GCA_964531315.1 uncultured Candidatus Obscuribacterales bacterium | reverse complement strand
GTATAGTTTTTCTGATCCGCAAATCCATGCACCCATTGAACGAAAACCTCAAGCAATTGAAGCAATTTACCGCTGACGCCTCTCACGAATTGCGCTCGCCTGTAACTGCAATTACATCAAACAGCGCAGTCGCCCTCAAATACCCGGATGGAATGCGCGATACAGACAAAGAGAAATTCGAGTTTATCCTGGCTGCCAGCCGTCAAATGGGCAGGCTGGTCGACGATTTGTTGAAACTTACACACCCTGCAAACAATAAAAACGTTGGCTCGCACTCACCGCAAAATCTGGCTGTTATTTTGCCTGAAGTGCGCCGTCTTATGACCTTTCTGGAAGACGAAAAACAGATCAAACTAACCTGGAATGTAGCCGACAATCTTACCGTCAACGGAGCGCAAGAAGACCTCCAACACCTGTTTCGCAATCTTCTCGAAAACGCCTATCGATATTCAATTGAGGGAGGCACCGTACTGTTGAGCGCCGAGGCTCAACAAGATCAAATTGTGGTCACAGTAAAGGACTCGGGAATCGGCATTGCCCCTTCTGACATAGCGAAGATATTTGACCGCTTCTGGCGATCGGATAAAGCCAGAAGCGCCGCCACAGGTGGCAACGGATTAGGACTTTCCATCGCCAAGTCGATAGTGGAAGCAATGAATGGATCTATTGCCGTGGCAAGCGAACTGGATAAAGGGACGACCTTTACGGTTCGCTTGCCAAAATCGAACAAAACAATGAGCTGATTTCTATATTCAAAACCAGTCCGGACTCACTGCCCAATTTTAGAAGGAGAAACTTCTGATCATTGCCCTTGCCATTATTGCGGCCTTTCTCGCCTCGATTCTTACTTTCTTCACGGGCTTTGGTCTGGGCACGGTGTTACTGGGCGTTTTCGTACTTATCTTTCCGGTCAATTTTGCCATTGCAGCAACTGCTGTCGTTCATCTGGCCAACAATGTGTTCAAATTATTTCTGGTCGGCAAATACGCGCGTCGTGACGTCCTCTGGCGCTTCGGCGTACCCGCGCTGGGGGCGGCCTTAGCAGGCGCCTTGCTCCTCACTTCAATCGAAAGCACGCAGGTAGTACTTTCCTATGAATTTTTGGGCAGACACCTTACGACCACGCCTGTCAGGTGCTTGATTGGAATATTGATGGCCGGATTTGCCCTCATAGACCTCCTGGGTCTGTCGGAAAAATGGACAATAGAGTCGCGCTGGATGCCGGCCGGTGGCCTTTTAAGTGGATTTTTCGGCGGCTTGTCCGGCAACCAGGGAGCATTTCGCACCATGTTTTTGCTTAAATCCGGTCTCAGTAAAGAGGAGCTGATTGGCACAGGCGCAGCCATAGGCTTAATGGTGGATTTGGGCAGGCTGACTGTTTATTGGAGCCAGATTAATGGTCCTGCCCTGCCTTCACAAACTCCATTACTCTCAGCTTCCATAATAGCGGCGACTCTAGGCACGCTTGTGGGCAACAAGCTTTTGAAAAAGGTGTCGCTCAAAAAAATTGAAATTGCCGCATCAATTCTGCTTTTAGCAATTGCAGCCGGTCTGGCTACTGGGTTAATTTGAGAATCAGTTGAAAAATTTCAGTCTCAGCTTTCGCTTGCCTCTCAGCTGCAGATTTCTCCACACCATGCGCCAGCGGCTCAGTCGTATTGGTCTATTCATGCGCGCACGTTAGATTATGGGACGGTTGTGGCGGAGAATTTGTCCCATCCAGAACGACATAAAAAGTGCCAGGCAGCCGATGACAAGGCTTACCCAAACTGGTATTGCCGCTCCATTAAATGCGACCGGAATGCCGGAAAGGGCACGCCAGAGCTGCATTACACCGATAATGCCGAATATCACGGCGGCCGTTAATAGGCCGACGCGTTCCGTTTTTTTGTCTTTGAAAACGTCCTTCATATATTTACCTCTGATCTAGGATCGCCGATTGGGTCGATCGCCAACTGGAGGACGTTAGAAGTCAATCAAGGTTCCACGGCGGAAGGTCAAAAACGGTCTTAGACCGGCATTGGCTGCTAATTTCCGACCACCCACTGGCTGTGCACGCAGGGCAGACAAATCTTCAGTGCCGAGGACGGCATATGAGGCCGCAAGCGGACCTTCGTGTTGCAGGAATGGCAAGTGCCGGCTACATCATCATCAAAATCCGATTGAAAATCATAAGGCACACACAGTATTAAATCTCGTTCTTGAGCGTTCAATTGAATTTGCTGAGGGCCGGCGTCGACGTTTTGAAACAGCTTGCGCAGACGCTTCAGTGGTTCTTCCTGGTGGGAAGGCAGCTTGCCCTCTCTTTCCAGGGACTCCATTAAGGTCAGAGCCACTTGACTCTTTCGGCTCTTGCCGTCTTGATCCAGCCATTGGCATAAATCCAAAAGACCATCTGCATACCGCCATTGAGCAACATGATCGCTGAGGTTATCAGCCAAGATTTTCTGATCGAAGTCCACTCGCTCAGCAGCAGCTTCATAAGCGGCCTCAGCATTTCCTACTGCCTGCTCACACTCCATGAGCATTCTCAACTGACCGGAGAATCTGTGCTGCATGTAAGTAGAATCGGGCTCAAAGTTCAACAGACGCCTTGTTAGGATAACCAGTTCTTGCAGTACCTGGACGCCTTCTTCATAAGCTTTATCCTCGAGCATGTCATAGGCCGCTTCATCCAAACAATGTGCCAGAAATTTCATGGCGTCATAGGAAGCATCCGCCGCCTTGACCATCTCTCTGGCAACGAAGACGGCAGCGCGATAAGTTCTTCTTGCCGCAGCGCGATTATTGTAATTGGCGTGCACTTCAGCCAGTTGCAAGAGGATACTGCCAACCAATTCATCACAGTCGCTGTAATGCTTGGAACTGTTGCCGGTAGCCCTCAAAACCGTAAGGGCCAGTTCAAACTTTTGAACAGATTCGTCGTACTCACCGAGGCTGGATAAAACACAAGCCAATTGACTGAGATCTTGCGATAGCTCAAACCGGCATTGCAAATCATTGGGATAGCATGCCGATTCAGCCTTTGTTATCGACATCGCTTCATTATATGCATCACGGGCCCCGGCCATTTCGCCGCAGTTTTCGCAAAGCATGCCGATCCGTCGAAGCGCAAAAGTAATTGGATTTTGTTCGCGAACCTTGGCAGGCAATTTAAGTTTTGAATAGGTTCGCGCTACGCCGAGCGCATCGACATAAACATCGAAGGAGCCCTGCACTTCGCCCTGCTTATCCAGAACATCAGCCAATTGAACAAGGGCGCTGAACATGTCAAATTGACAGTTGGCGTCGCTCGGAAAGCGAGCGGCCACACTTCTGGTTTTCAAAAGTCCGTCGCGGAAAGCATGCTCTGCTGCTTTGTAATCGCCCAGACGCACATAAAGGTCACCGAGCTGGCCCAAACCAGACCACTGAAAGCGTTGTAGGAGAACCTCTTGTGGGCGCATTTTGGCCAGACTGGAAACACTGGCGATACTTTCTTTGCGTGTGGAGATTGCTTCAGCCAACCGCTCTTCTTCGGCGTACAGCTCAGAGACTGCATTCAGGCAGTGCACCAGATCAAGAATATTGTCGAATGTATTTCGATAAGAGAAGGCCCGATCTCTTGCTTTTAAGAGTTCCGTTTCGGCACGCGATAGTAACTTTCTGCCCATCAGTACCTCGCCTCCATGCCAATCCAACACCTTTTTATTCTTGGTCATCACTCCTTTATAGAAACGGATCTGTAGATTACAGTCCCAACAAATCCGTCCATTCCGATTTATTGCAATCCAATTCCAAAGCAATTGCCGCCTTAAGCAACGAGTGTTGTCAAGAGCAGCTCCAGCCTGGCGAATCGGCGTTCCTCTACTTTACGCCCGGGCTGAAAAGAGTCAACTTAAATCGCATTTTTGGCAAAAGCAAATCGAATCGGTCGATCCGTTTCCTGCTCACTACAGCAAATCCAGGGCGCCCACGTCCACTGCCATCTGCAAATCTTGCGACAGGCGTTTTGTGCGCAAGAAATTGCCAATTAACTTTCGGCCTTCTTCACCGGCCAGATTTTTTATGATCAGATGAAAGCGGAATTTGTTGCGCAAGCGTTCGATGATGCATGGTGCCGGGCCGAGAATGCGAATATCGTTTAGACCAATCGATTCTTCCAGGTGATGACCGATCTCTTCGGCAAGGCGCTCGCAAGCGCTTTCTGTGGCAACCGGGTCAAGGCCAGCCACTACTACGCGAATGATCTGACTGAAAGGTGGATATTGGAAAAGTTCGCGCGACTCCAATTCACTTCCGGCGAACATTTTATAATTGTGTGTTTTCGCCCAGGCAATTGCCGGCATGTCGCAATTGTAGCTCTGGAAGATGACAGAGCCCGGGTGTTTTCCGCGACCTGCTCGTCCTGAAACTTGAGTCAAAAGTTGAAAGCCGCGCTCCATGGATCTGTAATCAGGCATGTTAAATGCAGCATCGGCGGCCAGCACTCCTACCAGAGTCACTCGTTCGATATCCAAACCTTTGGCCACCATTTGCGTGCCGATCAAAATATCGGCCTCGCCGGAGGCAAATTTCGAAAGCAGCCTTTCATGCGCTCCTTTGGTTTGCGCTACGTCGCTGTCCAGGCGAATCACTTTGGCATCCGGATATCTTTCCAGAACTTCTTCTTCGACTCTTTGTGTTCCTAGTCCATATTGTTTTATAAAAGGACCCTTGCATGACGGACAAAGTTTTAAGCCGGCCAATGTGTATGCACAGTGATGGCAAGCCATGAAACCTTCAGGTTGTCCGAGCTTCTGGTGGTAAACCATGGAGACACTGCAATTTTTACAGCGAACCACATAACCGCAACCCCGACAAAAAACATGGTTGGCATAACCGCGTCGATTGATCAGCAAGATTATCTGTTCGTTCGCATTGAGCCTTTCCTGAACAGCACCAGCAAGCACATTCGAAAAGATGCTGCGATTGCCGTCGCTGAATTCCTCTCTCATGTCGACTATATTTACTGCCGGCATCGCTTGTTTGAAAACTCGCTCCGGCAATTCTAAAAGTCTGGCTTCTTCAAGGGCTCTTTTATATGATCCGACATCTGGTGTGGCGCTGCCTAACAGCAATAATGCGCCTTCTCTCTCAGCTCTTTGCTCGGCTATTTCGCGAGCATGATACCGGGGAGCTGGACTGGATTGCTTGTAACTTCCATCGTGCTCTTCATCGAGAATAATCAATCCCAAATCGGGCATATGTACTAAAACCGCCGAGCGAGCACCGAGCAAAACTTTGACGTCACCGGACTTGATTCTGCGCCAGGTATCATAACGTTCTCCAGGGCTGAGAGCGCTATGCCAGACGGCCACATTGCCACCGAAGCGGGTCTTCAAAAGTCTGGAAAGCTGCGGGGTCAAACTAATTTCAGGCACCAACAGCAGTGCTGTCCTGCCGCGCTCGAGACACTCTTCCATCAAACGAATGTATATTTCAGTTTTGCCCGATCCGGTCACGCCATGCAGCAACCAGGGGCATGAATTGGCATTCTTGAGGCGTGCTCCGGGTTTTGAATCAGCCCTTTCAATCAGGCGAATGTTTCCATCGAAATAATCTTCCAGCGCTGCTTTCAAGGTTTCAAAAACCTTTTGCTGCTGTTCTGTAAGTGTGATTTCCCCTTTGGCCTTAGAGGCAAGAGTCTCGATGCCCGCCATCGGATCGCGCACCAGCTCTTCTTCCACCACAACGACGATGCCCTCTTCTTGCAGGCGTTTTATAGTGCCGGCCGTTGTTTTTGCCTCTTCCAAAAGTTGCTTGAGAGTCATCTGCCCGCCGGCACGAGAAAGCACAGAAACGACTTCTTTTTGCCGCTGGGTTTTTGCCTCACCGGACCCGAGAGCAATACATTTCTGCGTCTTAGGCTGCGTCCCCGCTTCCGTTTCAGAAGATACAGCCACCACATTTTCCTGACGCAAAAGGGTCAGCGCTTTGAAAAATTGCCCCTGGCTCAGTTTTGTCTTCTTTTGAAAGCGCTGCTTTGCCGCACTTACAGCCAGCATTCCATTTTTTGATTCTTTGAGAACCTCCACGATCGCGCGTGCACCTTTGTCTTTGAAGTAAGGATGCATTTCGAACGGAACAATCGCAAAGGCAGTCTCATTGAGGGTTACCACCCGCTTCGTTTTAGGCGAGGCAATTGACGGTATAGCCGCCTGTATCACATCCGATATATTGCAAAGATAGAAATCGGCTATCCAATGAAGAAGACCTACGTAACTGGCGTCAAAAGCTGGCTCCGGCACAAGAATGTCGGTAATTTCTTTGAAGCTGATATTTCCATCGCGATAGCTTTCAGGCGTATGGGTAAGCGAAACGATATATCCCGCCACCAGCCCCTGAGCGCCAAAGGGCACCAGTACTTGCGCTCCCACGAAGGCATCGGCTTTGAAATGCTCAGGCACTTTATAGGTAAAGAGGCGATCTTTTAAATCGCGAATTTGAATATCGAGAGCGACGCCAGCGTAAAGCTGCGCCATATCTACGCCTGGCTCAGTATCCAAACTAAGAGGGCGGTTGCCGGTCAATCTAAATCGCCGTCCTTGGAACAATCTTTTCTCAAATGAGTATAGAGGTGATGGCACTTCGACGCCCTCCTGCAAGACCTGCTTTTCTTTAAAACGTGTTCGCTATACAAAAAGTTCAAATCTCAAAAGATGCAAAGCGGAGATTTAATTCCTTTCTTGAGCGAAGTTCCAAAAACCCCACAGGTTGGCAAAAAAGACGTCCAAAAAAATATCCCATCCTTTGGCGACTGGAAGTTAAAGCGATATCGCTTTAGCTTCCTTACCTAAACTTCCGGCCGGTTAGAGATCCAGAAAAGGCTTGTTGCCAAATGGTTTTCGGCATTTTGCTCGTTTATCAGTCAGGCAGGCGCTGTAAAGAGGAGGCAGTCCATTCACCTGCCAAAAACCACAAGAAGCACAGCATTCTTTGCAAAAGGACTGAGCCTGAGCTCAAGCACCGATCACGTACTTTTTCCAAGCGTAATCGCCCGAGACCGAGTGCTTGGAGATTTCAAAATGGACGTGGCTCTGCGGGCGCCTGGGCGCGCACAGCAATGGCATTCCCGCTTCTTTGGGAGTGCGGTCGCCCTTTTTGACGTTGCACTTCAGGCAGGCAGCCACGACGTTTTCCCAGTTGTCCGTACCGCCCCGGGAGCGAGGCATAATGTGATCGATCGTCAAATCATGCCGCTTTTCAGCGCAGTACTGGCACGTATAAGAATCCCGGTGCAAAACGTTGCGCCGGGACAGACTGATCTCTTTATACGGAATCTTGATGTAACTTCGTAGTCGGATCACTGTCGGCAATGGAAAGTCTGCGTAAACAATTCTGCCGTTATCCTCGATTTGCTCAGCTTTTCCCTTGAGCAGAAGGACAACTGCACGTCTCCATGTACAGATGTTTAAAGGCTCATACGAAGCATTTAGTACTAAAACCTTGGACAAGACCGCTCCTCATGCTACTTAGCATTTGTTTACGTATGATTATTATAACGATTACATCCCCAAGTTGTCCATAAATAGGTATTTCGAGGTTTTCGTGTTAGAATTAGTGGCTTGTCTGTTCCGGGCGAACAGAGCAACTGGTCACGACTTGCGACGATTGCAGGAGTCCTGCAGCACAAGTTCGAGTCCAGGGAAGTGTTGGGTTTGGCGCGCCATTCACTCAATGGGGGACGCGTTTGAAAACGAAACACTTTCGGTACCTACTGCGGTGCCATGGGTTAATAAGTATTCGTCGTATCACAAGCAGCCATACCCCCCGCTAGTACTCACATTGAAATAGGAGCATGAGTCAGCCTTGTCAGTAGCATCAATGAGACAACTGTTGGAAGCCGGGGTCCACTTCGGACACCAAACCCGCCGCTGGAATCCTAAAATGCGCCCGTATATCTACGGAGAGCGCAACGGGATATACATTATCGACCTAGAGCAGACTACTCGTGCGCTCGACAAAGCTTGCGACTTTTTGCGAAAGATCGCTTCTGAAAAGAAGAACATCGTTTTCGTCGGCACCAAAAAACAAGCCGCCGATATCATCGAAGAAGAAGCGAAGCGCTGCGGAGCGCACTATGTGAACCGTCGTTGGTTGGGCGGCATGCTCACCAATTTTGAAACCATTCGTTTGCGCATCAATCGACTCAAAGAGATCGAAGAGATGAAGGAAAGCGGCGACCTGTACCGCCGTCCCAAGAAAGAACTGGCAGTTCTCAACCGCGAACTCTTTAAGCTCGAGAAGTCTCTTGGCGGCATCAAAAATATGCGTGGTCGCCCTGACGTACTGTTTGTTATCGATCAAAAGCGAGAGGACATCGCCGTTGCCGAAGCCAAGAAAATCGGCATCACCGTAGTCGGTATCATCGATACCAACTGCGATCCCGATGGCATCGACTATGTAATCCCGGGCAACGATGACTCGATCCGCTCAATCAAACTGATCATGAGCAAAGTCGCCGACTCCATCCTGGAAGGCAAGCAAGGTCAAGCACATACCTTCGAAGAAGAGAAAGCTCTGGTTAAAGAAGAAGAAGAAACCGCAAAAGTACACGCCATTGTCGGCGCAAACATAGCCGCTGTCGCTGAGGATCTTGAAGAAGCCCTCACGGAAGATGTAGACGACTAAGAGCGCTTGCCGCTGTTTTTTTTACTCTCAGGCAAGCTGCAGATACCGGCGGCATGCCCAAAGACAATATTGCGAGGAGAAATATGGTCATGGTAGACATTTCGGCTCAAATGGTTAAAGAGCTAAGAGACAAGTCGGGCGCGGCAATGATGGATTGCAAGAAAGCCCTGGTGGAAGCCAGCGGAGACTCCGAGAAGGCTTTCGAAATCCTGCGCCAGAAAGGCGTTGCCACCGCCAACAAGAAATCGTCGCGTACTGCTTCTGAAGGTCTTGTCGTAGGACAAATCGCCAAGGACGGCAAAACCGGCGCTCTCATCGAAGTTAATTGCGAGACAGACTTCGTTGCCCGCAACGAAGAATTTGTCCAACTGACAAAAGACCTCGCCGAAGCAGCCCTTTCCTCTAAGTCCGCTTCAGTAGATGCGCTCAACAAGCAGCCTATCAAAGGCACCACAGTCGCTGAGCATGTCACCGCCGTAATTGCCAAGACCGGTGAAAACATCATCATCCGCCGCGCTGCGCTTGAAGACCTCAATGGTAAAGAAGGAGTGATTGGCATATACGTTCATGCTCTGGGCGGCAAGATGGGTGCCATCGTGGCTATCGAAGCCGACAAAAAAATCGACCTTGAAAAGGGCGCCGCACTGGGCAGAGATATCGCCATGCATGTCGTCTCGGCCAAGCCTCAATACGTCAGCAAGAATGACATCCCGGCAGAAACGATTGAAAACGAGCGCCGTATCGAAGCCGGAAAGCAAGACCTGGCCGAAAAGAAGCCGGAAATGCGCGAAAAAATCGTCCAGGGCCGCATCGACAAGATTTTTGCCGAACGCTGCCTGAACGAACAGCAATTCGTTAAGGATCCCACCCAGTCAGTCAGCAAGCACCTGGCTCAGATATCCACAGAGCTGGGGGCGAAACTGGAAGTGAAGAGCTTCTCGCTCTTTATTTTGGGCGAAACCCAGGCTGAATCAAACGGAAAAGGCGACGAATAAGTAAAGCCTAGACCAGAAGTTAATCAAAGCCGCCTCTTACCAGGCGGCTTTCTTCGTAAACAGGGGCCGGCCTTCATGTTTAAGGGTTGCCGGCTCTGTGACAGCAATGGACGGCAGCCCTGCTTGAAAGTGTTTTGGCTGAGGCGCCGGCGCCCCGCATCAACCGGCTGCCCTATCAACAGCGAATGAGACTGCATGAGTGGAAGGCCCGATGCGGGTTGCGGTATGATCAACGATTAAATTCGAAAGAACAGATATCGCCAATCGAGGTTGCCAAGCCAGCATGTCAGGTACAAAGGAATCCCTTCTAGTGAATACGCAACCAGCCCCCCCCGCTAAAGATCCAATGTACAAGCGCATATTGCTCAAATTGAGCGGCGAAGCGCTAATGGGCCACGAAAAATTCGGCATCGCCCCTGATGTGATTGGACCGATCGCAGACGAAATCATCCTGGCACAGCAGTTGGGCATTCAGATAGCGATTGTCGTAGGCGGAGGCAATATCTTTCGCGGCGTTACAGGCAGTGCCTGGGGGATGGACAAGGCAGCGGCCGACTATGTGGGCATGCTGGCTACGGTCATGAACTGCCTGATTTTGCAAGAAGTTCTCAAATCAAAAGGCGCCCATGTGCGCGTGCAGACGGCTATCGCCATGCCCTCAATTGCCGAGCCTTTCATAAGATTGAGAGCGATTCGCCACCTGGAAAAAGGTCGCATCGTCATTTTCGGCGGTGGCACCGGAAACCCACACGTCACAACCGATACGGCTGCAGCTTTAAGAGCGGCTGAAATCAAGGCGGACTCCGTCCTCATGGCCAAGAACGGAGTGGACGGCGTTTATGATGACGACCCGAGAAAAAATCCGCATGCCAAGAAAATCGAACGCATCAGTTTCGACGATTTGATCAGGCAAGGACTGAAAGTTATGGACCCGGCCGCGGTATCCATCTGCAAGGAAAATTACATTCCCATAGTGGTGTTCGATTTTGCCAAATCCGGCAGCATCGAGCGCATTGTTATGGGCGAAAAAGTGGGAACACTGATAGGCACTCGTGTTGGAGGAGCAAAATGAGTACTAGTACTGAAGTGCTAGCATCGGCTGAAGAGCGGATGAAAAAAGCAATCGCCAATCTGGAAAAGGAATTCATCACTATCCGCACCGGGCGAGCCAATCCGGCCATTCTGGACCGCGTGGAAGTGGAATACTACGGCAGCCCGACCCCTCTGAAAAGCCTGGCTAACATCTCTGTTCCGGATGGTCGTTCGCTTTTGATCCAGCCATTCGACAAGAATGTAGTCAAAGAAATCGAGCAAGCAATCCATAAGTCCGGACTGGGTCTGACTCCCAATTCAGATGGCACGGTCGTGCGCATCAATATTCCCGTGCTCACAGAAGAGCGCCGCAAGGAATTGACCAAGCATGTGAAAAAATTCGGCGAAGAAGCAAGAGTGGCCGTGCGCAACATCCGCCGTGACGGCGCCGATGATTTGAAGAAGCTGAAAGGAACTCAGGTTTCCGAAGACGAAATCAAACGTCAGGAAGAGAGCCTACAAAAATTGACTGACAAATACGTCAAAGAAATAGACAAGCATGTCCATGACAAAGAACATGAGGTCATGGAAGTTTAGGCCCTGGGAGGTATCTCTTAATGTGTGGAATAGTCGGCTATCTTGGACCTGCAAAGGCGGCGCCTGTACTTCTTTCCGAGCTTCGATGCCTGGAGTATCGCGGCTATGATTCAGCCGGTGTGGCCATCATTCAAGATGGCGAGCTCAGCGTATTGAAAGCGGCCGGCAAACTGAACAATTTGGAAAAATTGATCACCGATAATAAACCGACTGCCACCGTCGGCATCGGTCATACCCGCTGGGCCACTCATGGTGTGCCCAACGATCAAAATGCGCACCCTCATTTGGATTCGTCCAAAACGATCGCGGTCGTTCATAACGGCATCATCGAAAATTATGAGGAACTCAAAGAAGAATTGAAGAAAGAAGGCTGCACATTCGAGTCTGATACCGACACCGAAGTGGTGGCACATTTGATCTCGAAGGAATACGAGAAAGAAAAAGACATGCTGAAGGCGATTTTCAAAGCCGTCGGCCGCCTGCGTGGCGCTTATGCGCTCGGGGTCGTCAGCCAGAAGCATCCGGACAAGATCTATGCCATCAACCAGCACTATTCGCTATCGGTCGGACTGGGCAACAACGAATCTTTCCTGGCCTCCGACAGCATGGCTGTTCGTCAATATACAAACAAAGTAGTGCGCCTGGAACAGAGCGAAATTGCTGAAATCACAGTTGATGGCGTGCGCCTCTTTGCCTTTGACGGCAAGGAAGTGAAGCGCCGCCCGATGTCCCTGGATTCCAATCCTTATGTAATCGACAAAGGTGGCTACAAGCATTTCCTGCTTAAGGAAATACATGAGCAACCTCTGGTTTTGCGTCAGACGCTGGCCAAATATCTGCTCCATCCGACCAAGCCCGTCAGTTTCATTCCCCACATCACGCCTAACGGCAATGCTCCCTCAGGCATTGCCACCAACAATGAAGAAGAGAATGTCCTGAGTAAGAGCTATGGCGTTTACCTCACGGATATGGAATTGAAAGGCATCGATCGCATTCAAATAGTTGCTTGCGGAACTGCCTACCATGCCAGTCTCGTCGGCAAGATGATTATCGAGCAGCTCTGCAATGTTCCGGTGGCAGTTGATATCGCCTCGGAAATTCGCGGACGAAGATTGATGGTGAACGAAAGCAGTCTGACCATCGCCGTCAGCCAATCAGGTGAAACGGCTGACACTCTGGCTGCCCTTGAAGAAGCGAAAAAACTCGGCTCCTTCACGCTCGGCATCACCAACCGCCCCGATTCGCATCTTTCCCAAATTACACCCAACTTGATTGTCACCGAATGCGGTATCGAAGTTTCCGTAGCGGCAACCAAGACTTATCTGGCCCAATTGACGTCTTTTTACCTGCTCGGCATATTCCTTGCCGAAAAGCGCGGCGCTTTAACAGCTGAGCAAGCCAAAAAGCTCAAGTCCGACTTGAATGCCATTCCCACCCTTCTGGAACAGATACTAGCCAGAGAAAACGACATTCGTGATGCTTCACTCAAATACGCCGATGCGCACGACGTTGTTTTCATCGGGCGCGGATTCAACTATCCGACCGCTCTGGAAGGCGCATTAAAACTGAAAGAACTCAGCTACATCCATGCCTCCGGCTATGCAGCCGGCGAATTGAAACATGGACCGATTGCGGTTCTTGATTCGAAAGTTCCTGTCGTTACGGTGATTGTGCCGGGCGTGGTCTACGAGAAGACACTCTCAAACGCGCAGGAAGCCAGAGCGCGCAACGCTCAAATGATTGCTGTAGCGGTGGAAGGCGACGAACAGGCAGCCAGAACCTTCGATACAGTACTGAGCATTCCGCCGGTCGACGAATTCTTCAGCCCGCTTCTCACCGTGGTGCCGATGCAGCTGATGTCTTATTTCATCGCCGATTATCTGGGCAAAGACGTCGACCAGCCGCGCAACCTGGCTAAATCGGTAACTGTCGAATAAGGCAATTGAATATATTGCAGATTTCTTAAGGCCCGGACATCGAGCCTGCCAACCGTACTACGCTGGAAAAGAAAGCATGGTACAAAAACATGAACACGGTCTTGGAAATTCTCAAATTGACAGGCAAAGGAGTCGAATTAGGACTGAAGATCCTGGCCGGATGGATAGGCATTTTTGTAATTTGCTGTTTAATCTCGATCACTGCGGCAGCCTGGGCTAATCCTATAGCTTTCATGATGATTTGCACTGCCGGTTATATGTGCTGCGCCTGGATCAGCAAATTCGAACCGATCAAACAAATCATGCGCACATCCTCTCTCAGTTACTTGGGGCTGCTTTGCACTTTTGGCATGATGACCGCCGGCTTCCTTTACGGAGTCTCTTATTTCTCTGGGCATATTAGATAAGTCACCTCTTTAGGCGAAGTACTAATGTCAGACGAAAGCAAAGAAGACAATGCCTTTAAACTGGCCCGCGCCAAAAGCAGAGCCACGGCAAAGACATTGAGGCTGCTCCTCTTTGTCAGGGGCGGCTGGGCATTCGGAACGGCCGTGGCTATGACGGTTATTTTGACTTTCTTTTTTCACCTGAATGCGCCCCTAGCGTTCGCGGGCTCATTCATTGGCGCCTTAATAATTGGACTGGTCAGAGCGCCTGTCGGTAAGGTCTGGCAATCCATCTTCACGAGTGCCTGCCAGGAAGAAGGGCTCTGGGACACTGCTGACGCCATGGCGACAGCAGGCATCGAAGATGCCATTAAAGACATTCTGGAAGGAAGGCAGCCGCAACACATAAACACCGACCTCATGCTGAAAGCGAGCAATTTGCAAGTATTGTCGATTCGCAAAGGCGATTTGAAAACCGCTTATAAGTACAGCGAGTTTTTGTACAAAAACACGGACGCCAGCAAGGCCAATCGGTCATATCATGAAAATGGCTTGGGTACCATAAATATCGAACTGGGCAATTACGAAAACGGTTTTCAACTTCTGAGCAGATGTCTGGACAAGCTTGAAGCCGAGAATCGAGCTGATACTCCGTCTTATGTTACTGCCTTGTTGGGAATGGTACAGGGCTCATTGGATCTGGAAAGAGCCGATGACGCAGAAAGGTTCTTGAAGCGCATGCACGATGCCAGCCAGGCTAATCACGTGAAAACGGCCAATACAACAGCCGATCGCTGGGTGCAACAAGCCGTCACGCATAAGAGTATTCACGATGCGTTCGAAAGCTATTTTTCGGCTCGCTTGAAAGAACTGAAAGGTGACCCGGAAGCAGAGTTGGAGTTGCTTCGCGCCCTGGATCTGGTCAAGCAACCGGAAGTGATGAAGAAAGTTATTCTCTTCTATCCAGAGGTGGTGCTCTTTCACGCCTTCTTGATGATCCGGCGCAGCCAATTTGAAAAAGCTGAAAAACTGGCCGCACACGCCCTCGACTATTATGAAACCAAGACTGTAAACCGGGGCGGCGACTACATAAAAGCCCAGAGAACTCTCGCTTATGCGCGCATGAAATGCGGAGCTCCTCTGGCTGAAGAGCTTGAGGACCTGCTCATCAAGACCAGAGAACGCGTCAACGAACCGCACCACATTGTGGCACTGGCACTAATGCAAACAGGAGAAGCCTGGGCAAAACAAGGTGACCTTGAAAAGGCACGCCAGCGCCTTAGCGAATCACTGCAGATGAGAAAGCGGCTGTTTCCGGAAAATAGCCAGGGCATCCGCGAAACCGAGTCAATTCTGGCCGGTTTGCCGCCTAGAGAATCTGTCCCGCCGAGCCCGGAAGAGAAAGCTACCGTTTAGGGCCTTTTTTCAATGAAAATGGAACCAGAGGAGCCTTATTAGCGGGCGGCGCCTGATATTTTTGGGGTATGAGAATTAACCTCTTGACGAGGCCCCGAAAGGTCCATATAGTGAGTCTTATTAGATCTATTACCGGCAAGCGCTAATATTATGCATACTAACAGGCCTGGCAGGGTATAACGCCCGTATCAGGCAGTGAGGCTTCTGCGAGGGGTTCGCTATGGCTTTCGACAAGAACATGGTTATCACGGATTCCCAATACAAGATTGACTTCGTTGACAGCGAGGTGCAAATGCTTGATTGTCCGCGTTGCGGGCATTCGAATCCAAGGCAGCCACGCACTGTCTGCGAACATTGCTCGCACTTCATCCCGCACGAAGAGGCCAGACAGGATTGGGTACCGACCAAAAAATCCGCAGCCGAACTCTACGGAGTTGTTGATGAAGAAGCCAAAAAGGCTAAAGAGCTAAGGCTGAAGGCCGGTCGCAAGAATTTTGGCTGGGTGGTCCTCGGACGAAAATATGGCTTGATTGTCCTGGGGATAGCCGTTGCCTTGTCAGCATATGCCTTCGGGCTCAAATATTATCTGGGTGATGCCGGGTTCAAACAGTTCGATGAGCGCTTGAACAAAAACATGCACACCATCCAAAAAGTATTGAAAAGCGGCAAACTTTCCGCGCAGCGGTAAAGGCAGTTAACAGCAAGCTTTTGAAGACTTCTTCTTTGAAGAAGAAGAAGAAGAAGAAGAAGAAGAAGAAGAAGAAAGCAGATTGCTCGGCCTGCTTCTGCTTTGATTAAGGTCCAAAAATCGCGCAGTTGACCAGGCGCGAACGAACGCGCTGCACACCCATTTCTGAAACTTTGGTGTCTCTCAATTCCAGGTGTTCCAGCTGTTCTAGCTGTTCCAGGAAAGTCAATCCAGAATCGGTAAGTTTGGTGCCGCATAAGAACAGGACTTTCAAAGTTTTTAGCTGCCCGATTGCCGACAAAGCCTGGTCACCGAGTATGGTGTCATTCAAATAAAGTTCTTCCAAATTCTCGATTTTTTCGAGCATGGCAATTGCTTTGTCGGTAATCGCAGTTGATGATATATCGAGCTTGCGAAGCGACTTGCATCCGGTCAAATGGTCGATGCCTTGATCGGTAATCTGAGCAGGCAAGTGAAGGCGCGAAAGCTTTTTCAAATGAGGCATGTGCACGAGGCCGGCGTCGGTGATGCGAGTGGATTTCAAAATCAAATTCTCGATGGCCGGACAAGGTGCAATTGCGGCCAGCTCAGTGTCGGTCAATTCAGCCCCCGTCAACCAGAGCGTGCTGAGCGACGCAAGCTGCGTGAGACCCGACAATTCAGCGGCGCGCACTTTGAGAAAATCCAGCCTCAGCTCTTTCAAATCGTTGATATAGGTCAGCCATTTGAGTGTGCTTTCCGAAAAATAACTGGTGGACAGATCAACCGACTGCAAGTGTTGAAGCCCATCTTTGACGGCGTCATTGATAGTCGTAGCATCGAGATTGCGCAGGGCGATGCCCAGCATTCGCCCATCCGGAACAGTCAGTTCGCGCTCGCCCTGTGCCTCTCCGACCCAGAGACGCATATGCGGAAAGGAATTGTCGGAAGTATAAAGACTTCCGAGTGATGCCCTTGGCGGAAACTTAATCATCAGCGCTTTTGTCACGCCAAGAGTGTAACACCGTTTGCAGCCGGTGAAAACCACGACAACCGCCGGCCAGGCTTTCTCATGTCCATCATATTCGAAAAACAGTGCCAGCATGTCAACTTCAAGTTATAAAACAAATTGTTTCAAAGGCCTTCTAAGGCTTAGCGCAAATACATGATCCGACTGATCCTCTTCATACTTTGGATCTATTTTGTTAGCGGCTCGATGCGCAATGGACAGGCGTATAATCTAACCTCAATGGATCCGGCCGAGAAGAAGCAAAAGGCAATGGCAATTAAACCACTTAATTTGAACCTCACGGTGAAGCGAACTGAGAAAGTGAAACCTCCCTTCCAGTCAGCATTTATTTCAATCTCAGTCTCTGCCGTTTTCCTCAATGTCATTCCAGTACCGGCCTCTGCACTCGAATCCTCTGCCACCACCAGTGATGCGCCAAACGCGGCAATACTGAAAGGAAAAGTCGTGGAAATTGGTACCACTCTTAATGATGTGAGGGATGCACGGCTGTCCGTAAGCAGAGTAAGAAAAGCAACCGCCGATCTTTATGACGAGGTGACCAGACAGGAAGTTTCCTTAACATACAATCCGAATCTAATTGGCACCACCGTGATTATGACGCCGGCGCCCACTGTGAGTGGAGTTTATTTGCCGGCTCGCAAGAAATGGGTCGATGTTGCCATGTCCGAAATCGGGCCGATCATTCATCTCTTCAAAGAAGACGTCGATGCCGCTCTGGAAAGCGATCGCCGCACAGATGTTAGTGACGCTTCTCGAAAGCTTCTCAGTTCGCTCAGAGACAGCGCATTTTCACTGGTGAAAGATGCCTTCACAAACTACAAGGAGCTGCAAACTCTTACTGCTGCTGAGCAGTTTGATAACCGCGCCATCGCAGGAGCAACCAGCGCACTCGACAAAAAGATGAAAGAGCTGGATCGTGTTCTAAAGAGAGCTCTAAGCTTGCTTGAAAAAGAAGCCCGCTCTGCGGCCAAATCCAGACGCTGAATTGACTGGCAACTGGGGGGCTTATTTATCATTGTTGTTTTCAACAAATGTCCAAAACCCCAAACAGACCCCCCCCTGACATCACGAGGGACATGGACACAATAGAGGCGCTCCCGCTCTCTTAAATAGTCATTTTGTATAGCCTGACATCAAGTATCCATCAAGATTTACCAAATCAAGCGCTGTCAATGGTAAATTAATTGGCTTATAGTATCGACTTATAGTCGTGGCTGGCATCATGCCAATCGTCGTAAGTTTCGTCGCCGGCGCAGTTGTGGGGCACTGCTGGCGGTGTCAATATTGGAGACCCTACCATTAGCATTCGAGCTTTCTTCACTAGCGTTCTGGCGTCGATCGTTCTTGCTTCACCATGCTTAGCCCAAAATACTCAGGCGGCATCGAGCGCCAATTCAACGGCAAAAGAATTCGATTCCCGCAGTCAGCTGTCTTCGATTGACTTTGTCCCCAAGGCTTTGCCCGTGGACAAGCCGAAAACACACGATCAAAACAAAAGACTGACAATGAGCCCAATACGGCTCGGCGCCCTGATTCAAATTGCCAGAATGCGCCCTCTGGAGCTGGATGCTTCGCAAGACGTGCCCATCTCACTGGCCGAGGCGCTAAATTATGCTAATCAGAATAGTTTGGACATTCGCATCGCGCGCGAGAGCTATAAATATCAACAGGCTCAACTCTTAGGCCAGCTGGCCGATTTCATTCCCAGTTTCGCCCTCGGTTACACGGTGACAAAATCACACGTTCTTGATCCCGAGACGCACTCGATTTCGCACGTGTTTGCACCGCGGCTCATCTATCCTCTCTTTGTTGGAGGAAACAATGTTTATGGCGCTTTGGTTCAGATGTATCGAACCAGAGGCTGGAAGTACAGCAATCAAACGACCCTCAACGACACACTGCTGAATGTCTACAAGGCATATACAAACCTGGCACTCAATCATGCTTTGTTGAAGATTCGCATTAAGGCGGTCGAGGTTGACGAAGCACAATTGCAAGTCAACAACGAACTATTTCAAAATGGAACAGGCACGCGATACGACATCGTGCAGTCTCGCAGTCAACTTGCGTCTGACAAGCAGAATCTACTGGCGCAGCAAATCGCAACCAGGCAAGCGGCTCAGAGCCTGGGATACGTGATTAATATGCCTTTGTCGATCAATCTAGTTCCGAGCGAAGAGTCTCTGACAGAAACAAACATCATCGATGACTCCCTGACTATCAATGAAGCGCTGCGCAAGACGTTGGAAAATCGTCCGGAACTGAGACAGTACGAGATGTTCCGCTATGCGGCCGATCGCAATGTTCAGTTAGCCGCATCCAGCCTCTATCCGCAGCTGACGATATCCCAGACCAATAACCAGGCAATTACGGCGACACACACAGCCAGCTCGAGATCGAGTTCGAGTTCGAATTCGAACTCAACAGCCGGAGCTGGCATTTTTGGCGGCGCATTCGACACCAACCAGAGCAACGTCTCTCTGTCATGGTCACTCGCCAATATGGGCATGGCCAGCGTGACCAACATTATTGCCAACCGCGCACTGGCAAAACAAGCACTGCTGCAGGCGGATCAAGAACTTCAATTGGTCCGCGAAACAGTGCGATCCGATTTCATCAATGTGAAAGCCGCCAGACAAAAGATTGACACTGCAGCGGTCGCTGTCGATGCCGCAGCTGAAGCCTTGCGACTAGCCATGCTGCGATTGCGCGTAGGCAACGGTACTAACCTTGAAGTAATTCAGGCGGAAAATACATACATCGCCGACCTCTATGTACAAGCGCAAGCAATTGTTGAGTCCAACCAAGCTCAAGCACAGCTATTGCACGACATGGGAGTGATCAAACCGGCAAATCTGATTGCGCAGGAATGACCTTCCTCCCGAGAGCCGAATGTCCCCAAACTTTCCGAATTCCTACAGACCGCGTATCCGAGTTACGACACCCAAAGTTTCTTCAAGAAATCCTACGGCTTTTCCAATGAAGTCAGGCAAAAAATTATTCTCGATAATATTTGCGGCCAACCTGCTTGCGAACGTTTTCACACACCCGGCCGCCGCTCAAACGCCTGCCTTTAACCCGGCCGGAATGACACAACTGCCTCGACCAGGAAGCTCTCTGGTGCTTGAAGCACCGGTCAGCGCCAGACAGCCTCTATCGGGCGAAATGGCGCCATTCGATCGCGAAGTTTTGAAAGGAGAACCGCTGCTCTTTGGCTCGTTGCTCCAAATTGCTTCCATGAAGCCGCTCGCTCTAGACGCTCACTACAACCGTCCAATCAGCTTGTCCGATGCGCTCAATTACGGCGTGCAAAACAATCTTTCAATAAAAATTTCAAGAGAGAGTCAAACCTTTTACAACACGCAGTTCTATAACTATCTCACCTATAATCTGCCGTCACTATCCAGCAGTTTATCTTTCATCAACTCCACGGTTAACAGCGAGACAAATGCTCACAGCCAAGTCTGGAGCAACAGATTGACCTTTCCACTGTTCACGGGGGGCAACCATTATCTTTTCGCGGTTGCGCAAAACTACCGGCGTAAAGGGTGGCGCCTTGCTACTCAAATCAGCATCAATGACGAGTTGCTTGCCATATACAAAAAATACTCGACTCTGGTTCTTAATCATCAGCTTTTACGCATACGAATCAAAGCTGTAGAACTTTCAAACGATCAGCTCAAACAAAAACAAGAACTGTTTCAAGCCGGACAGGGTACGAAATACGACATCAAACTTGCAGAAGCACAGGTAGCATCGGACACGCAAGCGCTAATCACTCAGCAAACAGCAACGCGCCAATCATCGCTAGATTTAGCGTACGAACTGAATATGCCGCTCAGCATCAACTTGATTCCAACAAGCATTGAGGTCGGAACTGCGCCTTTGATTCGAGGCAAGCCACAAATCAATACGCTGGTCCTTATTGCTTATAACAATAGACTGGACTTGAGAGAATACGAATACTTTCGCCAGGCGACAGCGCGCGACGTACAAATCGGCATGGCATCGCTCTATCCGACTGTTGCACTATTTTTAGCCTACACAAGATCATCGCTCGGCTTTAGAGGAAAAGAGGCGGATCTCAGTGGATTGTCGGTTACCCAAATCAGCTCCTTTAACGGCAACAATTCAAACGGCACCGCATCAAATAACGCCCTAGGTCAGGTTGCCTCTTTCAGTTCCGGAAGCGGCTCCGGCGCATCGAGCAGTGCAAATACCGGCTCCGCTTCTCAGGTCGCATCCAGCGGCGGTAC
>CAZHEZ010000143.1:0-21121 GCA_964531315.1 uncultured Candidatus Obscuribacterales bacterium | reverse complement strand
GCGGTGCCCAATGAGAAAATCACCTGGGGCAAGCTGGAGGAAACCACTCCTCGCTTTGTTATTGAATCGGATGCCACAATTGTGGCGCCATTGATCTTCCAATATGTCTTGGAGAATCAGACTCTTCCTGCTTCTGCTGCCCGCGAAAAATCGGTAGCTGCAGCCGGTAAGAAGTAGAAAAAATCAGGCGTTTCAACAGCAATTTAGAACTTAAACCGCCCGCTCTCCTTATTTGAGGGAACGGGCGTTTTAGTCTTGACGCATGCCAATTCCCGGGTAAATCCTAGTGGACTGGCATTGCCTCTTTCTGCACAATAGGGCACTTACTATCAGCGTTTCAACAGTATGAAAACCTTAACCACGCTCAGGTGCGCAATTCTGGGCGCGCTCATATGCCTGTCTATGGGCGCCTATTCGCCAGCCGAAGCGGTGCGAGTCTGGAATGTCGGCGACAACTATGTTCAGCCGCCTGGCACTCCAAAAGGAAAGCCCCAATTGATCGTTTCCGGAGTGCGGCCAGGCGATGGTATTGGTGCTCACCATAAGTACAGATACCTCGACGTGCAAGTTGTGGCGGCTGGCAGCGGCGATGGAATTGAAAACGCCATGGTTTATCTGGTCAGAAAGCCGGAGGTCAAAGAAACCGTTGTCTACAACACTGATCGATTTGGTTCGACGAGGCTCTGGAATATTGATGGATGCTGGAGAGAATTAGTCGTCACAGACGGGATGTTTGTCATAAGACAGTTTGTTTCTATTCCTGGAAACACGACAACCAACATTGTTGTGACAATGCCGTACATCTGCCGGATCTCACTTAAAGTGCCGCCCATAGAATGCGAACAGCTTTCTGTTTCAGCGGTGCGAAAAGACGAGAAAAACTGTCAATTCAATGGACTCCGTTATGTGGGAAAAAATAACGGCAAGCGGATTTCCATTTGGGTTCCGGAGGGCAGATATGAAATTCGCGCCGATGCCTATGACAAGGGCGGACACGGCCTCAAGCGATACGTCTGGGGCCCTATGAGAGTCTCCGGCGATATCGTTTTAATAAATAGCAGTGGATGGCAAACGCAATTCTAGTGCTGGAAAGGAACGGACTGGATGATCCATACTCATACAAAGAGAATACTTGTGTGATACTTTTAGCTTGACCGGGCTTGCGGGTTCAGCCTTAGAGGGAGACTTTCTTGGCAAGTTTCATAAACGCCGCTGATATTTGGGATCGGCTGGATTATCAATTGCTCCAGAATGGTGCTGTTTCGCTTTATTTCAGCGAAGAGATCATGCAAGAAGACTGCCAGTGGCTTAAGAAGCAGCAGTATAAAGTGCGCGGGCTGGACGCAGCTAACTGGCTCACCGAAGAGTCTTTCCATGACGATGTGAAGCGAATACTGGCGTTTCCTGATTATTATGGAAAGAATATGAATGCCTTCAACGACTGCATGAGCGAGCTCGACATCGATGTTGAGGGCGGCTATGCCATAGCGATCTTGCATTTCGATCGCTTCTTTGCCTCAATGCCGGATCGCGCGCAAGCAGTTTTAGACATAATCGAGACCAATTCGCGGCGATTTCTCATCACCGGACAGCGTCTCATTGCTTTGATTCAAACCGAAGATCCGCGCGCTGCTTATGAGCATGTGGGATGTATTACTCCGAGCTGGAATCCCCGCGAAAGGCTGGATCGCAATCGCGGCCTGTAAGACATGACTGTAATTAAGAGCATTGCGGCGACCACGTTTCTTCTCTCGATTGGGCTGTTGCATCTTCAATTTTGCCTGGCGGCGGAAAACGCAAAGGTTTTGAAAACCGCAAAGAGAGTGCAATCGCAGAGCAACAAAACCGGCAATTCGCTTAAATCTCTGGTTGCAGAAGTGCAAAAGCTGAATTCAATCGGCGACTATGAAGCCGTCAATCAAATGAAAGAATTGCATCCTGAGCTGACTCAATCGGCTCAGGCTCTGGAATGTTTTGGTTTTGCCGATATTGATTTGCGCAATACCAGTCGAGGTATGGCGGAAATTGCGGGAGCCGAAAGGATTGCACCTGATGACTTGCATATACAAACTTCGGTAGTTTATGGACTTTATGCCATGGGCTCATTTCCGGAGGCGCTAGCTCGCATCAGATCAATCGTAGAAAAGCATCCAAAGGATGCCCGCAGCCGTGCTATTCAGTCTTTAGTTTTGCAGCAGATGACTGCCAATGAAGCGTCAATGGCGGCGCTGAAAGAGGCGGAGAAATTAGGAATGACACTTCCTGTATGGGAGGCCAAATACAATCACGCCATCGGCAGCCTCAATCAAAAGTTGACTATTCAAGTAGCCGACGATTGCCTGCGGGCGCTTCCTAATGATATGCAAGCGCAAATGTTTCACGGCAGGGCGATGCGCAATGCCGGACTCATGACGGCAGCAGCAGCGGATTTTGAAAGGGTGTTGAAGGCAGATCCGTCCCACCAGACTGCACTTATTTTGCTTGCTGAGGTCTATCGCCTGGACAAAAAATACAAGCAATCAATTGATTGCTCAAAACGGCGTCTCAAATTGGCACGCACCGCCGGTGAAGTCTTGAAGGCTAATAAGGCTATCGCGGAGGCCTGCGAAAAGGACGGAGACTTGCTTGCCGCCGTCGAAGCGAGAGAGCGCACTATTGCCGAATCAGTGAAGAATAAGGAATGCAAAAACAAATATGCAATGAGGGACATTATGATGTGTTGCCGCGATCTGGTGGCACTGAAACGCTGGAAAGAAGCACTGGAGCGAATTAACTTGGTGCTGAGCAGCTATCCTGATTCAAGCGAGGGGTTGCAGAAGAGAGCCTTATGCCTGTCCAACCTTAACCGCAATGCTGAGGCTGTGAAAGACTACAGCCGCCTGATCGAGCTTCATGCAGACGTTGCTTCCTGGTACAGGCAAAGGGCTGAGTTGTACAAACGCCTGGGCAATACACAGGCTGCTGAGCAAGACCTGCAAAAGGTAAAAACGCTTGATCAGGGTGAATAGGACGATCCTGCTCTGACTTGGTCGAGGAAGGACAAATCCAGATATTGCGAGCTGTCTTCTTCGACGTATCCCAGCTGTTTCATCAAATCAATGATCTGATTCATTGAAGCAGTATTGCGCAGAGCGTCTATATTCGGTTTGTTTACGCTCAATGATTTGCGAATAATTGCAGTACTGATGCCGATGTAGCGGCTGGCAATTTCTGCTGTTTCGTCAGGATTCTTAAGCACGAAGTCGGCCCCTTTAGCAAAGGCCCGCACCACTTTCGATACCACAGCCGGGTGGCTGTCGCGAAACTTTCTTGTTGTTGTCAGCGAGCATCCCGGAGCACCTTTCCAGAGGTCGCCGGTGCGTCTGAGCACTTTGCCGACGCCTAATTCTTCCATCATGGTGGCATACGGTTCGACCATGGAAGCAGCATCCGAGCCTTGCCCGAAAAAGGAGATGATTGCTCCGTCTCCGGAAGGCATTCTCAAAAGCTCTGCTTTGTCCCAGCCCAATGACTTGATCAAGCCCATAGCTGTGAGATCTTTGATACCGCCCCTCTGGGGAATGGCAACTTTGCGCACTGCTTCCGGTTGGATGCCGTTGCGCATGACGATTGCAGCTTCTTCCGAGCCGGAGCCGGCAATGAGCACGAACGGATAACCTTCGGCGGCGGCGACGCGCGACCAGGGCATGACGGCAAATTGGCATTCATCGGTGGTCAGCTTATGCGGTACCAGCCAGGCAGTTGCTGCTACTTCAGCTTCGACGTGCAATCCTTCGTCTGTGAAAAAACCTTTTGCACAAGCCACGTAAGCCGGGGTCTGACATATCCCCCTCAGCAAAGATAACTTCAGATTCATAAATGGCAGTTTCCTTGAGGTCTCGTTAGCAGCAGCGTTTTATACATTTGTAACGGGGTCTAACGATGCGAAAGGAGGAATTATAGGGACGTTAAGCCGCGTTTGCGAGAGCACGCCTCTAAGGAAAGAACGGAAACCCCGAATTCAGGACGTTTTCAGTGTATCCATCCATAAAATGTGGCTAAGCTGAGAGAACCAGCCTGATGAGGATGCAAAGTACCCTGTAACATTGGGCCAGTAAAGTCGAGCCGTAATTTTGAAGAACCTCCCGGGAGCTACGTAATGCGCCTGAACATTTTTGGATTTGGAAATGCAGCCAAAGACGCGACAGCAGCACAGATGGCCGCGGCCGCAACCGGAGAACATCCGGCCCTTGCAGATCAAGTGAAAGAGCTAAGTTCCCCACCCGCCTCCCGCAGCAAGGGCGCCAGAAGTACGGCTGCCCAGTCTCTAGGTTCGAAGTCGGCGGCCGGTAAATCGCGAGCATCTGCAAGCAAGTTGCAAGTTCCGCCAGCGCTCTCAGAAACTCTCAAAAAGCGAGTGAAGTGGCTTTTGTCCCAACTCGAGCAGCACCGAGAGCGCATCGAGCCGGCCTTGAATTCCGGCGACAATGAAGCCTTTGTCTCGGCAATGAAGTCATTTCAAGCATTTACTGCTGCCTATTCAGATATTGTCGCCTATGACGCTTTTGAAATTGGCCCGGCATTTACCGAATACCATGAGTTTTTCTTGCGCGCCACGCTGCAATTCGCCTGGCGCATGGAAGAGCGGGCCATTGAAGAGGTCATGGAAGCATCCCTTAAGAAAGGAGATAAGCTCAAGTCTCTGGTCGGCGAATGCGTACGCGGCGCCTACACGCGCATGGAAGAGCTTCCCACCCTGGTCGACTTCTCACAATTCCGCAGCATAGTGGTTTTGGGCTGTGGAAAGTTTCCTTCCAGTCTCTTCTATCTGCAAGACGAAACAGCCATTCCAGCCATCGTCGGAGTGGACAACGACCGTGATGCGGCCCAGTGTGCCAATGCCCTGATCCGCAAATTCAACCTGGACAGAGTGAGAGTCATTGAAGCTGATGCAGCCACTCTCAATTACTCGTATTTTGACGCGATTTATTTCGGACCCTTCGCCTCTCCCAGAAAGGACGTAATGAAGCGCATTCGCGCTACCGTCAGAGGGAATGCAACCATAATTTTGCGCGATCCGGTTTTAACAGGATCGTTAGGGCTGGAGAAAGTTCTTCCTTTTATGGAGCCCGCCTTTACGCTGTTGAGAAGCGGTGATCCCATCAATAATCGCGGCCGATTTATGCTCAGGCATTACATTTTGAAGCCCCGGTAAAGCAAGCAAATGTCCCTGGCAATTGATTCTTTTGTTGACGAGAAGCTAGATGGCTACTGGCGTTCCAGTGCACTTATCAAAGGCGAGAAAGTCTGGTTTGAGTGCACGGACACACCACTTGTAGCTAGTGGTGAAGCTTTTGGCTGTGCGGCGCTGATTCCTGTTTTATTGCAGGGGCTGCAAATTCACATTGCCGAGCCGGTTTGCACGCAGTGGGAAGAAAACGTCACTGAGCTGTCCAGGCTCCTTGGCGAAGCCTGGGGCTGCAATACCGCCTTGCCGATTACCTGCCGGACGGCTGAGAAGCCGGCCGCGCCAGGAAGACTGCGCGGTCAATATTTCTCAGGCGGTGTCGATTCATTTTATGAGTTGTTTACTGCCAAGACCGCACCTGATGCTCTCATTTGTCTGCAAGGTTTTGATATGGACCTTAGCGAACTGGAAAGATTCGAACGACTAAAAGAGACGGTTCAAGAGCTTTGCGCCCAGCGTAAGATGACAGCGGTTTTCCTGCGCACCAACGTCAAGAAAGCCCCGATCATCTGCGATGTCTCCTGGGATGACGCACATGGTGGCGTTCTGGCCGCAATCGGGCATTTGCTTTCTGCGAAATTTCATTCAGTGGTGATTCCTCCGTCCTGGGGGCAGAGTTCCTGGAAGTCTCTCTGGGGTTCGCATTGGTGCATCGATCCACTGTGGTCTTCAAAAATTCTCCAGGTCATTCATGGTGATGCAACCGCTACGAGAGCGGAACGAATAAAATTGATCGCCGGCGAGCCGATTGTTCAAAAAAGCCTGCGTGTTTGTTGGTCCGGTCGTGTATCTTCCGGCAACTGCTCATCGTGTGCGAAATGTGTGAGGACAATGGCGGTTTTGCACAACTGCGGTCAGTTGGAAAACTTCTCTGTATTTGATCGAAGCGTGACTATCTATGATCGCATCGATCAGCTGCCGTTTATATCAAGCACGTCCACTTATGACGAGTTGCTGGAAAAGGGTGTCGAACCGCAGTTGAAAGCTGCCATTCGCAGATTGATAAAACGCAGCCAGAGCGTCGCTTTGCGCACGGAATACTTGCTGGCCCACAATCAAGATTTGCTTGACGCCAATGGAGACCTGGAAAAGCAGCTCAGGGAGCTGCAACAGACTTTGTCCGCAGTGGCCAATTCTCGGACATGGAAAGCCGGAAATGTATTCAGAAGTGTTCGCCGCATGCTCAGCTCTGCTGATTAGCCGAGCCCTGGCGAATTGTATGATAAGCCTTTATGGGCGAATCCGTGAGTTAGCACCACGGGCGGTATCGTAAATTGGAGGATTCAACGAAATGAGAACCAGCAAAGTAAAGTTAATTTCTTCCTTGCTGCTTGCAGCCCTGGGCGGATCTGTTGGAATGATTCAGGCTCAAACACCTTGCCCGGAATTTAAAATGACTACGCAGATTCCCGCCGAAATAACCACGCCCGATAGTGTTGAAACGCGCCTTGGCACCTTGAAATTCAACGGTGGCTTTCCTGACTCAAGCACGGTTGAAAAGGTTTATGACAATTTAGACTTTCAGCGCGGCGTAGATGTATTTCTAAATTGCATGCAAGGACCATCTCTGGTGGCATTGCGAAAAGGTCTTAAAGAGCAAGGTTGCGTAAATGGTACGGTTGGTATTTTCGATACTCTGATGGATTCGAAATCACTATTTCTAACAGCTAATACCGATACTGTTTACGCGATGAGTTGGATCGATCTTTCGAAAGGACCCGTGGTGATTGAAAGTCCCCCAAACACATTAGGTCTAGTCAACGACTTCTGGTTTAGATTCGTTGCCGACTTGGGCAACAATGGCGCCGATAAGGGTCAGGGAGGCAAATTCTTATTTCTGCCACCAGATTATAAGGGCGATGTGCCAGCAGGATATTTCACCTATAAATCAAGAACCTTTGGAAATGCCTTTTTCACGCGGGGATTTCTCGTCGACGGCGATCCAGCCCCGGCGGTCGAAAGTTTTCATAAGACCTTACGGATTTATCCTTTGTCTGAAGCAGCCAAGCCGCACGAAGGCAAATTCGTCAATACATCAGGAAAAGCGTTCAATACCGTGGGCTCAAATACCTATAGTTTTTTCGAAGATTTGAATACGGTTGTACAGGAAGAGCCTGCCGATAGCGAAGATCCAGAGTTCCTCGGTCGAGTTTTGGCAATTGGTATTCAGAAAGGCAAGCCATTTGCGCCTGACGAACGCATGAAAAAGATTCTCACGGAAGCCGTCGCAGTCGGCAATGCAACAGCCAGAGCCATCGAATTCCGCTCACGAAGCGCGGATAACTTTTACTATCCTGGGAAAGCCTGGTTTCTTCCCAAAGGGTTTTATCAATTTCTCGATAACGGTGCGCGACTTGAAGACTCCCGAAGCATGTTCTTCTATGCGTACACCGGCGTCACTCCGGCAATGGTGATCAAGAAAGTTGGAGTTGGCTCGCAGTACGGCATTGCAGCTCTGGACTCAAAGAGCAATGACCTTGATGGAGCAAAAACCTACAAACTCAATATTCCAGCCAATCCACCAGCTAAGAATTTCTGGTCTGTTACTGTTTACGACACACAGACTCGTTCGATGATTCAGACAGACCAACAATTTCCATCTAGAGGTAGTCACAGTAAAGGAATTAAGCAGAACGACGACGGTTCGTACGATCTTTTCTTCGGACCGAAGGCGCCCAAAGGATATGAAAACAACTGGATTCAAACTGTACCGGGTCGGGGCTGGTTCACGATCCTCCGTCTGTATGGACCTCTAAAACCTTGGTTCGACAAAACCTGGAAGCCGGACGAAATAGAACTTCAGAGCTAAATATTCTTTTTGATGTTGCAACTGGCGATTGATTGCCTCGCAGTGCATGCTACCGGCTAACTTTCAGGTGCTTCCATCTTGAGCACATGCATAAGAAAAAGAAGCTGATCTTTGACTCGATCTGATGGGCGGCTCCAGGCATGACCAGCTTCTTCTTCCACTCTAAGCAGAACCAGCCCCTTGTTCTTTTGCGCATGGCGCAAAGCGGCCGCCAGCTTAAAACTATGCCACGGCAGCACTCTGTCGTCGCCTCTGGCAGCCGAAATGAACACGGGTGGATAGTCGGTACCCGGTTTTATATTATGCAGCGGCGAATACTTACGCAGGTATTCGAATTGGTCCTTCCTATCGGCCGAACCATACTCAGGCAACCATGTCCAGGCCAGGGTGGAGCGATGGTAGCGCAGCATATCGTAGAGACCGTTTACGATTACGCCGGCGGCAAACAGTTTCGGATAGCGCACCAAGGTGGCCGCTGCCATCAGTCCACCATTGCTGCCGCCGTATACGGCCAGGCGTTTTGAATTGGTCCATCCCTCTTTCTTCAGCCAAGTTGCCGCTGCGGCAATGTCTTCAATGGTTTTGTTCTTGCCTTCCAGAATGGCGTCGGTGTGCCATTTCGTGCCCAGCTCGCCGCCTCCGCGCAACAACGGTGCGGCATAGACTCCGCCCAGTTTGAGCCAGGCCATTACATCGTATGTATACTCGGGAGTAAGCGAGCGACCGAATCCGCCATATACATATAAAAGCACAGGCTGATTGCCGTCCAGCTTCAGTCCGCGTTTGTGGACCAGATGCATGGGAATTTCCGTGCCGTCTTTGCTTTTATATTTAACGAGCGTGGTTGTGAAACCGCGCCCAATGCCTGGTTTTTCGCTCTGGAAAAATACAGTCGGTTTGTTTTGATTGGGTGCGAATTTGAAGATTGTCTCCGGATGCAAATAAGAAGTGGCCGCAACCAGATAAGTATTGCCGCCGTCCACCCAGCGAATGTCGGAAACAGTGCCGGAAAACGGCAGTTTGAGCTGGCCGGCAGGAGCAAGAGTATTCCAGTTATACTTGCGCACTTTAGAAAAGCCGTTTTCCAAGTACTGAAGAAGCAGATGATCGGTGCCTTCATATGCTGAGTCGAGGAGAAACTTCTTTTCTTTGATCACTTCAACAGGTGATCCGCAGCGCTCCCTGGTCAAATCAGCCGCCACTGATACGACGCGGTTCTTGTCGGCATCTTTGTCCGTGACGAAATAGAGCCGGCCTTTTCTTGATGTGAAATAACGGTAGGCGGCATCGCCCTTGGCAAAGACAGGAATCAAGCGCTCTTTGGCGGCGCCGGATTTGAGCATGCGTTTGGCCAGGACTATGCTTTTTTCGGCTTCTTCGGTCCAATTGGTAAGCACGGCAAGCTGTCCGCCCAGGGCAACTGATGGACCGATATACCAATCGGGTTTGTCGAGACGCCTGTATATGAGCTTGTCGCTTTCCTGTTTGGTGCCCACCTTGTGCAAGTAAATGGCGGGAAACCTGAGCAATTCGGCACGCTTGCTTTTATGCTTCGGCTCTGCGTGTTTGATGTAGAGAAATGCTTTGCCTCCGGGCATCCAGAGCACATATTCATGTATAAGTCCCTTGAGCACATCGTTTAATATCTTCTTTGTCGTCAGGTCAAAAATCCGCCAGGTTTGCCATTCAGAGCCGCCTTGTGTGACTCCGTATGCGACATGCCTGCCGTTGGGGCTGACGACGAAATTGGTGATGCCGCCTTCGTTGGCTTTGATTAGTTGGGATGGATGGATGACAATCTTTTTGCGCTTGCCATTTTGAGTGCAAGTCCAGAGCGCTTTTTCCGATGAGTCTTGCAAGTCGGCGACAAAGTAGTATTTCTTCTTTACTGAAATTGGCACAGTCGGCTTATAACGAACCACGCTTGTTTCGATGGCTGATTGTACAATCGATTTGTGTTCCAGCGTACAGAGAAACAGCTCAGCATAAGCGTTTTCTTTGTGCGACCACTTTAGGACTGCCTGGGAATCTACCGACTCCAGCCACTGATAAGGATCGTAGATCGTCCGTCCGTGCAATGTCATCCGGCAGGGGATTCTTTTGGGAGCCGGCACTTTGGCCCGGGCTCGCAATTTCGCCGATATGTGCTTTAAGCTTTCCATCAATTTTTTGAGAGCGGCGCTTTTGCTCTTTGCCTTTTCCTGAAACTCCTCAATACTGAAAAAGAGGAAATGCAAGTCTTGGGTGGAAAACTTGGTCTCATTACTAAGGAGTGCCAGAGATGCTTCAAACTGCTCCAGCGCATAGGCATTTTCCTTGAGTTTGCCCGCGCAAACGGCAATACAGCAGCGCGTCATTCCTTCTCGCCAGAGGCGTTGATATCCAGCTGGACGAATGTCTTCCAGGGAGAGCTCGAAAACCTTGAGCGCTTGCCTGTACTTGCGGACTCCCATCAATTCGCAGGCGCGGGTATAGCGGCACAGGAAAAGCGCTTCGTGAGATTCAGTAAGAGAGGCCTTGAGCCGCTGCGCTCTGGCCACCTGGAGCGATGCGGACCCCAGCCGCTCTGCCTCTTTCAAGCGACCGATTGTGCGGTAGCAATAACTGCCGTGCAGGCATGTCTCAGTGAAAAACTCGTAGCTTTGCCGGTGATGCTTCCAAGTGTGTGCCATTGCCGCCTCTAAAAACGGCAGGGCATCCTGGAAACGTCCCTGGGTCGAAAACAATGTTGCCAGAGCAATTTCGGTGGATATCCGTAGCGTATGCGATTCTTCGAGTTTTTCTGCGCGGGCCATGCAGGCTCTGAGCAGCTCTTCTTGTCGCTTTTCGTCGCCTTTTTCTCTGGCCTTTGAGATCTTGTCCCAAATTCTGTGGCAAAGACGCTCTTCTGCTTCCAGTGATTCAGACTTGCGGTCTTTTTGTTTCCTGGTTTTGGTCACTGAAAGCTGTCTGGGCATTTTGCTCATTTGAGGAAATCCGGCGCATCTGTAATCTTACCTAGCTTCCAGCAGTTGAGAAGGTGCCTGTCCCCCTTTATTGCCCTTTAAGAGCCCTTGCCACTGCCTCTCGGGTACCCCTTTTTGGCAATGGTTCGAATTGGCGATTCCGCCATTGCCTACCCCTTTTTTATTTCAATTCTATGCTTGAAAATTTGAGATAGATACCCCATTAAAAATTGCTGTGCAGCCCGTTTACTTAACTTCTGTACCCCAAAAAACATCCGGGCTGATGCTCGGTTTGGCGTCTTCACAAACCCGGTTTCAAGTTTTGAAATTGCACCACAGGAGTTGTGTGCCCGAGATAGGCCGGAGCCGGGGTGGCTATTGAAGTCACTTTTACCCGGGCGATGATTTGTTCGCGAGGCCGAAACCTTTATAAAAAGCGGGATTTCATTTGCAAGTGTGGCTGCTTGCACCAGCCACCTCGACTCGGTTTGCCGGAGCCTTTTTCGGCAATAAAAGCCAATTTCTACGATCGTGGATAAGAGATATGACCTTCCAGGCTGAGATCGATAGCTCTTACTATGTTCTATAAGAATACTGTAACTAAAGCTATTAGTAGCTGCCTTTTCTGAGGCGCTCAGCAGATCCGTTTCGGTCAATTCCGGAGCCAAAAAGGCATCACTCTGAACAAGAATTCAAAGCAAAAAGACAATCAAAAAACTCTAGCTTGAAACAGTTGCTTGATCCTGTTTTCGATTGAGAATTTGCTGTGCTTTGGCATAGATTTTTTCAGCTTCGTCGTTTCTTCCTGTCTTACGCAAGAGTTTTGCCTGGCTGGACAGAGAGTCGGCAATATCGGTATGGTCGGCAGGAAGATTGCCCTGACGCAAGTGAAGTGCCTTGGTGACTGGGGTTTCGGCCTCGCTGAATTTGTCCTGGCGGAAATAGATTTCGCCCAGCATGCTGAGCGCGTCTGCCAGTCTGAGAGGCGCGGGCATTTCTGCATTTTCCAGCACCCAGACTGCTCTTCGCATAAATGGCTCGGCTTGATTGAATTTACCTTGCACGCACAAAACGCCTGCCAGATTGGTTAGATCTGTGGTCAGCTCGACATTGTTTGGTCCCAATTCATTGAGCCGATTGACCAAAATCCGCTCGTACACTTGTTGAGCTTCGACATAATTGCCTTGGTCGCAATAGCTTTGAGCAAGACGGACAAAAGCATTGGCCAGTGCTGTCTTTTGATCGTTGGCGTCTTCTTCTTCCTGGGCCGGATCAGGTTTTTTGCCGGCAATGCCTGCCTTGACCAGGTTGGCCAGCTGCATCGCCTTGGCGTCTTCGGGCAGAATTGTTTCGGAAAATTTTCGGGGTATGCCGCCGCTTCCCTTCTGTTCTTCTGTCTGATTTACCGGAATTGCGCTTTCAAGTTCGTCCTCAACCGTAGGCAAAGAGGGCGAATCCGAAACCAACTCAGGAACAGCGGCCGCTTCACCATCCATGCGCAGGCGCTTGTTAGGGCTCCAGCCCAGCTCTTTGACGGCCATGTCGAAATTGATTTTTTTGTTTTGCCTGTGGTGCAGACAATAATCGAGGGCGGCCACTGCGTCGTCCTGGGAAATCCAGCCTTTGGCCAGCAGTTGGTAGCAGCGCAAAGTGGCTTGAACCGTGGGCGCATCGGAATAACCGGTCAAGACCAGCACCTTGCCGACAATTTGTGGACTCTTGGAGCTCAGGTCGAAAGCAGCCTGGATGTCTTCCTGATTGACGACGCGCGCCAGGGTGAGCAGCTTTTCGTATGTAAGAGAGGGCTTGAAGTCCGGGCGTTCGACTTTGGCATTTTCCAGTGCCTCTTCCAGCGAGATTTTCGACTCATGGATCTGCCCCAGGCACTCTGCTGCGTTCAGCGCGTCCAGCTGACTTTCATCCACACTCTTTTGCAGTTTCAGAGCTGCTTCCAGTAGTTCGGATGTGATCAGCGAGCGGTTGATCAAAACCTGTCCGATCGCCTGCTGATTGATCAATCCCCATTCAAGCGCATTCATTACATCGGTTTCGGTTAAAACACCGGAAAGAACAAGCAGCTCCCCAAGCCGGATTCCCCGCCTTCTTGGCGCTTCTTGCTGCGGTTTTTCAGCACTGGCCGCCTCAGCGCTGCCTGATGGCAAGCCGGCGGCCAGCCTGACGGCATGCACCGCTTCTTCACGCGAAAGCATCTCATCGCGCAGACGGACTTGAATATCGAGCACCGAATTCAAGACGGCGTCCGTCATTACTTGATGCAAAACCAGCATGCGCCCGAGCGGAAGCCCGGTTTGCAGGCTCTGCTCCATGGCTTTCGACAATTGTTCCCAGCGCAAAACGCCTGCTTCCAAAAGTAGCTCGCCAAGCCGCCCGGTGGGTGCCTTTTTAACCGGTGCTTCTTCGTGGTTGTCCAAAACCTCGCCGAATGATGAGCCCATTTTGAAGGCAATCTTGAGACAGCGAATGGCCAGATTGAAATCGATAGATTTGTCGCGAATCATCGATTGAGCCTGCAAAACCGACTGCAAGTCGCGCGGTGTCAAAAACCCGCACATGACCAAAATTTGACCAATCTGCAGGCGCTTGCCCTTTGAGTGCCTGATTGCCTCTTGCAACTGATCTTGGGTGAGCATGCCGGCCTGCAGGCAAATTTCGCCCAGGCGGATATTGGTGTTTGGTCTGCGAAAAACTGATGTCACTCGACTCCTTACCCTTTGCCCGGCTCTGACCTGCCGGTGCCTATCGTGCCAAATTCACTAAATTCAAAGGCCACTTACATCGGTTTACCCCGTGAAGGGGGCCGGGTATCGTCGCTCCGCTGGACATTACCGATATGTTGAAAACGACCAGGGCGGCGACTGATAAAGCACTTCAAAGGCGAGCCGAAAAGAACCGCACAGCTCTCGCTAGGTGAAGGCAGAAATTTGGCTGGTTGTCACGTGAAAGCTGGCTTTGATTCCAGGACCTGTTTGCGCAGGTTGCGATAGTAGTAAAAGGGGCAGACTGACCGCCTTTTTCACCTGATAGCCAATAACAAAAAACGTGATTATTTGGCGTTTTTGAGGGGACTGCTCGATCGGCTTTGCCGACAAATGGCATGAGCAGCAGGTTTGAGCTTTTGCTCGGCGATTATTCGCCATAGCGCTAGCTCCACCCGCGCTTTAAACCCATTACTGTTCTTTCAATCTCAGGCAACTTGAGTTCTAGCTTATTTGCTTTCCACCTTCATGAGTTCCTAGTCTCAAGGTCTCTTTTAAATTCTCATAGACCAGACCAAGGAAATCACTTCCAAGCAGCCCAAATCATTACGCACCGCTAGACACACGCGTATCGCTCACCTCCCCGGAGAGCATGGGTTCGGAACGGTCATGAGATTTCTTCTGTAACCACCTAAACACGCTGTTCACCAAAGACCGTTCGCAAAGGTCTGAGGAAGTTCAGCCAAGGAGACTTCACATGAGTATCTATGCAATCGGCGCCATCGTTGCGCTCATTGCGGTTGCCATCGTCCTCGTTCGTTTAGCTCTTCGCACTCCCGCTTCGCCGGACCAGGGTCACAACCATGACCATGGCTCTGACGGATGCGGTTGCGATCATGCCACCGAACCGAAGGCCGACAAGTCTGAGTTCCATGCGGTTCACGCCGGCAAGGACACTCAGGGCGGCTGCAAGTTCAATCCCGAGGTAGTGCGCCAGACGCGCTTCCGTCCCACTCCGCCCATCGACGTCAGCAATCTGCCTGCCCCCGACAAGCGTCTTGTCGCGGCGCATCAGAATGTCACCATCGCGGGCATCACCCAGCACCTCAACATCCTCTCCGGCGAAGTTTCGTCTGTGATTCGCGGCAAGACCGTGAAGATTCAGACGCGCAACTCGTACAGCAAGGACATCGAGCTGGCGCTGGCCTACGTCGAGGACTACTACAAGTCGCTCGGCATCCCCGTCAAGCGCGTTGCCTACACGGTGCGCGGCAAGACGTACTACAACATCGAAGCTGAGATTCTCGGCGCTGTCGACCCCAAGAAGGTCGTCATCGTGAGCGGGCATCTCGACTCGACCGTCGGCAATCCCTGGTCAGTCGAAAATACTGCTCCGGGCGCGGATGACGATGCCTCCGGCACCGTCGGCGTGTTCGAAGTGGCCAAGTTCGTCAAGGACCATCCGATGGCGTACACCGTGCGTTTCGTCCACTTCACGGGCGAAGAGCAGGGACTGTACGGCAGCTACAAGTACAGCGATCAGTGCGCCACTGCCGGCACCGACATCGTCGGCGTCTTCCAGATGGACATGATCGGCTACTGCGGCAAGCCCGGCAACCGCGTGGACATCCACGACGGTGAGGACGCCAACGGCTCTCACGAGCTGGTGGTTGTGCTCAAGCGCGCGGCTGCCCAGTACAAGCTGGACTTGAACGTGGTCGATACGCACAACCATGCGGTCGACAACCGTTCCGACCATGCCGGGTTCATCGACCACGGCTGGAAGGCGGTGCTGATCTCCATCGAGTTCACCGACGACGGCTTCGATCCGAACTACCACAGCCTGCGCGACAAGGTTTCAGCAATGAACCTGCCGTACATGGTGGAAGTGATTCGGATGACGATGGCCGCCGTGTCGGACTACGCCAAGATCCAGGGCTAATCGGAGCAACCTCGCGTGTCGTCAATCTAGCGGTGCGACAGATACTGGCTGCTCAGAATCTGGCCTGGATGAAATTGGTTCCCTGGTCAGGGAGTAAGGCGGAGAAATTCTGCTTTGCTTTCCTGACTGGGGGCCGGTTTCACTCAAACAGCTACCTGGCTGTTTGTTTTAGAACTGTTATTATGATAGACGATAGTAAAACATTTGAGTTAGATGCGTAAATTTGAAAAATCCGCAATTTCTACTTTGTTACTTAGTACTATATGCCAACGCAGAAGCCGGTTTGTGCGTTTAAGTGCCGGTCGAAATTCTGCAAAACAATCCGCTCAATCAATACAAAATATGTGTGCGATCTGGATAGCCGACCGCCCTGTCTGGAGACCTGAATGGAAGCTTCAAGCGAACTGAAATCTCCCTGGAATCTAAGCGCAAATGTTGAAGGCTGCCGGCGAGATCGTGCCGCTTTTTTTCACCATGCAGGTTTTACGGAATCGGTATCGTTTGCCTCCATTGATTCTCTCCTGCAAAACCGGCGCCGAAATCAAGCCGCCTTATGCTGGCGTGCGGCCGGTTTTTGTCCGTCTTTGTCGTTGTCAGGAGCCGGGCTTTGTTTCCCAGAAATCCACTTGATTTCGAGCTGACCGTCAGGCTTACGCAAATGTATATAGAATTACTTGGTGACCCAGAAGCCTTTCAAGTCTATGACTGATGGTGCTTGAGATCTCGTGATTCCAGATGTCTTCTTCCTCCGATCAAACCAATAGCCAGCCCGAACAGATTGCCGTCATCATTGGCGCCGGTCCGGCCGGATTGACGGCGGCTTTGGAGCTTCAGAGACATACAAATATCAAGCCCATCTTGCTCGAGCAGACCGATTACATTGGCGGATTGTCGCGCACAGTCAATCACAAGGGCAATCGAATTGATATTGGCGGGCACAGGTTTTTCTCAAAATCGGACCGGGTGATGCAGTGGTGGCTGGAAATAATGCCTATGCAGGCCACCCAGGGCGAGCAGCTGGTCACTTACCACAATGCAACGACTACCGTAAATGCGAAGGAAAACCCCCCAGACCCTGAGAAGACCGATCGGGTCATGTTGATTCGCAGCCGCAAGTCGCGCATTTACTTCATGCGCAAACTCTTTGCTTATCCAATCAGCCTCAGCCTGCAGACTCTGTCGAATTTCGGGCTGGTAAAAACAATCAAGGTGGGAATGAGCTACATGAAGGCGACGCTTTTTCCGGTCAGACCGGAAAAAACGCTGGAGGAATTTCTCACCAATCGCTTTGGCAAGGAGCTTTACCTCACTTTCTTTAAGTCGTATACAGAGAAGGTTTGGGGCGTGCCCTGTCATAAGATCAGCGCCGCCTGGGGGGCGCAGCGCGTCAAAGGACTTTCCTTGTGGAAAGCCCTGTTTCATTTTTTTAGATCGCTATTTAATTTCGGCGATTCTGATGTCAGCCAGAAGAAGACCGAGACATCTCTGATTGAGCAGTTTCTCTATCCGAAATTCGGACCCGGACAGATGTGGGAATGTGTCGCCGAGCAAGTCAAAGAGCGGGGCGGTGAAATCCACATGGAGACAGGGGTGCAAAACCTGCTTTGCGATGGCGAGCGGATAATCGCTATCGAAGCGAAGGACAAAAACACTGGCGAAACGCGGATTATTAAGGGCGATTACTTCTTTTCGACAATGCCTATTCGCGATCTTATGCGCGGCCTGCGTACCGAAATTCCGCCAACCATCAAGGAAATTAGCGAAGGGCTGGTTTACCGTGATTTCATAACGGTCGGACTTCTGGTCAAGAAAATGACGCTCAAAGAAGACAATGAGCCGGATCAGAAACTGGTTTCGGACAACTGGATTTATATACAGGAGCCGGACGTGAAGCTGGGCCGGCTTCAAATCTTCAACAACTGGAGTCCTTACATGGTTGCCAATCCGGACAAAGTCTGGCTGGGATTGGAATATTTTTGCGATGAAACAGAACCGATCTGGACGTGGGACAACGATACGGTGGCCAAATTTGCCGGCGAAGAGCTGGAGCGCATCGGCATGATCGATAGGGCCGATATTGAAGATTGGACGGTCATTCACATGCCGAAAACTTATCCAGGCTATTTCGGAACGTATGACCGGTTTGATGAACTGCGCCGGTGGATCGATCGCTTCGAAAATCTCTATCTTGTGGGGCGCAACGGCATGCACAAGTACAACAATCAGGACCACTCAATGCTGACAGCGATGGTGGCAGTAGAGAACATCGTCAATGGAGTTAAAACCAAGGACAATCTCTGGGACATCAATACGGAAGTTGAATATCACGAAGCTAAGAAAGAGCCGGCGGCAAGCGGTTCAACTTAAAACGGTTCAGGAAATCATGCGCAGTAAATTCAAAATGCCGGCTTTTGCTTTGGATTTGTGTGCAGAAACGCCACTGGCATTGTTGATTGTCTCGTAGTTTTCCTGATAGTACTTGTAGGCCTCACACAAGATCTGTGTGTTAGTCAGAGTCGGAGCCCAATTTAAGTCTCGCTTCAGTTTGGAGTTGTCGAAAACAAAATTAGCCGCAATCATGCGGTAATGATATGGTCCCAGAGGAGAGAGGTTCAGTTTGTTGAGGATCTTCATGGCCAAAACCGACGGACCTTCCGGAACACACCACAAGCGCGGCTTCTTTCCGGCAAAAACCATCAAGTCGTGATACATCTCTCTCATGGTCGGGACATTGTCCGATCCAATGTGATAAATGCCCGTATGATCGGATTGCAACGCAAGCAGGCAGGCATTGGCCAGATCTTGTGCATAGATGAAAGAGTATCTGTTGTTTCCATCCCCGACTAGATACAACTTGCGACCTTCAATTACAAAGTCAAACAAAATCGTCAGCAAACCAAGCCGTCCAGCCGCCATTATGGTCGGGCTGCGGATAATCACCGAGCTGACGTCATCGTATTCTTCAAACAGTTTTTCTGCCGCTAATTTGCTTTTCCCATAGGTTTCGATCGGATTCACCGCTGTTGATTCATCGACCGGTTTCTCGAAGCCTGTGCTGAATACACAATTGGTGGAGATGAAAACGACCTTTTTGATTTTCAATTGTCTGGCGCATTCCAAAATATTCTTTGTGCCATCGACATTTGAAGCCCACAATCGATCAAGGTTTTCCTTGTCGTGCGCAAGCATTGCTGCGGCATGCACGATGCTGTCGATCGGGCCACTCTTAGAAATCTCATTGACGGTTTCCATCAGATTGGCACCGTCTGTCAGATCAAGCAGAATATTTTTGTATTTGGCATTCTCGCCCACGAGCCGATCTATGCTGATCACTTCATGCCCGTGATCGGCTAAATATTCCGCCAGAACGGAACCGAAAAATCCTGCGCCACCGGTGACTATTATTTTCATGGATCCTATTTATTTGGTAGATTCTTGTATTCGTATCTTTGCCGATGCTTGGGCAGGGCGTCGAGCATAAATGACACTGGCGCTGTCAGAGTATAGCAGTTGCCAATTTGGATCCTTAGCCAGTTGCTGTGGCAGTTTTGCCGCCGGCGCAAGGAATATCCAGTCGATTTTATAGCGTTCGAGCAACTGTTCGTAGTTGGCATCGCAGTTGACCATGTGCCAGTAATCCTGCAACAAAGTATTTCCATACAAGTTGTAGCGAGGGTCGATGAATACAGGCGGGTTGTCGTGCATTTTGTAAATCATGACGGCGCCAAAGTGCGGATCGTTGAGCAAATTGCCGGCTGGCCTGTGATCTTGAATATATTCAATAGCCTTGAAGGGAGGCTTGAAAGCAGCGCTGTCTTGCGGCACCTGAGGCGTGACGGCAAATGTGCAGAGATAAACGCCAAAGCAAACAGTGGCTATGCACAATAAGGGCCAGATTGGCTCGAATGGATTGGTCAATTTGGCCAGGTGCGTTTCTTCAGCTTGTAATTGCGCATCTTCTGTCCCGATTTGTTTTACCGGACCCAATTCATTGGCCACCCGGGCGCGCCCGGCCACAAGAAAGAGCCCGCACAGAGGAATTGAGCGCACTGTTTTTATCCCGCCCAAAATACCCAGAGGTATAAGACCTCTGAAAAACAAATCGCCCTGGTTAAGAGGTTTTCGCCAGGATTTGATAAAGTCTCTCAGCCCCGTCAATATGAGGATATAAAACCCTATGAAGAGTGGATTGGCTATATTGCTGAGCTTGATGGGCTGCATTTCATTGTTGGTGTCATTGAAAGGACCAAACACGTTGGGAATATAAGTCCACAAGTCCAATCCGTAGGGGTTTATAAGACTGGCGGCCAGGCAGGCAACAGTGATGATAGGGGCAGTCCAATTGAATGGTTTTTCTCTCAAGCCCGGCACAAAACGCTCGATTATGGCGCAGGCAGAATAAAAACCCGGAATCAGTATTCCGACCATGAACAGCGTGTGCATATTGCTCCAGAGGCACATCAGAACGGACAACAGCCCGATCAAATCCCAGCGGATTTTAGTATTGCCTGTAGTGGCGATGTTGACACGGAGCATGACTTCGAACCAGATGCCCGTAAATAAAAAAGAGAATATTTCAGGACGCACAGCCAGATGTGACATGGACGTCATGAGGCCCAGCGCCGCCAGCCGCATGGCCGCGCCGCCGCGCAGTCCGCAAAGGTGGGCGATTCGATAGGGAATGATGGCAAATGCGGTTGTCAAAATAATGCCGTCGAAAATCAGCAAAGCCGTCAGTCCAAGTGATGCTTCGATGCCGTAAAAAACTACCTCTGTCAGCCATTTTTCGATGACATAGTGCACCGGGTGATAATGCGTGGTGTATGAAAACGGGTCTGTAGCCGGCAAATGCCCATGCTCGACTATCCACCTTCCACCGCCCAGAAGGAAACAAATGTCAGGCTCTTTGAGGACCACGCCGGTGATACAGACGCCATAGAACAGCAGCAATAAAAGAAATGCGCAGATGGCAAGCTGGCCGACTAGGGTGAGAAATTTTTGCTCTGAGGCCTGGGGCGTCTTTTCACTTTGAGCGTCTGATGAATCGGTCATACCTGAATGTTTCTGTCGTAAACTTTCGCATCTGACATTTTTGCAACATAGCCCCTGTCGTCCAACTACGATAGCACAAGCCTTCCAGGCGCCGATAGCGCGCTACGGCGGCGGTTTCGGGCGATCTGCCGGGCGGATGACAGAGGCTTGGCGGATGTCGGGAGGGCATTGTCACGAATTTGTCCGCATAAATCGCGTAAAAATCGGGGATAGTTTATAGAACGCGGTCGACCGAAGACCGCTCGGCATCTACGGCAAACCTGGCGACTGTTTGTAGAGAGGCGAGTATGAAGCAATCAACGAAAGCGACTAGATTGGGCGATCTTTTGTTGCAATTCGATGTGATCAGCGCTGACAAATTGGCTGAAGTTTCGGCTCAGGCGGCGCGTATGGGAATACCTTTAGGCAAGACTCTGGTTTTATCAGGTC
>CAZHEZ010000142.1:0-21389 GCA_964531315.1 uncultured Candidatus Obscuribacterales bacterium | reverse complement strand
CGATTGGTCAGTGAATCGGGACCACAAAAGATTCGCGTTTATGAAAACACTTTGACGCTTGGCAGAGCCTATCTGGTGTTCTCCTCTCAAAGAGCGGCGTCAGCTCAAGAAGCGCTGGAAAAATTCTCCTCGAAAAGTTTTGATGGTTTTTCTCAAGTGGTTTTGGAAGGCGACGCAGGCGGCAGCCAGCCCCCTTTTGCTTCTGAGACAGTTCGCGGAGTGTCGGTTCCTCTCAAGCTGGATACCCCCAACCGTCTGGAAATGGACGTGGACAGCCCAAAAGACGGATATTTGGTGCTTACCGACACATACTTTCCGGGTTGGACAGCGACAGTGGATGGACAGCCTGTCGAGATCAGGCGCGCCAATTATTTGTTTCGGGCCATTGCCATAAAGGCCGGCCGCCACAGAGTGGTTTTTTCCTACCAGCCACTCAGCCTGACTGTCTCGCTTTTGATGTTTCTGGTCGGGCTTTCTATATGCGTATTTTTGTTCTGGAAAAAGGACCGAAATTAGACGGACTCTAAAGTTTCGTCGGGGGCCTTTTGGCTTGCTTTTTGACGACGGGCGCCATTTTCGTCTGTCAATTCAAGCGAGATCTCGTTCATGATTTCTCTGGCTTTATTCATCAATCGCTCTTTCCTTTCCGGAGCAATTTCTTCCAAATAGGTATCAAGCGCCACCATCGGCGATGACACCACCGACTCGTTCAATTGAGGCAGGCGCGCTCTGGAATGGCTGACGATGATTTCCGGAATAAATCGAGCTGAAAGCGCGGCACTGGCTGCTTTGCGCAAGAGGTCTTCGCGCAGATCGGGAAGCTGGGATTGATCGATTTTATAACGCAGCCTTAAGACACATCCCGGCAGTATCCCTGCTTGAATCTTTTTGACCAGATCGCCTGTGGGATCTACCGATTTTGTGGCATCCAGATCAAGAGTGATAAAGGGGCGCGGATTCACAGTCTCAAACCGCCAGGTGGTGGCATTTCTTTCTAAATCAACATGAATGAATCCTTTGTCCTGGCTTTCTTCGCCGAAATCAACCCGTTCCAGACTGCCCGAATAAACGATGATGGGATTGCTTTCTCTTATGGTTTGAAACTTGTGCACGTGTCCAAGCGCCACATAATCGACTTTCGGATTGACAAAAATATCGGTGGGAAAAGTCTGCGTGTAACCGATCAAAAGCTCTTCTTCAATGCCTGCAGTGGCAGTATCTACGGTCATATGCGCGGTTACGACCGTGACAATTTCAGGATCGAGCTTTTGGTAATAATCGGCCAATAAAAGACGGACATGGTCTACCAATATCCTGTCTAGTTCTTTGGCCGATTTGTCCGCATATTTGTCGAGAGTCATCAATTGATGCTTGGTCAAATGCGGCAGTCCGATCAATTGAAGTGGACCGTTTTTGGTTTCGATGCGGCGGAAAACGGGCTGATCGATTGTGATTACGCCGGGCACTTCCAGGCTCTGAAAGACAGAAAGAGAATGGCTGGTCGTGGAGCGCAAAATCTGGTCGTGGTTGCCGACCACGAGAATCGTTTGAATATCTGCCTGAGAAAGACGCAGCAACTGGCGGGCGAACATCTTTTGATAGACGGGCTCCGGCGAAGCATTGCGATAAGCATCACCTGAGAACAAAAAGATATCCACTTTGTGCTCGATGGCGTGATCGACTACTTTCGAAAGCGCCGCCACGAAATCTTCAAAGCGTATATTCAAGCCTGTAACAGGATTAACACGCCCGTGCGATTCGCCGGAACCGAAATGAATGTCTGAAACGTGAACTAAGGAAGGAGGCATGATTTAACCGGCATTCTCTCCATGCATTATAAGCATTTGCATGATGTAAAGGGTTGTTTGAAAAAAGGATAGTGGAGTATTTCTAACCCCTGATGACCGTACAATTTCCGATTTTTGCTGCAAAATTCTCTTCAAGTGCCTGTGACCGGCACATTTAAGGTGTCCATTAATTACTGCAGGAGTTTTTCCCCCTGTGGCGGAAAGCCAACTTGTCTCAATCATTCTTCCGGTTTGCAATCAAGCAGACCATATTGAGGCGATTATCAATGAATACGTAAATGCGCTGGAAAAAGTTCAATCAAGACACGAAATAATTCTTGTCACCAATGGATGCCGAGACAATTCTTTTGAAGTTTGCCGGCGCCTTTCTGAAGCGCATCAGTCGATTAGAACCATCGAAAGCAAAGTGGGCGGCTGGGGTCTGGCAGTCCGCTTGGGATTGAAAGAAGCAAAAGGGGATTTGCTCTGCTATACAAATTCGGCTCGTACATCGCCTGAACACTTGATTCTGCATATTCTCTATGCGGTCGCCTTTCCTTTAGTTGTTGTCAAAGCCAATCGCAAGATACGCGACAACTGGCGGCGCCGGCTCGGATCGCTGATCTACAATCTGGAATGCCGGGCTCTTTTCGATTTGCCCACCTGGGACATCAACGGCACGCCCAAGGTGTTTCCGCGCCAGTTTGAAAAACTGCTTTTACTGTCGCGCGACGACGATTTGATCGATGCCGAGTTTAATTGGATATGCAGGCGCGAAGGATATCCGGTCATCGAAGTGCCGGTTTTGACGACGAAAAGACATGGGGGCAAATCGACCACCAATTATGGTTCGGCCTTCAAAATGTATTGGGGCGCTTATCAGTTGTGGCGCCAGAGGAAGCATTGATGCCGGCCCGCCCAAAGGACAAAAAAGAAGAATTGCAGGCGCTCTGGGCCAGGCACACTGCTGAGTGGCGCGACACGGCTCAGGTAGCCAGTTTTTGGAAAGACGCTCAGGAGACTGACAGCGCTCTTTTGCAGTTTAAGACCAGGGGAGAATTTTTTGAAATACTGAACAGGCTCAAAATCTCGCTTATCGTCAGCCGGGAATACGAGCATCTGCTTCTTTGCCTGTCGGCAAAGAAGGGCCGGCCGGAGGTTTCTTATCTACCACTGCCGCATCCATCAGGCATTGCCGTCGATGCGGCAGAAAAGCGCGTTTATGTCGCCAGCACGCGCAATCCCAATCAGCTTCTGGAGATGCGCCCTTTGTCAGGTTTTCTTTCCAGGGGCGATGTTGCTCTGCCCGCTCAAGCGGATCATTCATTGATGATCACACGCAGCCTCTTTCTGCCCGGCTGCATTTATATGCATGATTTGGCAATAATTGACGGTCGTCTGCATGGCAACGCAGTCGGCCACAATGCTGTTGTTTCGCTTGATTTTGAACACGGATACAAACGGGTATGGTGGCCCAAATGTATTGAAAGCATGAAAGGACCTGTCTTCCAGCAAAACCACATCCAACTCAATTCGATAGCGGCCGGCAAAACTCTAGCTGATTCATTTTTCTCCGCCTCCTCTCAAGCGATATCGAAATTGCGCCCTGGCCATGAAAAATATCCAGTGGACGGACGCGGCGTAATCTTTTCCGGACACACAAGAGAGCCTGTTTGTACAGGATTGACGCGCCCGCATTCGGCGCGCCTGGCTGCCGGGCGCTTGTTTGTAGACAATTCCGGTTACGGACATTTGTCCCTGGTTGAAGATGGACATGCTGTGCCGGTCGCCAAGTTGCCGGGCTGGACAAGAGGTTTGTGCATAGAAGGCAGTATCGCGTTTGTGGGCACCTCCAGAGTGATACCGAGGTTTCGTCAATATGCGCCCGGCCTGGATGTGGATACGAGCATCTGCGGTGTGCATGCCGTGGATTTAAAGACTGGTAAAATTCTTGGCAGCGTCTGCTGGGCGTCCGGCAATCAGATTTTTGCCGTCGAGAGCATGCCTTTAGCCATGTCTGGCGCGCTTCCTTTTGCGATGAAACGTGACGGAGAAAAGGAAAAGCTTGTTTTTTACGCATTTGAAACTGATTCGGCCTCAAAAGGCAAAAGTATGAAGCCGCATAAATCGACATCGGCGGGGAAAACTGGTAGATCTTCTAAGACTTTGCGGTGAGGTAGAAAAATGTCTGCGGATTTTCGATTGCTGATGCTGTCTGCCATGTATGAAAACGGCGGCAACACAACTCACCGTTTTCTTGATGGACACCCGCAACTTTACGTTTATCCATACGAATCGCAGCCGGGAACGCGCCTGGTCAACGATCATCTTGCTTCGATGTTTCCCGTCAAATACCGCTGGCCGTCCTTTGCACTTGATGCGACGCCGGCTGAAGATTACAAAGCGATCATTGATGAAGAGTGCAAAGTGCGGGCATTGACGCCGAAAGTAAGCAAATTTCGGCATATGAATTTTGATTTTTCGGATCAAGAACGCCAAAAATTGTATGTCGAGCATGTTGTCAGAACGGGACGTTCGCGAGCAAACAACATGGCCGCTTTTTTCCAGTCTACTTTTGAAGCATGGAAAGATTACAAACGCTCCGGTCGCGAATTAGTGCACGTGGGCTACAGTCCAATCATTGTCGTGGATGCCGAAAAGATCTTGACCGATTTGCCCCATTCACATGTTTTGCATGTGGTGCGCAACCCCTGGTCAGCATATGCCGATACGAAGAAGCGCCCCGTCCCGCATTCGCTTATGCATTACATGCTGGGTTGGACACTCAATCAGTATCATGCCCTGATGTACAAAGAAAAATTTCCTGATCGTTTGCACATCGTCAGAGCAGAGGATGTGATGGCCGATCCCAAGAAAACATTGGGCGCTGTCTTGGAAAAGATGGGATTGGAAACTTCCGACACCCTGAAGACGCCTACCTGGAACGGCGCCGAGCTGGAAGAAATCTACCCCTGGGGAACCATTCGCAAAGCTACTCCGGAAGCCAATATCGCTACAGCCAATGAGCTTTCGAAAGAAGAGAAGGAAGCGATTGCAGCCTATGCGTTCCAATATCTCGATCGCTTCGATTACAGAACGATTTTGGAAAAGAAGCTAATGACGACAGCGAAGTAGATGTTGTGGCGAGCCCCATCCAAAATGCTCGCATTGGCGTTCTCTAATCGGTTTGCAAACTGAAAAGGAAAATATCTTAAGGCAATATATTGAGCCGTCTATTGAGGCGCTGGCCTACGCTCAACCTCAATTGTCTGCAGCGTTAAAAGGGCCAGATAGAAGTGTTATAGAGGGTCCATGCTAGTATTATTGATTCGTGACAACCGGTCCAAGTCTTTGCCGGACAGCAATTAAGGGGATTGTGCCTGTACACGTTCAAGGCATCAACAATTCAAGCCTGCATTTATGACGCTACTGACGCCCAGACCAGCCATCCCGCAAACTACGGTCCGGTGCGGGAAAATACAGCCTGCTGATGGCGACGGAGTGTACCGGGGGACCGGCACTGCGGTTGCTTATCGGCCAACGGTTTATGCCGGACTTCTGTCCAGCACGCTGATCTGGACCTTTTTGTGGCTTGTCGCAATGGATGCAGCAATCAGCTATGGCAAGCCCCTGCGTTACGCATACATGGGCGGCTACGTTCTACAGGACAGTAGTTCTGTAAGAGCGAAATTGGAGCGATTGAATCTGCCCTGGTTCAATCCGGATCTGCTTGTCATCGGTTCTTCACTTTCTCAGACTTCATTCGCCTGTGCCGACGCCTTAATGCAAAAGAGACGGGCTCCCAATTTAGGCTATGAAACCTCTACCAATGCAAGATCAGTTTATCTGGAGGAACAGCTCAGCAAATTGACGGGGAAAAAACACTCCTCGCTTGAACTTTCTGTGGGAGGCTGCATGGCGTCCGATGCGTATTTCTTACTTAGAAGAGTGCTGTCTGTGCGTTCCAGTATTCGCGTTTTGGTATTGCCCATGGCGCCACGTGATTTTCAAGACAACAGTTCTTGCACGGATCCTGAGAAGAGCCCTGTGGCTGCTTATTTGAAGCGGAAATCCATGGACTCTTTAGTGTCTCCCTCAATTTCAGTAGAAGAGCGTTTTGAAAGAGCGCTCGCTTTCCTCTGGCATTACTTCGATATAAAAGCCGACTATCAGCGGCTTTTGCGGCTCTTTGCCTGCCAGACTCTTGGACGTGCGCCGGATCCTTACTGGACCGCGCATTTCAGTCAGTATCTCTTGCAGGACAATCGGGTCGACTTGTGGCCGCCTCCTCGTTCCGCCGGTGAGGTCTTGCCCTGGTCCGTTAAGAAGCGCGACGCCAGAGCCTGTTTTCGGCAATACAATCCATACAATCGCGATGGATTGCAGACTCAATTTAGTTATCTGGAAAAGACATTGAGTCTCTGCCATGAACGAGATATTACGGCGATCATAATCGATATGCCTCTGTCTGAAATCAATCGCCGGCAGATGAGCCCGGACTTGAGACAGCAGTATCAATTCAATTTGAAATCACTGAGCCGCAAATACGCAGTGCATTTGGTTAGTTTGCAGGATGACTCTGATTTCCTCGACAGTGATTTCCGCGACAGTCGCCACATGGTGGGCACAGGTGGAAAGAAAACGATTGATCGAACAATTGCGGTTTTGGCAAAAGACAGGGACCTGGTGAGCAAATTGCGTCACTGACCACAATGAGCGGATCCGCGCCTGGCAATGGTTACTGATCTTTAGCTACCAGTTCAATGGAAACATGCTCGATTACAGGCATTGAGCGAGTTAAGCCGCTGCGCAGATTCTCGGATGTTCTCTGAGCATTTTCCACGCTCAGTCCGCCGTCAACGCTGACTACGATTTCAGCTCGCAATCGATGGCCGCAATAGCGCGCTTTGACACTTTCCACTCCCCTTATGCCTGGCTGCTTAAGAACATTTTCGCCGATTGCCTTCAGCAATTGAGGATCCACTTCATCGACCAGCCGCTTCAAAATCGTCGCCGCCAATTCCCATCCTGCCCACAAAGTCAGAGCCGCCATGAATAGTCCGACCAGTGAATCAGCTTGCGGGTAGCCAAGCCAAACGCCTATACAGCCGATAATCACGGAAAGGCTGGTGAACCCGTCCAGCCGCGCATGGTACCCGTCTGCCGTAAGAGCGGCGCTGCCTATTTCCTTACCGATTTTGAGACGAAACAAGGCCACTGCTTCGTTGCCGAGAAAGCCTACGAAGGCGGCGACAAGGACAAACATCAAATGATGAACCTTTTCCGGATGCATCAATCTCATTACTGATTCAAATGAAACAACCAGCCCGCTTAAAATAATGGAGGCCACAATAAAGATGCCGGCCAGATCTTCGAAGCGCCCGAAGCCATGGGAAAAGCGTTTATCAGGCTGCAGCTTTTGCAGAAAGAAAGCAAGCCATAGGGGCAGGGCGCTTAATGCGTCGCTGAAATTGTGTATGGAGTCGCCCAGAAGAGCCATGCTGCCGGAAAGCGACACGACGACGAATTGAATGACTGCCGTCAGGGTCAAAATGATTACCGACCACTCGGTGGCCATAATGCCCGATTCGGAAGAGAGTAAATGCTCGCTTTGAGCCTCTGCCTCGGCGCTATTGACTGGAGCCGGACTGTCTTTGAATTCGGCGCTGTCAGCTTTTTCGATTTCGCTGAAACTTTGCATATCAAAGATTTTGTGCAGATTTTGGCACTGGGGACCTTACCAGTCTAGAATACTCCCTAATATGAATAAACCCTGGATGGGCGGTTCTAACCTGCCCTATATGGGGGATTTACAGTTGCGGACCCAATCAGGAAGTGAGAAAAAATGACGAAAAGGCAGTCGGCAACTGGGACTTTTCCTAGAGGGGCAGTGGTGGAATTGACCATCACTTCCATGGCTCCCGGTGGTGAAGCATTTGGAAAGGCTGATGAATTGCCGGTTTTTATCAGCCGAGGCGCTCCCGGCGATGTGGCTGAGGTAGAACTTTATGATGTGCGCAAGCACTTCGCCAAGGGCAAGATCCAGCGCCTGATAAAGCCTTCAGACGATCGGGCCGAGCCACCTTGCAAACTTTTCAAAGTCTGCGGCGGCTGCCAGTGGCAGCATCTGTCTTATGACAAACAGCTAGAGCACAAAACCAGCATAGTCAAACAAGCAATTACACATATAGGCGGTCTTGATTCTTCTATAGTGGAACCCTGTGCTGGAGCCGATGATCCATTGTTCTACCGCAATAAAGTGCAATTTCCCGTGCGCAACCCAAAGGATTCAAACCGCATCCTGGCTGGGTATTACAAGCAGGATTCGCACGAATTGGTCAATATAAAACATTGCCCGGTGCAGTCCAAAGAACTCGATTTCATGCTCGAGACAGTCAAAGAAGTTCTGGAAGAATATGAAATATCTGCCTATGACGAGAAAAGGCAAGCTGGTCTGGTGCGGCATATTCATGCCCGGCAAAGCCGCGCCGACGGCAGTATTCTTCTTACACTGGTGCTCAACTGCACCCCTGAAAATGAGCCTGCCACCCTAAAAGAGCTGGTTGAGCTGATTATGGTCAGGGATGAAAAAATAGTCGGAGTGGCCGTAAATTACAACGATCGCCCTGGAAACCGTATTCTGGGCGATAAAACAGAAATGATTGCCGGACAGAATTACATCGATGAAGTTCTAAAAACGAACAAAGAGGAGCTTCCGGCGCGGCTCCAGGCTGGATTGTCGTTCCGTCTCTCGCCGACCAGTTTTTTCCAGGTGAATACCGAGCAGGCGGTCAGGCTTCTCGAATTCGTGTACAGGGAGGCGTTTTCCCATCTTAAAGAAAGCGAGAAACTCAACCTGGCAGTGGATGCGTACGCTGGAGTGGGTGCAATCTCACTCTGGCTGGCCGATCGCTGCCTGCGTGTGATTGCTGTAGAAGACTACAACCAAGCTGTTGCCGATGGCAGGATCAATGCTGAAAACAATCAGATAAGCAATGTCGAATTTATCGAAGGGGATGTGGCCACTGTCCTTCCCCAGCTGTCCGACATGGGCGAAGCCGTTGATCTGGTGGTTCTTGATCCGCCGCGCAAAGGAGTGAGCCCGGAAGTTATAAGTGCTCTATTGACCCTGGCACCGCCGAGAATTGTTTATGTGAGTTGCAATCCATCCACTCTGGCCCGCGACCTCAAGTACCTGGCTCTGGGAATTGTGCCAGCTTGTCAATCTGTGTCCAATAACGAATCCGCTGAAACGGCAGCCGAAAGCCTAGAGCGGTCATCCGAGCCAGACCTGAGGCGATCCGAAGATGGCAAGTGTGCCAAATTTGGGTATAAAGCAGTTCGGATTCAACCGATTGACCTGTTTCCTCAGACCTATCACGTAGAATCCGTAGCGACACTGGAAAGGGTGTTACTCGATGGTTCTCTCTAGCATTTGGAAGCGACCGGACGGCTCACGAGAGCCTTTGCCGCCCAATCTTGTTATCGTTCACCGGAAAGATATTTCGGCAACAGCCGTGCAGGAGATTTGTGCCTCGGTGGGCTGGAGCCGGCGAGAACCCGAGCTGATTGCCAAAGCGCTGGAGAACAGCCTGGCTGTGGTTTCGATTTGGGACGGCGAGCTGCTCATTGCTTTTGCCCGCGCTACAGGCGACAAAGTTTTTAATGCCACGGTCTGGGATGTTGTCGTTCGTCCCTCCTATCAGAGACGGGGACTTGGCCTTTTGGTAATGAACGAACTATTGAAAGAACTCGATACTTACCCGATTCCACTGGTCACACTTTATGCCGACCCCGGCACTGACGGTTTTTACAAACGCTTTGGTTTCTCTTGCGATCCATCCGGGGTGAGAGGCATGTTCCGCGAGCGTTTTTAGCCGACCGCCCTGGGCTATTGAATTTGGAATTTAGATTGATATCAATCTAAATTCCAAGCAAGCAGTGCCCGTTCTAGTGCCCCTTGGCATCCTTGTTTGAAGTTTGAGTTTGATTGATCCTCTTAACGGAAGTTTGAAACTTCTGTGTAGCCTGACTATTTCCGGCTTAAGACATGGTAGAGTCAGTGACTGCTTGCTTACACACGCGCCGCATTGGGCGGGTTGATTTTGTTTTTGGGGGATTCGTTTTCATGAAGGTAATTTTGCAGCAAAGCGTTCCGAAGCTTGGCAAAGCCGGCGACATCGTCGAGGCTTCCAACGGATATTTCCGCAACTTCTTGCAGCCGCGCTCCCTTGCCGTTCTCGCCACCCCTGTCGCGATGAAAAAACGGGAAGAAGATGTCGAAGTGCTGCGCAAGAAAGCTGAGAAAGCACATCAAGAAGCTCTTGATCTGTGCAAGAAGATTTCCGACCACGGTCTTGTCCGCATCGGCGCTAAAGCCGGAGAAGGCGGCAAGCTGTACGGTAAGGTGACAAACAAAGAAGTGGCATTTGCTATTCAAAAAGCTTGCGGCATCGATGTTGACAAGCGCTTGATCAAACTGCTCGATGATATCGGTGCGCTCGGCACATACAAAGCTATCGTAAAACTGGCAACTGACGCTCAAGCAGAAATCAACGTTGAAGTCGTCATGGAAGGCACGGAAGACAAGCCATCCAAGCCTGTTCAGCCAGTTGCCGATGCCGAACCGGCTGTTGATGAAAGCGAAAGCGAACTGGCTATTGCCGACTAGTGATTAGCACAGTGTTCAAAATCTTAGCTCCGCTCAGGCGGAGCTTTTTTTTCGCCTGCAGATCCTGTCAGTCTGTACGAGTCCCTCTTGGCAGCTTGCGTTTGTAGTCTACCGCTGGGCGTAGGAGAGAAAGCCGCGCTAAAATGGGTTTCATCAAGCGTGCTCTCTTGAAAGGTAAATTTTGTGATTGGCAAATCTGTTTCTAAACCGGTCTTAGCACTATTACTATTCATTTCTGGGTCTTGGGCTGCCTCTCTTCCCTTAGCGCTTCCTGCACTGGCTGCACCGTCCAATTCGCAGCTGGCTGAGGCGATTACCGCCGCCAAAGTTCTGCCTGCGTCGGTCAGAGTAAATGCCACCTATTACATGGGACAGGTCTCGGTTTATATGTATAGATCAGGGCGAGTCCCGGATAACGATCTCAAGATCGATTCGGTTCTGGTCACCAAAGCGCTCAAAGATAAGTTTGGTGCTGATGTGAAATCAGTTCAGCTCAACTTCTACGATTCACAAAACCAGCGCACCGTTAGGCAGTGCACGGTTTCACAAGCGCATATCGACGGTTTTGCATCGAGAAAAATTTCGCAGGAAGAATTGCTTTCCTATTTAACCATCACGACAACGACTGCCGGTGGCGGGTCAGGCTCCGGTGGTGGGTCCATAGATGCCAGTCTGGCTGCGCTGACTGCAGCTACTTGCGCACCCGGATATAAGGAAGAAGAAAGAGGGATCATGCTCCTGCAAATCAAGGGAATTGCAAAAAAGGGGGGCAATTACCAGAAATTGTTCACCATGTTCAAGCAGATGGACAATATGATCAAATCAGGCAAGACAGAAGAAATAGTCCCTGTCTTCAATGACATCAATCCTCTCATTACTGTGGAAATGGCCAATTGCAACCAGCGCGCTGCCGCCGCGGATTCCGAGAATGCCTTGAAGGCGCGGGAAGCGCAAGTGAAAACGATGATGATGAGCTATTATCCGCGCTATGGTTTTGCCTTCCAGCGTCGGGTGGCTATTTGGAATGCCATCAAAGCGCTCAGTGCTTCGGGAAGAGACGTTACTTATCAGGCCTCTTATCTCTTTGAGCATGTTGATAATCCTTTTTACGCCGGAAAACTTGAAGAAGCTAAGGCCGGTATTGTTCAGCTGGAAAAATTGCTGGGTATTCCTGTTACGTACAACTGGTAGTTAAGTGACAACTGAACCGCTTCTTTGTGTGAAAGGATTGCACCGTAATCTGGGTGGGCAGAGTGTTCTTTCCTCTATAGATCTGCAAATTGAAAAAGAAAAGGTTGTCGCAGTAATTGGCCCGAACGGCGCCGGCAAGACGACCTTAATGGAATGTGTGGCCGGCTTGCAACCGCATGAAGGGATTGTCGAGATTGAAGGGAAAGCAGTTCACCCAGACTCTCGTCACCGCTTTATCTTTTACCAGCCGGATCAAGTATTGCCCTATCCTGACCACGGTGTCTATTCAACTCTATTGTTTTTTCAATCGATGCTTCATTGCCAACGCGAAAGACTGGGCGAAGTTGTGGAGCGATTGAAACTGGAGAGTGTTCTTTCAAAGGCAGTCAGAGAGCTGTCCCGGGGCTATCAAAAGCGCCTTTTGATTGCCATAGGATTATTGTCGAAAGCACCGATTTTGCTTTTGGATGAACCATTTGAAGGACTGGACGTCAAGCAAACCAAAGAAGTCGTCGCCATTCTTGCCGACGAAAAGAAAAGCGGCAGGACGCTATTACTTTCTATTCACCAGATTGCCGATGCGCAAAGAATCGCCGATGAATTCTTGCTTCTCTGTCAGGGAAAAATCCTGGGGGCAGGCACTCTTGAGCATCTGAAGGAGCAAACCGGTCTTTCGTCAGGCAATTTGGAGGACGTTTTCGTCGCCCTTACATGAGCACAAGCATGCTTAGATTGGAAACTTTAGGAGCCCTCTTTCTCAAAGAGTTGAGAGAGCTGATTGCCACCCGTTCGTTTTGGGTGATGCTTCTGGTGCTCTGTCCGTTAGTAGGTTTCAGCTTCATTGAAGCGGTATTTCTCTACGGGCAAGCAGGAGACTCAGCTCTGGGCGACCAGATATTGATGTCGCGACTGAGCCCCCTGGATGGCGTCGTGGTGCCGACATTCAGTGCCCTTTATTTGAGCGAGGTTTTTCTTTTTCCCTTTGTAGCGATTCGCCTCTTGGGTGTTGAAAAGCAATACGGCTCGATCAAGTTTCTTTTGCAAATTTGCCCGCAGATAGCTATTTCGTTAGTAGTCAAAATTGTTGTTGTCTTGCTTGCATTCATTGTTTCTCTCGTGCCTGCCCTGTCGGCACTATTAATCTGGCATTGCCTGGGCGGCTACCTGTGCATTCAAGAACTGTTTATAGTCTTGCTTGGTCACTTTCTCTTTGCCCTTTTGATCGCCTCTATTGCCTTTTTTGCCGTGTCCGTGACTGACTCGCCTCAAACAGCGGCCATCGTCACCCTGGCTTTTACTATTTCGTCCTGGGTTCTGGAATTTGCCGGACAGAACCAGAGCACCTTGAATGCCGTAAGCTGGATGTCCATGACCGCTCATTTGCGGCTGTTCGAATCGGCGCTATTCAGCTTGCAAACTGTTCTTGGATTTCTCATTGCCAGCTTTGCTTTTATAGCCATGGCGGCGATATGGTTGAAATCATCGGACGGACCAAAGGAGAAAATCAAGAAGTCGGCATTGCTTGGCTTGATAACCGGTTTTGCTGCACTGTGCGCCACCCAGGCCTTCTACTTTAAGGACTTCAGCGAGAACCGGATCAATTCATTCGATCCAAAAAACGAAGCCTCGCTTAAAAAGCTGAACAAGCCGCTCAAAATTACCATTCACCTGAATCCGGATGATTCTCTAGCCGTCGATTTAGAGATGACCTTTCTTTCTAAACTGAGGCGTGTGCTTAAGGATCTAACGGTGGTATATATTCCTCCTAAAGACCCTGGACTGCACGGACAGGAAGATCCTCAATTTGGTCTGGTCAGCTATGACTACGGCGGTGGGCGCATGGAGAGTCATGAGGTGGGAGTTCGCGGCTGTTTGCGAATGTTGAATGTAATGACGGGCACATACCTAGAAGGAGAACCGGATTCCCCTTATCCCGGGCATCCACTCAAAACCGATGCAGGTCAATTTCGGATTGTCTTTTATGGGATTATGCCTTTGTGTATCGTGTTAATGTGGATTGGCTCGCAGAAATTTCTCAGAAACCGAAGAGGTCTGGCGCTCAATGGCGGCAAGTAACGGCATAGGAAAAGTTCACCTTTGGGTCCCTGGATTGGCACTATTGATGGTGTCATCGCTGGTTCTGGGTTGCTTGCCGGCAACCTGCGCCGCTCCCGCCGCAGGCGCTTCCTTCAAAGAGGACTTTGACAAGGAAAAGCTGGGCCAGGAGCCGAAAAATTTTGCTTCTCTGGTAGGTGACTGGTATGTCAGCGAGGATCATGGCAACAAGGTGTATTCCGTTGACGGAAGAAAATGGTCGAAAGGAAAGGTAGCTGCAGGCGTGGCCGACAAATCGCGCGCGATTTACGGTAATCGTTATGCCGAATTCCTGGATCGAGTGCAAGCCTTTGCTTACTATCCAATTACCGTCTACAAACCGGTCGATAATTTCAAAAATGGTGAGATCTCATTTCGTTTCAAAGGCGTAGCCGGCAGAATAGATCAATGTGCCGGCGTTGCTTTCAATATAAAACCGAACGGCGACTATTTGATTTTTCGGGCCAATTGTCTCGAGAACAATATCGTCTTATGGAAATATGTTCAGGGTAAACGCAGCCCGGTCAAATGGGTTTATAAGATACAGACTCCGCCGGGCCAGTGGTTTTCTCTTTCCATGCACGTTTCCGGCAAGAAAATTACAGGCAGTTTGAACGGGCACCCGGTTTTTGAATTTGAGTATACTGAGCCTATTGATGGAAAAGTCGGACTTTGGTCCAAGGCTGATAGCGTCATGTATTTTGATGACTTTTCGGTGAAGAAAGAATGACCCAAAAGTTTGCTGGCAGTGCAAATACTCGAAAGATTTGCCTGCTTGCGGCATCAATCACCCTGGCGATCTCTGCCTGTAGCCAGCCCAAACCAAAATCTCAGGTGACTGTAGATCCGCCTTCTTTGAAGGTGGAACGTTTGAAAGAGGTTACTCTCAAGAACGCAGTAGTGGATGCGTCGCTTCACCAAGTCGGGAGCACTGATTGGGCCTTTAGCGTCTTTCCTGAAATCGATTTTTCGATAAAGGATGAGAAAAAGGAGAAAGACGGTTATCACATTTGGATTGAAATAACAGGTGCCAAACTGCATTTAGCTTTGCCAATTAAAACATTCCTTTCCGACAAGGCTCCCCAATTTGTTTTGGATCATGAAAATGGTCATGCAGAAATTTGCCGTCGAATCTATAAAAATGCCCGTCAATACGCAATGGAAGCAATTAAAAGCGTGGTCGGAAAAAAAATAGAGGGATTTGGCGCTGATCGCAAGGAAGCCTTGAGCAATGCTATCCAAATGGCTGGGCAAGACATTTCCTCTCCTTACAGAGGCAGCACTTCAGGTCTGGCAGACAGAGTCTCGTCCATGTACGACCAATTGTGCGAAAAGGAAGATCGGCAAAAGCTGGTTGAAAAGACGGTTAATGATGCGTTCCTTGCTGTCGAAAACGAAGATAAGCAAAAGAAAAAAGCGCCGTAAGCAGGTTCAATATAAATCCTTCAATACAGCAAAAGAGCCAGGTACGCCTGGCTCTTTAACCGTCCCGAGTTGGGGGATCTTATTGTGCGTTTGGTGGGTTAAAACCTCATTTCTTGACGATTCCTTCAACTGTTGGAGTAGAGATATTGGCGAGTTCTATGCGGAATCGCACTGTCACTACTGCTCCGTTTTGCAGGTACTGAGGAGGCATCAAACCACCTGCAGGGCTGCCGGCTGTGTATGGGAAATTCATACCGGCAAGACCAGGTTCTGCAAAGTCATCGAGTTTGTACACAGGCAATGGCGTTGTGGCTATCGTTCCACCACTGCAGTGGTGCGCGCCCGAACCCATCACTCCAAGATCTCCAAGTTTTGCTGTTCCGCTGTTTCCATTCATGGCAATGGCGTTGTCCGCAAGTGCCGAGGGCATACAGGCGATCCATTTGTCAGCCGGGTTATAGGCGAGCGGGCTGCCGGCTGGGATTGGCATTGGTTCACCAGCGTGCTGTCCGCCGTACACGACTCCCCATTTGCGGCTCTCGTCTTTCATGTAGAGCGACCAGGGAGAGGACTTTCCACTGGGAGCGGAGGCGTCGACTTCATCCATCGCATCTCCGCAGGCCATGTAGACTTGATTTTCCGATACGGCAAGATATGGTTCTTTCTGCGCTGCGGCAGTATTGACCAGGATATTACCGTTTTGATCGATTACAAACTTATACATTTGATTGGAGGCGAATTTTCCGGAAGGAAGTCCTGTACCGTTCATCATATTGACTACAGCGTCGATATTGACTTTGTGTCCGCCCTGTCTGAGCCAATCATAGACGGCGCCGGCCAAGCCGCTTGCTGGTGGCAAGGTCGATGATCCTAGTGAAGTATCGGACACGAGTGTGCCGGTGCTTCCTGGTCCGTTGTAGTCTCCGTTGACCGGGTGACTTACGGTGGCGGGGTTGGTGTTATTGTTCAATTGACCTTGATTGAGCCAATCTGATGGTCTGTCGATTCCGGTGGGGACTTGTCCATCTGGGAAATCAGCAATTATCATACCGGGTGCCGGTCTCGGGTCAGGAACGCAGGCGGGTTGAGCGCAAGCGACCGAGTGAACGATACGGGCTGGTTTGGTAGTGTCGCCGTTTTCGAAGAACTTTTGATCTGCTTCTGCTTTCACTACAGACGGAATGCTGTAAGGAGTTCCGACCGTGGTGGCAAATTTCTGCATGTCGACCAATTTGATCGACGAGCCGGCGCCTGTGAACACGAAATCTTTGCCGTTGTACGGGTAATTCGTGTAGGACATGTATTTGCCGTTCTGCGTCGGTGCTCCGCCTAATGAAGCTTTCGAGTTGGGGGTCGGCACGGACACTGTTGTTTCGCTGCCGCCCTGGAGGCATCCGAGGGTCAGTTTGAGCGATCCGTTTACATAAGCCGATCCGCCGGTCTGACGGATATTGTTTTGCTTGTAGGCGTTTTCAGCACTGACATAGGGCTGCACCAGAGTGCCTTGTATGTCTTTGGCCATGGGGTCGCCGGCAGGCGAGAGCGAATTTTGCAGCAGGGTGGAGAGATTATCCTTGCTGGTCATGGCGGCGTTGTAATCCTGACTAGCCAGGGTACTCCAGGTAGCCATCGATTGTGGATTGCCTGTCGCTGACGATACTTGGTCGCAGAGGATCATATCTAAGCGAATCGTAGCCAGGATGGTGTTGATGCCATAAACAGGTTGATACAGACCATCTGGTGCCTTGGTCATCGCTCCTGTCGGAGCATAGTCGGACAGGCTGACCCAGCCGAAGTGATCGTCTTTAAGGACAATCCGTCCGAGATCTTTAGCAGCAGCTAGAGATGCTGCTTCGATGGCAGTTTTCTGTTCCTGATTGCCGCCTAATAGCCTGGTATAGGCTAGAGCGAACAGGAGCAGTGCCACCAGCAAACCGGCACCGATCGCAGCTACTAGAGCGATCATGTTGCCGCGTTGCCGTCTGCCTTCAGGCAGTACTGGCAAATGGCCCCTCTTGTGTTTCGACATTTTTCATCACCCGTTGTGTGTAAGTCGGTGAAATTAAGGTCCGAGTAAGCTACGAACGCTTCTAAAAGATGGCAGCAACCTGGCGTAAAAAGGCCTGACTTCCGCCGCATGCTACAAGCTTAACTTTCGCTTAGGCGTGCTGTCAAGAATCCCCCGCGTGGGGGAGAGCCTGAACTGGAGGGGTTTTTGGGGTTTCTGTGTGAGCCCCAAAAATCAGTTTTTCAATTATTTTTGGCGTTGGATGGGCGTCTTCTCAAATTCGAAATTGAGGTGGTGCGTGCAAAACCGGCATGCTCAGCTGCTGTACACTAGATCGTTGTCAGGTTTATGAGTCGCTGCCTGCTTCCAGGTTTTTGTCGTCAAACGGGTCGGCTGTGTGGCTGCCGTCTGCTTGTCTGCGCAGAATTTCCACCTTTTGCTCGGCTACTTTGAGAAAGGACTCGAGCTGAGTACTCAGTTCCATGCCTCTTTCAAAAAGGCTGAGAGCGCGCTCCAGTTTAATTTCTCCATCAAGCTCGGAGACTACCTGCTCCAGCTCTTTAAGCGAAGTTTCAAAATCAATCGTCTTGGCCATCTCACTCACCTCCTGCTATTGCCTTCACCAATTCTCTTCAACGGATTCAATTTTGATTTTCAGCTTGCCCTCATGAAGCAATGCCTCCAGGGTGTCTCCCGGTTTTACTTCTGAAAAAGAGCGGACCAGACTCTTGTCGCTCTTTCGGAGCACGGAAAAACCACGGCTGAGTACATTTGTTGGGCTCAGGGCTACGAGCTTTTCGCCTGCTGTTTTGAGGCGATGGCGAGCCGATGCGATCTGCATGTTGAGTCGCGAATTGAGAGTTTGCCGGCTCGCGACCACTCTTTCTTGCAGGTGTCTGAGCCTATCGCTATATCGAATCAAAGAATTTAGGGGACTCAGTCTTTCGACCTGGCGCCTGACTGCGGAAAGCTTTTCTGTCATCTTTGATTGCAGGATCCGGTCCAAAATCGCCCATTTATCCATGAGCTCCACGGTTCCTTTGGCCACCAGCTCGGCAGCTGCCGTGGGCGTGGGTGCGCGCATGTCGGCGACCAGATCGCAGATGGTCACGTCGGTTTCGTGACCGACACCGGATATCACTGGAACGGACGCCGAGAGAACGGCGCGGGCTACCAGTTCCGAATTGAACGACCACAAATCCTCAATGGAGCCACCGCCGCGGGCGACGATAATGACGTCCACATCTTCCACTTCGGAGAGAACGGCAATGGCCCTGGCAATTTCTTCCACACTTCCTTCACCCTGCACTTTGCACGGCGAGATGATCACGTTTACGGAGCGATTGCGTCTTTTCAGAGTCTGCAAAATATCACGCAGAGCCGCTCCAGCAGGGCTTGTAACTACTCCAATGCGGCGGGGGAAAATGGGGATTGGTCTTTTTCGCTCGGCGGCAAAAAATCCTTCCTTTTCTAATTTGGCTGCCAGTTGATCGAATGCCAGCTGCCATTCGCCTACTCCCACGGGCTCTAGTCCGGTAACAATCATTTGATAGGAGCCGCGCGGGGGGTAAACACTGAGCTTGCCGCGAGCCACCATCATCAATCCATCTTCCAGTTTGAACTTAATGGATGAATTAGCATTCTTGAAGCAGACGCACGGCAAAGTAGCATCTTGATCCTTCAAAGAAAAATACCAGTGCCCGGAAGGGTAAACCTTGGCGTTGGACACTTCGCCTACTACATAGATGTAGGTGAATGTCTCTTCCAGGACGTCCTTTATTAGCCCGGTCAATTGAGAGACCGTCAGTACAGGCTGCATTCGGCTGACTTCGGAAGTGACGAACATCGGCCTCATCCTTTGTATGGGCATATGGGCGAAATCCTGCGAGCTGAAATTTCCGGCGCCTTTTTTTAGACGGAATTGCTGCCGAATTAGTTCAACGAAGAACATATTCTATCTAAATGGACATTCTAAATGACTGCTGCCATTGCATTCTGGCTTGCTGCGCAAGTCCCGGAGGCGCTTTGAAATCAATTTTTTGGCCATAGAAAAGCCGTATAGGGTTCTTTTGTATGGTTGATGCGTGTGTCTCTTTGGGCGCAAGGCATATGCAAAAGCGATCTTTTGGGTTGAGTTTTGGCGCCTGAAACCCTGTTGTGGACTGGGTTTCCTTTTCCTGCACCGGGGAAAGTAGAGATTACAGGACAAAAAAACGGGCAGTCAAGATGTGATTTCATTTGACCGCCGAAATTGCCATACTATATATTGGTATGACATACAAACGTAGGGTAGTCGCTGGAAATGGCTAGAGCAGGCCAGAGAAGACTTGAGAAGACCTGAGAAGACCTGAGTTGAGTTGAGAAAAGAAGAGAAGAAATAAGAGAAGAAGAGAAGAGAGAAGAGAAAAGAGAAGAGAAAAGAAAAGAAAAGAAAAGAAAAAGAGGACGCATTATGCACAGAACCTTGTTCACGCCTTCGATGGTTGAGGCTTTTCAAATTTGTAAGAAGGCATACAGAATCGGTCAGGAACAATATGCCGAAGGAAGCAATTCGGTCAGAGGCCGTTTAAAGAGTCTGACCAGAAGGTTTGTTCTGCGCGGATTGGCCGAAATCAACCGGGGCAGGCTGTGCACAATCAATCAGGTGCAAAAATATATGGGTCAGCAATGGCCTGTCGATGTTCTCAGCACCGATGCCAAAGACAGAGACAACAATACAAGGGCCTTTCTTTTCGCCTATAAAGCACTGACTCGATACGTTGGTAAGCCATACAGGCCTGAGGGTTCGGAGATTGTTGGTGTAGCGCAAAAGGTGCGCGCGCGTGTTCCCCATTTGCGTGTATACGTAGAGGACACAATGGATCTTATGCTCTGGTATCCGCATGAGAAACGATTGGAATTGGTCGACTACCAAATGACGGCGATCGCACATTACGATCCGCGCTGGCCATCTGCTACGATTCTGGTCAAACAATACCTGGCAGAGCGCCTGAAGATGCGCTTTCCATATGAAAGAGTGACGCTTACATTTGTACGCGCCGGAGCAAAAGAACATCAACCGGTCAGCCTCACCCTGGATGAAAGCATCTTTGCTTTGCACTGGTCCGAGTTAGTCAAAACTCTTGAGACCATGAAAGAAGGCTCGGCTGAATCATCTGATTCGGAGAGCAAATGCAAAGATAACTGCCGCCATTGCCACAACGCCGTTGAGCAAAAAGGCGATGAAATGATGGTCAAAGAGACATATCCTCTGACCGCCTGAATTTCAGTTTCATGAGCGCAGCATTAAACCTGCAGCACCACAAGCGGTGTCAGGATAGTAGTCGTGGTCCCGAGCACGGCATTATCCTGACTTCTGCTTTATGGAGCCGTGAGCACCGAGAAGGACAGCTGCCAGATCGTTTGATTACGTGTTGTTAAGCTGGTTTCAGGGCAAGCGCCGCCCGGTGCGGCCAATGTTCTTCTAGTCGCTTATGATCGTATTTCATCGAGGCAGGAATTGGGTTATGACTAGAAATCCCGGTAATTCGGCACAGACGGGGAAGGGTCCGGCCAAGGCAATCTCCAGAGACGGAAGAATGCCTATCGACCTCTTGATTAGCCCGATCGGTGAACTGGTGACCGCCGAGTCGCATAGTGGTCCGGTTCGCGGGGACCAGATGCGTGACGTCAGGCGCATAAAGGATGCCGCAATCGCGATTAGCGCCGGGCAAATAATTGCTGTAGGTAGTGCAGATGAAATCAGGCATGCGGTTTTTACCGACGATACGACCGAAATCATAGATGCACGCGACAGTTTGGTCACGGCCGGCCTTGTCGATGCGCATACGCATCTAATTTTCGACGGCAATCGCGCTGATGAATTTGTTATGCGCAGTCAGGGCAAGACATATACCGAGATTGCTGCCGCCGGTGGTGGCATCGTCAAAAGTATGCGAGCTACTCAAAGTGCTGCTGTCGAGCGGCTCGTGTCCCTAGGACGCAAAAGAGTCGAGCGCATGCTCGAGTCAGGAACCACTGCCCTCGAGATCAAGACCGGTTACGGACTGGAAGTGGAAAGCGAATTGCGCATGCTGGAGGCAATCTACCGCCTTAAATCGGAAACCAGCCTCGATATAGTGCCCACTTTCATGGCGGCACATGCGATACCACCGGGCAAAGAGCGTGAAGGATATGTAGAGGATGTCGTCAATGATATGCTGCCGCGCGTGGT
>CAZHEZ010000141.1:0-21798 GCA_964531315.1 uncultured Candidatus Obscuribacterales bacterium | reverse complement strand
CACCATGACCGAAGCTTACAGCGTAGCTGTCCTGAATGCACGAGCCAATCGCCCGCTCTCCGCCGAGGAGTCGGCATTGGCAGGCAAGCTGGTCGATGCCTGGCACAAGAATGGCGCCGTCGGCACCAATTACGACAAGAGCGTTGATGCTTATTATGCTCTCTTCCGTGCCGGAGAAGACATTGCCGGATCGCACGGAGCAAATTCGACTGAAAAGCTATTGGATGCTTTTGCCAAAGGCAACAAGCTGAAAGACATTGCCGAAATCTTGCCGGGCGCTGAATTTCAGAGCGGAGAAGGAAAGACGAAATCAGAAAATATACTCAGAGAGCTCGCCCGTGACCGAGTTGCTTATTTGAACGGCGAGACAAAATCCTGGGACCACGATGCCGCCCGCCAAAAAATGTTCGATGCCATAATCGCCCGCCGTCAGGCTATCAACGAATGGCGCGAATCAGAATGGGCTTCTTATGGCGGGCCTGACAAAAAGCATGAATACGACGCTCAGGTAGGTGGCATTTTCTTCGAGCGTCAGGCCAGCGAGCACAAAGCAAAACCGGCGGAATTCAGAGCCCTGGAAGAACTGATGCATGGGCAAAAGCGCAATTGGCTTCCGGAAAACATCACTAAGCAAGAAAGCAAAGATTCGACCAATTTCCGCTTCAGCCAAGATGCGCAATTCTCATCATCGGCAGGACCAGTGAACGTGAAAGGCGTAGAACTGAAAGACGGCGTCGTTTCAGTGCTATGCCAAGACGCCCAGGGCAAAGTTACCGGCAATCGCGCCATGGCCGATTTGATTTTGCAAGCAATCAAATCCAGAGTTGGGCAAAACAGCGACTATGACCGGATAGCAGCCAACCCTCAATGGAAAGCAGAGCTCGTGGCCAGATATTTGCAAGATATAAAAACTTCGAACATCGCCGCCTATCATCAAGCCTCTCAACTGGGAGAAAGAAAGTCTGCCGTCCCGCCGGCTCTCAAAGCAGACAATCTGAATTGGAGAAATTTAGAGAATTACATGCAAGAGCGGCTACCGGAAGGATTGAACAATCCTGAGGATTTGATCTTCAAAGAAATCAAAAGCCTGGAAAGTCTCAACAACGCAAAATTGAACGGTGTGATAAACGCCTACAAAGAAAAGCTCCGCGAGACCCTGGGCAAGGAGAGCGAGCATCTTGTGCGCGACCTGGCCGCAGGCAATATCCCGCTCGACAAAACCGTCCAGGAGCACCTGATGCAAGTGCGGTCGCGCTTCGAAAAGCAAGCACAACAATTCGGCAAGCCAGCCAATTACGAAGAGGCGCAAGCCATTTTCGAAACATTGAAATTGACCGGCAAACAGAAAGAAGCGGCGATCAAAAACGGACAGGCGCGCTTTTCCGAAAACAAAGAAGTCTGGGAAAAACTCTTGCCACAAACCAATCTGCAAGGGCTGGAAATCCAGCGCAGCCATGTTGCTCAAAGCTTGAAAGAAAGAGGCTTTTCAGATGCCCGCGTCGATCCTTCCAGAAAATTCAATGTATTCGATCTGGATAAGGTTTTGCGTATTGCCTCAGCTGCCAATCCTGGCAGTCCCGAAGCTGCTCCCTCTCAAACAAGCGTCAAGCCGCTGCCTTTCATTGATCCCGAACGCACTCTTATGACGCACCCGGGACAGGATATCGATCTGAGCTCAGCGCAAAGGGCTGAAACTGTTATTTCGCATGCTCGCGACCAGATGCAGCGCAATCTGGTCAAAAGCCATCACCAACTGGAATCTCTGGTCGCCAGTGATTACCTTAACTCAGCCCTGGATGCCGGTCGATTCAGCACTATAGGCGACCTCTTGCGAGGCGGAAGGCGGGCTATCAATCCGCAGGCTGGAAATTTCTACAGCGCCTCCAACACGATTGCCCAGGACCAGCCTCTCTATCGTCAAAAGATTGAGCAAGTGCTGAGCGACAAGGCCTCCTTTACCAACAAGGCCGTAATAGACGGCAAGGAAGTCAGCCTCGCTACTCTTTCCAGACAGACCGATCAAGCCGGTCAGGCCAGCCTGACTTTCAAAGGTCCGCAAGACATCGCTGACAAAGCCCGTGTCGAAAAACGCAAAGAAGCTCTGTTTTCAGAGATTCAAGCCCTGGCAAAACAGGAAAGCGATCCGGCCAGATTGAGACAAATTACCAGACGAGTAGCCGAATTAGAGTGGCTCTCAATGCAGAGCGCTGATTACTGGCAGGGTTCGTCGGATTTAGCACAAATGCGTTCGCGCGCTATTTTCGATGCGGCAGGCATCGAGACCGGTTCGTTCAAGAAAGGCATAAATCCGGGATTGGAAGCGCTCACCACACCACTTGCTCAATTCGTCAATCAATATGAAAGTCTCTATGAAACTCCCCCTCGTCTCACTCCAGGTGGTTTGGGCCCGGCCAACGAATTTTCCCGCGCCTATCTCGACAGCCGCTCGACCAGCGACAGGGGCACGCTAAATGAAGACGGCTCGCTCTTTTACAAGCTCAAAGAGCCAAGAAAAGTGATGGTCGATGGAGTCGAGCATTCGATTATCGCAGTAGAGAGTCGCGACGGCAAAGCCAGCGTGATAACCACAGATAAGTTCGGCCGTCAAAGCGCCGAGCCGACCCTGACTAAGGCTTACCTGGCCAGAATGGAAGCAGCCCTGGCATCAAAACCAATCGCCCAGAGCACTGTCGTGCATGATGCCAACCTGTCCGCCAATGTGCTTGCTCGCGTGCTCGAATCAACTTCGGAGCGGTCTATCCAGGACACCCTCACCCATTTCGACATGAGAAAAGGCGCAGCCCGTGAAGCTTTCCTCCAGAAGCATTACTTCAGCAGAGGAACAGGCACACTCGATTGGTCTACGACAGCGGCTCTCAAAGAATCTTTGATTGACAGGCAATTTGAAACCTTCAAAGACCAAGTGGACAATCTCGATGCTCAATACGAGACGATTTCATATAATGCCGACAAAACCTCAACCGAATTCGAACGGGTAATGACCGACTTTGCAAAAGAATGCAAACTGGCTGGACTGGGCGAGATATCACATTCGATAAGCAAAGAAGGCGTCGGTGAAGTGAGACTGAAAAATGGCGATCTGGAAATCATCCTGCGCACCGACAAGAGTCTCTCGGCCACGCGTCGTGGATTGCCAATCAGCAAAGACCAGATTGTCGATGCTTTCAGAGAATTGGGTGAAACCGCCCAGGACAATATGCACAAGCGTATGTCCAAAGTCGGTCCGCCCGCAGTCGGCACCATTATCGAAATACCTGATAAAGACTGGCATCCGGTCAAACACATGATCCTGGCCGAGCTGGGCTCTAGTGTTTTCGTCAAGGACTTGAGCGCCACTGCGCAGAATGCCGGTCAGGGCGAGCGAGCGCCGGCAATGCATATAACCGAAGCCCAGCTCAATGGGTCGAAAAACCTTAAAACAATCAGCGATCCCAGCGATCCACAAAAGAAATTATTCGTCGACACAACCAGCAACCGGGCTTTCGAACTGGGCAAACGCAATCCTCTCACCTGGGAATACGAAGCCTTCGCGCGCCCCGACATTACTGCCAGAAGCGCTCAATTTGCTCATCAAGTGCATTTACGAAACACGCTGGAAAAAATACAAGAAACAATTGAAGGGGGCCGCCTGATCAAACAATTGGGTCAAGCCGCACAGCCGGCCAACTCCCTTGTCGATGGCGATCGAGCCCGCCGTTATTTTGAGCGACTGGCTGTCGATGCCGGAGAAGGACTAGAATCGATAGCAGCCAGAGCGCGTGATTTTTATGTTCATGAATCTGACTCTTCTATGGAGAGCGCCGCCCGCCGCACAAAAATCATTGAAGATGCCGCCCTCAAGGCTGGCCAATCAAAGCTTCATTTTACGGAATCCGGCCGGGAGTTTACCCCTAAGTCCTTCAATTCTGAAAAGGAAACATTCGAAACTGCCGATGGACGCCAGGTAGAATTGAAGAATTGCCGCATGGAAATCCGCATCGGCAAAGGCACTGAGGCTCAACAAGCGGCTCGCGAATGTCTGGCCGGTTTTGAGCAGCTGAGACAAGAACTGGCACTCAAACCCGGCCAGGACGCCGACGCTCTTCGACGCGATGTGAGAGACTCAGCCCGCCTCCAGTTCGACGAGGCGGCCAAACAAAAAACCGAAGCAACAGAAGCCTTCAATCGCGAGGTTATTGTGAAAGTAGGAGCCTTTGAGGTGGCCGGCAAGAATGTCGATGTTTTCCTTACGCCAAAAGGCGTGCGCATCGGCAATCGCGACCTGAGCAATCTCGACCTTGTGGAAGCGGCGCTCAAGGACAAACGCGCTCAAGCTGCCAGAGCTAAAGACGATGAAAAACAAAAACTGGAAAGCGAGATTAAAGAGCTGGAATCATTGCATAAAGACGTAACGGCCGGAAAAGCCGTGGAAGTGGAAAGAATGAAAGTGGCACTTGTAGAAAACATCGCCAAAGAGTACGAAACCCGGCGCACCACCGTCCCCACCCCGGGAAGCGGTATCAGAGCCAGGGCTGCCGATGTAGCAGGACGGGCCGGCGCCTATCTGATGATAGCCGCTTTCGTCGCCTCGCTCATCGTCGAAAACGACAAAGCAAAAGACAATACAGAGTCTGGTTACGCCCCAACTAAAGCTCGCTGATTCTAAGAGGAAAAAAAATGACGGCGGATCCAACACTGAAAAAACCAACACCTGGCGAAGGCGACCACCCGCCCGACCAAAAACAAGCGCCAGAAGTGCATGACGACGTCCATGCGGATGACGAAGATCCGGATGAATGGATGTATGCCGACACCATGGACACGCCCGGCAAGAACGCCAAACCGGACGACAATAAAGACGTGCCTCCAGTGGCGCCGACAAAACAAGAACCTGTTTTCCAGCCGGTTTCCGACTCTTTGACCAATCACATCGTCAAAGAGCAATATCGAGACGGCTTGAGCGACAAAATTACCGCCGATGTCGCTGAAGCCATGACACTGCCGGCCGACAATCCGATCCGCCAGCAACTGGTGAAAAATCTCGTCGATCGCTTCGACAAACCAAGCACCTATGCCGAAAAGGTAGCCGCCGCTCGTCACCTCTTGCTGCTCCAGCGCGGTGCAGACGGCAACATGCCCGATGTGATTGCCCAGCGTGACGTTTTAATCCCTGAAAAAACCAGGTATATCCCAGCTTCAGGTGGCGGCCGCGGCGGCGGGTCACCTTCTAGAACCGTGGTCGAAAAAGAACAGCACCATGAATTGTTGCCATTGAGAGCCAGCGAGCTTCTGCAATTCTTGGAGCGTTCGGCGCCTGAAATCCAAGCGCGTACGGATGCTCTTCTCAAAACGCCTGCCGACAGCGACGACAGAAAGAGTTATGTCAAGCATCTCGTCAACGTTTTCCAGACGTCCACGCATGAATCTCCGGAGAAATTGGCAGCGGCAAAAGCGCTCACGGCCCTGTGCGGCAAGCCCGACGGCAGCATGCCAGATGTTCTGGGCACGCGCTCGGTATACCATGCCAAAGTCACACACCAGACAGGCGGGGGCCGGGCCGGTACTCACACCGTCACCGACAAAGAAGCCTACACTGAAAATATCGACACTACGGCCAAACAAGTTCGCGATTACCTGGATGGGCGCGCAGACGGATTTTTGAAACGCACACAAGAGGCGCTCAAGCACCCGGAAAATCAAGACGACCGCAAAAAACTGATCGATCAAGCTGTTAAAACATTCTTCGACGCAAGCGATCCGGAAGACAGAGCGGCAGCGGCAAACGCACTTCTGGCACTGAATCGAAAACCGGATGGCAGTTACAACGAAGACCTCGGTGCACGCATAGTGCCAATTCCCGCCCAGACGAAATACATACCGGCAACGGGCGGCGGGCGCGGGGGCGGCACACCGGCGCGCACTGAAATCGTCAAACCGGCAAGCGAAAGAACGGACACCGTCAAACTGGCAGACGCTGTTCAATTCCTGAAGTGGCGCGCCGCCGACCCGGAATCAGGCGCAGGCAGGCTGGTCGCGGCAGACGCGCTGGTGCGCGCCAACAAATTGACCGAGGCGGAGCGAAAAACTGTCTACGAGCAAACCCTCACCGATGCCAAAACTCCGGAGCATGTCAAAGCTCATGTGCGCGAACTTCTCGGGCTCGACAAGAAAGATGCGGAAAAACAAAAACAAAGCGACGGGCGCGTCGAAAAGCTGGAAGTCCCGCCTCAGACTATAAAAATTACCGAAGATCTAAGCAAAAAGCTGGCCGTGACAATAGATCGCTTGCTGCCCGCCGTCACCGCCGCCGGTGGCGCCGACGGCAAGTCCGTGCTGCTTCCGGAAACCGTAAAGGAGATGAAAGCAGAGCTGGCCCGCAACCAGTTCGGTCCGGCCAGCCGGGCCGTGTACAACCACTGCGCCGGTTTCCTCAATGATGCCTCCACCGATATGGCCACCGCATTGACCGATCGCAATATCGCGTTGCCGCCCGGCTGCCCTATTCCTGTGCCGCGCGACATTTCCGGACGGGCGGAAAACGATCAGCTTTTCAAACAAGAATTGAAATCCGGCCTCCTGAAAATGGACTTGAAGCCTCTGGCGAATAACGAGGCTCCCAGCCTGGCCGACGCCGAAAGAGTAAACGCCACCGGCGAATGGACGACCAGAGCCGCTCGCCAAATTGACAGCGCCAAACTGCACTGGCAGGTGAATGTTTTCGACAAGAATATCGAAGAGTTCAACACGCCGGACGACAAACTGAAAGCCTGGAAGTCCAAGGACGGCATGAGCGACAAACAGCTCGAACAGCTGCAGGCCTCGCGTGCAGAATGGCTGGGCATGGCCCTGCAAGTGCGCAATTATGCGCACACCATCGCCAGTTACAACAAGGCATCGGTGGAGTCGACTAAGGCCCACAGCCTTTTCTGGAACACGATGCCCACCTCGATTACCGGCTCCTCAAACGGCATCTTTTCCGATGAGGCGCTGCAAAAAGGAAAATTCCCCGGCACAGTCACCCGTGTAGATGGAAAAATCACAGGCATTGAGCTTGACCTGCCGACCACGCTAGACCGCGACAATCCGGAAAACCTGGCCAAGATGGAAAAAATCCGGCAGTGGATGGAAACATACGGAAAGAAAGTCGATCAAGCCACAACTGAAATCGCCAAAGCCAATAATCAGCCGGAGCGCATGCTTTTCTGGGGCGACATGCCCTTGCCTAAAGAAGAGAAGGATGCAAACGGAAAACCATTCAATCAGGTTTCTTTCCGCTTTTCCGCCAAAGAGGTCAGAGCCAAAGACGAAAAAGGCGACACGCAGACAATGATCCGCGTCGTCAATTCCAAGCAAAATGAGTATGCGCCCGGCTATTCATATCTGGGACTATTCGATTACGAAGTCGGCAAAGCACAGCACACAGGAAAGGTGACGATTAACGGTCAGCCGGTGGAGAACCTGCGCACCGAGACATCTGTGGGCAAAGCAGGCCAGATCAAAATGGACGGGCCGGGCGTCGAGGACAAACATTGCCTGGTCAAGACCGATGAAAACGGCCAGATCTATCTGAAAGACAATTCCGAAAGCGGCACTTTCGTCAACGGCAAGCGCATCAGCAAAGACGAGTGGCGACGCATCAATCCGGTATCCGACACAATCACGCTCGGCGCAGAGCCGAACCTGAACATGCAAGCCAAAGACGGCGCCCTGACAATAAACGGGCAAAACGTCGAGAAAAACATGGAAGGCATTGCCGTCGGCAAAAAAGGTCCAATCAAATTCGACGGACCGACAGCCGAAGACAATCATGCCTTGATTCGCTTCGATCAAGGCAAAGTCTTCATCAAAGATACATCTAAGTCAGGCACATTTGTAAACGGTGCACGCGTAAGCAAAGAAAATTGGACGGAAATTGATCCGGCCAAAGATAAAGTATCGCTCGGGCAAGCCGCCAAGATGGAGGCTGATTCCGATGTTCGTCTCTACAAACCGGATGACTGGGTAACCATTAATCTGGATGGAAAAATGCAACTTTTGCAGGCCAAAGATTTGAATTTCTGGGCCAATGAAGCAAAAGCCTGGCATTACGGCGGCAAAGGCGCCACGCTGGCCATGGACGTGGGCATGGTGGTGAGCGGCACAATCGAGCTGAAAGCAGCGCTTGTGGCCGCGCAAAAGACAGCGGCGACAATCACCTGCAAGGAATTGGCCAAACTGACAGCCAAAGAAGTGCTGCCGGTATTGATGAAAACAGAAGGCTTCAAGCGGGGCGCATTTCACTTCCTGATGGGCATGACCGGCTTCACGCACCAGTTTATGGAAAACCAGGGCGAATTAGGCAAAGGCTTCAATAAAGTGCGCGGCTACACGATGATGGCTGACATCAGCTGGAGCACGCTGGCCAAACCACTGGGCGCCAAAGTTTTCGGAGCAGGCAAAGCAGCAGAAGCAGTCAAGGAAGGCAGCTCCGTGGCAGCTTATTTGAAAGAAGCTCCCAAATGGGTGAATAATCTGAAAGCCGGCACTGATGCCACTTTCTTCGCCAGCAATTTCTATTTCATTCCGGAAATCGTCAGTCACCAGCTGCCGGCAATTGAAAAGCAATTGCGCGGATGGGACTCGGAAGCGCTGCTTTTGCAAGGCAGAAGACAACGAGCCGGTGAATATGTAAGCGACGACAGGCGACCGCCGGCCACTGAAGATCGGGCTTTGCAATATGCCTCTGCCGAACTGAAAAAACGGACAGCAGAATCGGCCGAATTGGCTAAGAAAACAGCAGATCTTAAAGATGACGATCCGAAAAAAGAAGAGCAGCGACGAAAGTTTGCCACTGAATATTTAGATGCAAAAAATGACGACGACAAAATGGTGGCCGCCGTCGGTCTGTTGAATCTGGCTCGTCGAGCCGATGGAGGATATCCCGAAAGCCTGGGCGACCGCTATAAATGGAAAGGCGCACTGCCGGACGAAGTAAAACTGGCCAATGTAAGAAATTTCCTGGCCTCCAAAGAGCTTGATTCGATCAATGCTTTCGACAAGCAAGCCAAGTCGCGCATTGAAGAATTGCAAAAACAAGTGGCCCTGGTCAAAAACAGCCCTGAAAACGACCCGGCTCGACAACAAGCGATGGCTAAATTTGCCGATGCCTTCACCAACGGCAAGACCACCAACGATAAGCTGGCAGGAGCCCTGGCCATGATTTCACTGGCCGAAAAGGACGGCAATTTGCCGGCGGTTTTGGGACGAGTGCCGGACGGAAAAGGCGGTCTCAAGGAAATAAAAAAAGAGCAAGTAGAAGAATTTCTAAATGGGCTGAACAAGCAGTTTGCCGTCGATCAATACGACCGTTATTCCAAATGGATGGAGACAACCGACGGCGGAAAGTTGGCGCAAGCGACAAGCGCCGTCTTGAAGTTGCCTGCAAATGACCCGCAAAGAGTGGCTCAAATTAACGCTCTTGCCAATGTAGTTAAGAACTCGAGCGATCCCAAAGCACAAGCGGAAGCCTCCGTTGCTTTGCTCATGCTGGCAAGAAATGTGCAAAACGGCTCATTGCCAAAAACATTGGCCGGCGACCTCACTACAGAAAATGTTTTCAAAACAATGAAAGAGAACATCGCCTCCCTGCCGCCCGGCATGCGGCTTGCCGCCGGCGATCTGCTTTATCGGGCCGGTCAAAAATCCCTGCACGGACAGGCCCCCATCAACGACCTGGGTGGAATTCTGCTTTCTGTTTTGAAAGACCCGAAGGCCTCCGACCAGATCAAAATGCAAGCCATACTCAATTCCAACGGCATTGGTCTGGCCGAAATCATGGAAAAACATCGCTTTGAGGACGAACCAGCCCTCGAGCGCCTCAAAGGCCTGGACAGATTGAAAGCGCAGGCGGACCTAAGCGGCCGCGACTCCATGGCCGTTCAAGAAGCTCTCAAAAACATCGCCGGTCAGCCGATCGATGCCAACCTGTCGCCGCAAGCACAGGCGCAGCAGCGCGATCTCAAAGCGCTGGCTCTGGCAACACTGATGGCCAATGGCGAGCCAAAACCGGAAAAAAGGCTGGCGGCTTTGGAGAGTTTGCACGCCGAATACGGACAGAATCAACAGGAAGCTGGTGCATATGCGCGCAAATATTTCGAGAGAATGCGCGACAATCTTTCCATCAAGGGCGACACTTATGCCGACCAACTGACCAGATTCCAGGCCGCTCTGGTTCTGAAAACTAGTGGGCAAGCTGCTTCTCTGGGCGTCAGTGAAAAACAGTTGTTTGATGTTTTCTTCAAATCAGTGCAGCCGAACGAACCGGAATTGGCACAGCAGGCTTTCGAACACGTTCTTCCTTACTTCAACAATCCCGACTTGATGACCAAGGACAAACAAGAGCGCCTGATCGATCACATTTCCTATGTGCTGAGAAGCAACGCATCAGACCCTCTCGGCGGAGCTGATGCGCTCAGACGCGACTGGATCGGACGTATTGCCGAACTAGCACAAAAGACTGATGCAGACAGAGTTCTCAATGGCTTCAAAAATGATTTAGATGAGAAAAAACCAGGCGCCCGCGAGATTTTTGCGCGCATGCTCACGCCCGGCACCATGGAATTCAAAGGTGCTACTGCCGAATCACGCGCAGCAGCAGCTAAAGCCCTTGGTGAAGTAGGCTCCAACGATCTGGCTACGCGCACTCTTTTGAAAAAGAGCCTGGGTCTGGACGGCGGCACAGCCGATCGATCGGCTCTGGTGCGCAATGCCGCTTTCGACACGCTGGTCAAGCTGAATCCGCCTGGTTTGCGCGACACCTGCCTGGATTTGTTGCGCAAAGAAACCGACCCGGAACTGCTCAGGCGCATCAAAGGCCAAGAGACGGGAGAACGCCGTCTCGATCCAAGCTCTCAAGAATATCAAGAAAGATTCCGCGTCGCACTGCGAGACTTGCTTACGTCAAACAAGAGATCGCTGGTCGGCTCTGAGGAATACATCAAGAGCGATTTCAAGCTTCTCGACGGTATGAATCTGCGCAAAGAAGAAGTGGCGGGGCACATCGAAAAGTATTACAAAGACTTCGGCGGTTTCCTTAATTGGGTCTCCAGCTGCCAGTCGACAATCGACGCGCATCAGAAAAGCGAAATAGAGCGTGTCGGCAGGGAGATGAACACTCAGTTCGACAACCTGATCAATCTTGCCAAAACGCCCGAAGGCGATCAAGCGCGGCGCGCCCTGGCTTGGATAGTGATGTCCAACGCCAAATGTTTCAGCATGTCGGAAAAGGAAGATGGCGTCAAGCGCGCCGCTGCGGGTCTTTTGGACGTTGCTCAAAACGGCAGTCCAGAAGCAAAAAAAGGGATCGCTCCCTTAGTGACCATGTGTTTGACCACCCAGGACCGCATGCCTTATGCAGGCCGCATCAAGGTTTTAGATGCTCTTGAAGCATTGAAACCAGGCACGGACGGCAGCCCAATTTCTGCAAACGATGCAGGCATTGCAGCTCTGGCCGCTTTGAGAAGGCAATTCCACAATACGCCGGCCCCGGACGGCAGCCCGAGATATACGGAAAGTCACGAATTGCAAAGACGCCTTCTCAGCACTTGTGGGAATTACCTAAAGCAAGAAGGCATACCAATCTTGGAAGCTATTGCCGAGGAAAAAACCAAATCAAAAATCACAAGAAACGGCGACGAGAAAGTCACTACCGTCGACTACGCAGACAAGAGCAGCCGCACAGTCGCCTTTGACGAAGATGGCAAGATCTGGAAAGACACATTCACAGCACCGGACGGCAAAACCACAACCATGATTCGCGAAGGCAAGTCAGACGTGTGGTACGCCTCCACAGACAAAGAAAAGAAAAATCCCTGGCGCGGACAGCCGTATTTTGAAAACGATACAGGCAATTATGTAAGGAAAGATGCATATGGCAATGAGACGATAACGACGCCCGGCGGCGCACGCGCCGAGCGCAAAGACGGCGTGGTGTCGAAAGTATTGCGCGCCGACGGCACCACGTATGAACTTCTCTATCGGGACGGTCAGTCCTATCAATCGATTGTCACCGACAAAAACGGCGGCAAGACCGTCTGGACTAGGGACCCAAACACCGACAGGTGGTACGCGGACACCGATAAAGCCAGAAAAGAACCCTGGTACGGCAACAGTAAATTCGATCCAAAAACACTTGATTATATCGATACCAGAAGCGACGGATCACGCACTCGTATTTTGACGCCGGATGGCGGTGTCAAAGTGATAGAAAACGGTGAGATCACCTTCTCGGGACCGGGAATGGACGATCGCAGCACTCATGTCATGCCCGGCATTAGAGATAAGGCAAGGGACATTCTTGCCCGCATGCGTGATGACACCACAGACTTGAGAAATAAAACTGCCGTCGACGGACAGGCAAGCACACAAGCACTGGCTGCCAAATTGCAATCGGTTTTGAGCAGCAAAGAAAGTACCAGCGAAGATGTAGTCAAAGCAATTTTCTCCTGTGCAATGTCCAAGCCGCTAGAGGCTGCCGACGATCCGCGCCGGGCGGTTTTGCAAGGGCTTTTGAACGATCCTCACGAGCGTATTCAACTGGCTGCGGCTCGAATGCTTTTCTCAAGCGCCCTCAAAGAAGATCGAGAACGGGCTGCCGAAGTGCTGGCCGATTTGCAGAAAAACGCCTCACGCATCGGTTACCGCAAAGACGCACAATCGCTCGTTGATGAAGTGAAAGCCAGTCCCGCCAAATTCCGCGAAGGCGATGGGCAGCTCTTGAAAGACGCATTTGAAAGAGTGAAGGCGCACGCGCAACCGCGGGCGGAAGCCGCGCCACCACGTATTCTTTTAGACCGCCCGATCGAACATCAAGAAGCATACGAAATAGCCAAAGCAGAGATGCTGCGCGACTCTCAGCGCCCGCTTGCCAAATTCTCCGGGTCGGAATGGTGGAAGAAAAACGGTTATGACCTGCTTGACGAAAGAAATCTGCCGGAAGCAAGGTTGGCCGCTATCAAATCGGTTGAGCCCGGGTTCGTCAAGTTCTGGACGAGCTGGGAAAGCACTCTCAAGAAAGAGCGCGACGACGCTCTCGCCGCCGTCGGTGATCGTTTCAACCAACAATTCAAAAACTTGCTTACAGCAGCCGACAAAGACGGCGCAGACGGCATTGAAGCCAGAGAAGCGCTTTCCTTTATCGTGCTCAGCCAGGGAGAACCATTTGGGCCGAACAATCGCGATGCCGCAATCAGAGTAGCCGGAGGCAAACTCGCCGAAATTTACAGAAAAGGCGGACCCGGTGCAGGCGATGTCGAATGGACGGTAAAAGCGGCACTGGTCGCCAATCCGAATATTCCACGCGGCGTGCGTGATATGTTCGCCGCAGCAGTCGTGCTCAGGTACGCCGATGAATTGAACAACAAAATTCCTGCCGGTCGCATGACTCGCAGCGAAGTGAGCACCCTGGTGGTGTCCACTCTGGAAGCGGAATACCTGGCGATGCCGCAGCCCGGTCAAGCCGGCTATAAGGACAGCGTCGACTTGCAGAAGGCTCTCTTAAACCTGACTGAAAGCCTGGGCGACAGACTGGCGATGCCGGTCGTCGAAGCGCTGTCACAGGGGCATCCGGATGCCGAGATGAAGCAAAAAGCACAAGCCTATTTTGAGAAGATGCGCGATTCTGTGGAATGGGTCGCTGAAGACGTCATACCGGATGTGACGACAAGCAATCAGGCAAAAGCCGACATCCTCAAAGAGGTTCTCTCCGCCAAGAAATTGGATGATGAGTTTGCCGTGCGCGAACTTTATCGATTGTGCCCACCGAAATCTATGCCGGTCGGACAAGAAGCGTTGGACCAGGATCCCAGAACGGAAGTAATTCTGCAAGCACTGCAATCGTCAAACGAAAGAGTGAAATATGCAGCCGCGACAATTCTTGTCAATAAAAACCCTGACGTCAACTCCCTTGCGGCCATTGCTGAGACAGCAGAGTACACAAAACGTCCCGGCTTGAAAAATGAGGCCAATGAGCTTCTGAAAATAGGCATCCAAAAAGTCAATGCCTCCACGGTGATGGGCATGGCCGAGGCCATACTCAGGCACAATGGTGAAAGCAAAGACTTACTGGCCATGCTGCAGGATCGTGATAAAACGAAGTCATTGCCTCTTTCCTTCCAATTCCAGGATGGCCGGCAGGTGATTGTGCGCCGCCTGGAGAGCGGCGGTACATTGATCGAACAATTCCGCGACGGCAAGTTGGAAAAATTTGTTGCCCCGCCAGGAAAGACTTATTCTCAAGTTTTACTGGAGGACTCTGGCAATTACAGACTGCCGGCCAAACAAAGAGCGCAAGCTGCACATGACGCGCTAATGAAAGAGGAATACGGCAAGTTGAGCAGCGAAGAGAGAGACAAAGCAATTCGCAATCTTGGCTGGATTGTCGCCGAAACAAAAACCGACGAAAAAACGAGACTGGAAATGGCGAAATTCCTGGGCTCCGAGCGCAGTCTCAAAGAACCGGAAGCGGTAGCAGCACGCATCAAAGCCTTCGATGCCATCGTGGATCTGGCCGCTCACGGCAAAGAGACCAAAGCCGAGGCGAAGAAAATAATCACCACTGATGCCACTGCGGAAATTCAGGCCATGCGCACTCTCAATCGCGCTCTCAACGCTATGAATCCAAGGCTCGACAGCGCCAAACAGTTAGTGTCAGAAAATCTGCGCCTGCAGGCGGAGCTTTTTAAAGCGGACAATAGCGATAAAGAAGCGCTTTTTTATTCAGCGATCATGGCTGCTGAAAAGGTCGTCGGCTCTGATGATCCGGCAATCGCCGAAGCGGCAGCCTCGATCGACAGAACAGGAATGAACGACAAACATACCCGCCTGACTGGCGGTGATGATTCCCGCATTCCGGCTCTGCATATGGCGCTGTCCAGCGGCAACAACACAGTCAGTGCCAGCGCGGCTCTGGCCCTGCTCGATCCGTCGCTCAAGCCGGATACGGTTGCCGACCTATTTAAACAGGCCGCCCGCGAGCCTATGGTCAGACACACTAAAGCCATGTTCAGCAAAGCCGGCGAAATCGAGGATAAGAAAGATCCCAAACAAACGCTGGCAGCATGGACTGCAGTAGAAGATACATTGAAGCGCGCTGGAGAAAATCCGGAGACCTTCAATTATGTATATGCAACCATGAAGCGCATGGCTGCTGAGTTGGGACCAACCAATAAAGAGCTGGCACCCTATTATGAAAAACTGGCTAAGCATTTTGAGAATGCCGAAAACCCGGAAAGGGCATTGCTGTACAGGCAAAAGGCAAGAGAGTGCCTGGGATTGCCGCCCTTAGAGGCTGAAAAACCAAAAGCAAATGCCACACCACCGGCGATGCCTTTGCCGGCCGGTTTCGAAAAACGGATGACCGACACAATAGCGGCGGCGAAAGAGGCCACAGCCAATAACGACGTCGAAAAAATGAAGTCGACGAGAAAGGATCTTGCTGAAATAGCTGACGCCTTGAGAAAATCGGAGGGCAAATCAAGCTTGCGCCTGGCCGGAGTTCTCACTCAAATGGGTGGCTTAATGATGCAGACAGACAGCCAAAAGGAAGGCGAAGCAGCGCTCAAAGAATCCGCACAGATATATGAAGCATCTGGCACTGACAGGCTGCCTGAGGAAGCGGTCGACAATCTACTGGGGCTGAGCAGATACTATGCCGGCTCCGGCAACATGGGCGCTTTCAAGGAATACCAGGGCAAAGTGTTGAACCTGTCTAAATTGCGCGGATTCAAAACAATTGAGGTGAAGACAACGCAGGCGTTTACAGAAATTGCCGACCTTGCCGCCCTGCATTCTTCCGAAAAAGACGTAATGCAGGAAGCAGAAAACATGCTTCTGGAAGCGGAGCGTTTAACCCAGAAAAGTACAGGCGAAAATTCCATGGAATCAGCTCTTGCCGCAAGAAAACTGGCTGATTTTTACATGAAGCCAGGAAACCCTAAAGGCAATTTCCAGCAAGCAGAAGCGATGCTGCAACTGAGCCTTAACAAGATGGAAATGGCAAATCCTGGGATGCCTGGCGAGGAATGGGCCGTCACTAAAGCGAAAGTGGCGCATAGCTTGAGTATGCGAGGAGAGTATCAGCAGGCCTGCGCAAACTATGGACAGGCAATGGATGTGATGTTGGCTTCACCAAATGTCGATCAAGCCAAGTTCTTGGAGGTTCAAAAGGCATACGCGGAAGTGCTCTCGCACACACCCGGCAAAATGAATGATGCTGGTGAATTGCTCAGAAATCCAGCCGCCTATCGCGCCAAGGAACGTCAACAAACGATGAATCCCAATGGCATGCCTGGCGGTTTCCCCAACTAGAATATTGGGTTCCTAAATTAAGATGGGCGATGAACAAACATCGCCCTTCTGCTTTGGCTAACTGAAAACATTCGAGAACTGGTCGCCAGAGTTTCTCCGAGCTCACGCCGCCAGTTTTAGAATGCCTATCAACCTCAATTAACGAGCTCTAGTCGGCGCATAGTCATTGAGCGGAGCGGCATCTGCTTTCTTGCCGTCAATCAAAAGTGAGGCCACAAATGCGGTCACGATCAAGTATGCACCAGCGCGTCCAACACCGCCTTTGATGCGTCCACCGATCTCGCCTGGCTTGGCTTCGCCGGGGCGCTCACCTGCTTTGAGAACGTCATAGCTATTCTTCAGGTTGCCGGCCAGATTTTCGTGGAGCTTGGCGATTTCAACCGGTTTGCCGTCGCGAATATCTTCATGCAGTTTCTTCAATTCATCCAAACTGTCAGCAAGAGCCTTTCTTTCCGTTTCGGTCTTAGCTTCATTCATTTTCTTTTGCGTTTCTTTCATGGTCATTTCGACCACTTCAGTGCTGCTGAATTCCTTGCCGCCGATTTTGATTCCGTGAACCGACAGGGATACTTCGACGGTCTTGCCGCCCACTTCGAAATCACCGAGCTTAACTGCAATCGCTTCGGGTCCGCCTGGCGTGGCACCGCCTGGGGCAATCTTGCCGCGTGCTACATCCAGAGCTTCCGCCAGTTTCAAATCTACCGCTTCTCTCGATGGCTTAACTTCCGTTCCTGCTGTCTCGCCTGCGTTGGACACTTGTTCGCTGAGGCGATTGTAGCTGAGCAGTGACTCACGCGCAGCCTGCTCAGGCGTAGTGCCCTTGCCGAGTTGGATTTCTATGCGGCAGTCGTTGACTTCGATTTTCTTGCCGTCGGCAGTGACGAAATGTCCGGGTGCCGGACTGGCTTCAAAAGATTTCGGTTCAAAGGTTTGATCGCCGGATCGGAAAACCATCTTGGATTCGCCCGGTTTCAAATCTGCATTTTCAGCAAACTTGGTGCGACGCACCACATCGCGGAACTGGTCGCTACCTTCTTGTCCGAAGAAATCTTTGGAGCGTGTCTGCAATTCCTCGATCAAGTTTTCCGGCGTCAGTCCATTTTCCACACGATCGACAAACATTTTCAGCTTCTCGTCGCTTATCGGTGATTTCACTTTGGAAATATCTGGCTTGACCGGCTCCGCAGCTGGTCTTTCGGCTGCTCCTGCCGACGGTTTGATGTCACCTCTCAAAGCCTTCACAATGTCAGAACCAGGAGTTTTCGCCAGGATTCCATTGGCGAGCACCAGCGACGCTTCACCAGGAATTGGTTCCGGACTGTTTACTGGACTGTGTTTGTAAATCTTGTCGCTGCCCTTGCGCTGGAAGTAAATGCCGTTGTCGCCGGCGATTTCTACACGATTGTATTTTTCCGGCTCATACTTTTGAGCCACAATGCCGTTTTCGACAACGCCTTCTTTGCGCACTAACACTCGATCTTCTACTTTTCCGACCGCACTCCACTTGGCTCCCTCTACTTCAGCTGTATCCCCGACTTTTATACCCTTCAAAATTTCGGTGCCCGTTGTCGGACGGAAACGCTCTGCAGCGGCTCGTTCGGCTGCTTCCCTTTCTGCTGCAACTCTGGCCGCTTCCTTCTCTGCCGCTACTCGGGCCGCTTCTTTTTCAGCTGCTTCCTTTTCTGCTGCAACTCTGGCCGCTTCCTTCTCTGCCGCTACTCGGGCCGCTTCTTTTTCAGCCGCCACTCTAGCGGCTTCTTTTTCAGCCGCTACTCGGGCCGCTTCTTTCTCCGTCGCTTCCTTCTCCGCTGTAACTCTGGCTGCTTCCTTCTCTGCCGCTACTCTAGCCGCTTCTTTCTCCGTCGCTTCCTTCTCTGCTGCCACTCTGGCCGCTTCTTTCTCTACCGCGACTCTTGCTGCTTCTTTTTCTGTCGCTTCCTTCTCTGCTGCCACTCTGGCCGCTTCTTTCTCTGCCGCGTCTCTTGCTGCTTCTTTCTCAGCAGCTACTCTAGCCGCTTCTTTCTCTGCCGCTTCTTTCTCTGCTGCCACTCTAGCTGCTTCTTTCTCAGCAGCTACTCTAGCCGCTTCTTTCTCTGCCGCTTCTTTCTCTGCTGCCACTCTAGCTGCTTCTTTCTCAGCGGCTACTCTAGCCGCTTCTTTCTCTGTCGCTTCTTTTTCCGCTGCCACTCTGGCTGCTTCTTTCTCGGCCCTCTGCTCCGGAGTCAGTTTGCGATCTGCTTCCTTTTCCCAAGAAGCTTTGTCTGCTTCACTGGGTTGACGCCAGTTTTGTTTGAATTCTTTGTCCGTAAAAAGTTTCACTTCGCCGTTTTCAATCACTGCCCACATCTTGCGATCGGCTTGTTTTCCAAGACCGAGTGCTTCATTGAGTTCAGCAAGATCCGGCAATTGGACGGCTTTTGCGCGATCGGGCAGGGAGCTCTTGTATTCGCCAGGCTTACCTGTTTCCTTATATCTTTCCTTGAACTCAGCTTCCGAAACATATTCCTTCTTGCCGTCGGGGCGAGTGACTTCATACTTCCCGGCGTGCTCGCCTTCTTTGACAATCTCTGCTTTGACGACATCGTCGCGTGCAAAATCTTGTCCGGCTCGCTCGATTGCTTCTTTCAGTTTGGCGACGTTTTCTGGGCTCTTAGCCAGAGAGTCATTGCCTTGATCACGCGATCTTTCTGCGGCAATGCGATTTCCACGCTGTACCAATTTGTAACCCATGTACGCTGCCAGTGCCAGCGCCAAAGCCTTTTGGGGATCGGAAATCTGGTCCCAAACGCCCTTATCTACATCTTTAGGTTTTTGAGCTGGCTGCGGCGTGAGATTTTCGACCGGCTGTGATGGTTTTGGCCTGTCTTTGCGGGCATGATCAGGGGTTTCGCCGCCACGTTGGAATTGCGGGAAAGGCCTGATTGGAGGCTGATTCTGCGGAGGAATGTTGGCAGGCGGTCCATCATTTCCGGGAATTGTCGGGAATCCCGGGTTGCCGTTAGGCAGTGCTCTGCCGTCGGGGCCTCTGCCTGGTCTTCCGGGCGCACCTGGACCGCGCGGGGGAATACCACCGGGAGTGTTTCCATCGCCGGTAAATTGATAAGGATTTGAAGATCCACCATTGGCAGTCCCTTCGCGATTGGCGATTGCGGCTTTGCGAGCAGCTTCAAGTGCCTTGCCGAAATACGGGTTGCCTGCCAATTCCGGACGCAGTTTGACAGCTTCATCCACCAAGTTCTGCCCGTATTCGACCAGCATATCCTGGCCCGTACTGATCAATGCAAAACCTGCATTGGCTCTGGTTGTGGCAGGAGCGAGATAATCAGCATTCACGTCTTTGAGCTCAGCACGCAAATCTCTCTGCCTTTGTGTAAGTGCATTCAATTGATTGGCCGGCACATTGGCGGCATGGGCTTGTTGTATTTGCGTTTCCAACTGTTTTTGCGCAGCTAGATTGGCATTGCCTCTTCTGATTACGTCTTTTTGATCGATTGCATCGGCAGCCTTGATGTCCTCGCGATAAGCTTTGAGCGCGGAAGGAACGCTATACAAAAGGTTAGTCTCACGTTCCAGAGCCTGCTGTTTTTGAGGGCCTTCAGGCATACTTTCAATGCGGCGCTCCGACGGTCCCAGACGCGGGCCCCAATCTCTGCCCACCGGGCCCATATACAATTTTTCACCAATCTCAGCTTCGCCGATACGGGCAGGATAGCCGGCCGGCCGAACGTCTTGAATGGTGCCATTGCCGCCGGAAGGCCTATTGAATTGATAGAAGTTAGGCTGATCTTGAACGAAGCCACCGCCGACGGGCGGCTTACTGAATTGATAGAGGTCTGGTTGATTTAGATCCTCAGCTGGTCTGGGAGGCTGATTATTGACGTCTAGTGGAGGCATAAAACTCTTCCTCAGAGGCAGAAATGCAAGGAGAACGAGGTGATAAACCTCTCTTCCTGCTTTGCAATACATTCACTCTTGGCGCGTCTTTCTTCGTTTGGCGCTCTATGACGCGCGAGCTGCGTTCTGTAGCAATCTGCTGAACCATTCCAGACTATCTGGGCCGGCACTGTCGGACTCAGGGCTTGGCGCAAGGGATGTTGCGCAAAGGCTGGAATTGTCCTGCGGTGCTTGGAGAGACCCGGGAGTGAAGTCGATGTTGCCATCAGTTAATTGGAAGGCATCTAAATTGAATACGAGGGGAACTGATCTATCTGGCTCATTTGCGACGGTCATCACTTGCCGGTCTGCGAAGAATTGGAGTTCGGTCTGGATCTTATTCAGTACTGCATGCTCACGTTTCTGCGCCGCCGAGAAATTTGCCATCGCCGTTACCCTGCCTTAGTTTGTAATATCGAACACCCTGCGCGGTTGGGGTGGTTACACACACATTAACCGGCGCTTATTTCAATTTTGTTGCAGCTCCTGCGTCGGCAGCTGCTTTTCTTTGTCTGTGTTTTTGACTCTACCGGTCGTTTTGAAAAAAGTGTTAAAGAAGCCGACCTGTATCTGTTACCGATTCAAGAAGAAGAACAATCGAGTCGTTTGAAGACTTCCTCAGAGCTTCTCTCACGTTTCAAACCCTGGTCGTGGGAGGGGAAGAGTGCAAACAAAAAAGAAAGACACAGAGACCTTTATAGAGGGCTATAAGGATTGCTCTGGTTTATTCTTCCAATCTGGTAATTCAATCGCAGGGAAATGACTCTACGTTCTCAAAACGTAAACCCTTATTGCGAAAATTGTCACTATTTTGATAATGATAGACACCTGGTTATTAATTCGAGATATTCCGGAAGAAAGATTTCCTGACCTTCGCTGCCAAAAAAAACCCAGACAGGGGTATCTTTTCGTACTTACATATAGAAGTGATGACAAAAAATCGCCATGGTGTCGACCGCAAATTAGAGCGCGTTAATTGACGATTCAGTGACACGATAGTAAATTTCTTCGCAGAGTAAATGCGAGTAATTCGCAACTATATTGTTGCTTGATGCAACTCTTGGCAAATGCATCGAGTCATTTTGTGCTTGTTTCAAGTTGGTTAGAAATTGAAAGGTGATAGCGATGAGAAAAACAAATAGAAGAAAGACCACCGGCCAAAGCATGGTCGAATACGCACTGGGTCTTGGTTGCGTGGCTGGATTGTGCATGGTAGCCATGGGTTCGCTCGGTCATATCTGCGGCGACATGATTTCAGCCGTTCAGAATGCCATCAATTATGGTGGAGCAAAAGCTCCGGATACAGGTCGCGTAATCAACAACAACGCCACGCCCTGGGTTCTCAACTAAGGCATAAAGGAAAGATTCTTGCGGAGGGCGCCTCAGTGCGCCCCCGCATCTCTGTCGGTCGAAATGAAAAACAAAAGACGGACACGAAACAAAGGACAAGCCATGGTGGAGTTCGCGCTCTGCATCCCGTGCTTGCTCCTTTTTGTCGTTTCGATCATTTATTTCGGCAAG
>CAZHEZ010000140.1:0-21811 GCA_964531315.1 uncultured Candidatus Obscuribacterales bacterium | reverse complement strand
GCCAAATGGAATCGCTTGGCGCTGCGGACCCCGTTTTAACTGGGTGAGATACCACCAGTTTTTCGCTCGGGCCAAAATGCCTCGATGCATGCCTTCTTCCACCAGCTTCATGTGATCGGCCAGGCGGCGCATCGACTGATAACGCTTTTCCGGCTCTTTAGCCAGACAGGCAAACAAGATTACTTCCAAAGACTGGCGAGTGCTTCTGTCTTTCACCGCCGCTTTCAATCCGGGTGGCTGCTCGTTCATGTGCTTGAGAAACGTTTCGTAAGGGGTGTTTCCCACAAAAGGCGGCGTACCTGTCAGCACTTCATACATCAAACAACCGAGGGAATAGATGTCCGAGCGCTCATCCAGCTTTCCTCCCATGCACTGCTCAGGGCTCATGTAAAGCGGGCTTCCGAATACATCGCCGGTTTGCGTCAGCTTCTGTTCGTCGGTATTTCCTTGCGGCAAGATCTTGGCGATGCCGAAATCGACGACTTTTACGAAGTCTTTGCGATCCGGAGAATTGACCAGAATGATATTGCTCGGTTTTAAATCTCTGTGGACGATGCCCTTTTCATGCGCGTGGCTGAGCGCTTCCGCCACCTGGCGAAAAATCGGCAGAGCGCGCGAGACAGGCAATGCGCCCTCGCTTTGGAGCAAATGCGAGAGCGGCTCTCCTTCGACGAAGTCCATGGCGATATAGGGCGTGCCTGCTTCATTGGCGCCGCTGTCGTGCACGGCAATGATATTGGCGTGCTCAAGCGCGCTTACTGCAGCTGCTTCATTGCGGAAGCGAATCACTGCGTTGCCGTCCGAGCAGAGGTGCGGATGCAAAACTTTGACGGCTCGAATGCGGTTCAAGACCAGATGCTTGGTGAGAAATACAGTGCCCATGCCGCCTTTGCCCAGAATGGAAAGAATCTGGTAACGCCCGTCGATGATACCCTCTTGAAGGTAATCATTGTTTGCAGGCGGCGTTTCAGCCGCTGGTGTCGATGCCAGGGTAGCAGTGGCTTCGCCCGCTGGTGGATTTTCCCTTTGAGAATGGGCGTTAGAAACTGAAATAGATTCTGAGTTTTGCTTTTCGGCAGCCGGCGATTCTTGACTCGCCTTTTCTGTCTGAGAAAGCTCAGCTGGTGTTTTTGATTTTTTTGCGCGACCCACAAAAGCGCCTTTATTATCTCAATCTCAGATCTAGACCTACCCAGAAGTATTGGCCTTAGACACTTAATGCCGGTATGGCAGAGCCGCAAGAGCTATTGCTGCCTGTATTTACGGCGGTTTTTCAAGAGTGCCGTCAGGAAGTGAAAAGCGGGTACAGAAAATGAAGGAAGAAAACGGGGTTTGAATCGACAATGCGGCAAGGTCAAATTTATCGGGCGCCAGTCATTGCGGCTTTTGCGCTGATACTAGCTGGGCAATGGGCCGGGGCTGTTCCTGTTAAACAAACGGGACTACTGATGGACGTGCAGAGTGACTACTTTGGCAACTCGACGATGCAGGTGAGCAAAGACGGCATTCGCATCGATTCAAAGAAATTGGGCATTGTCATTGTTTCGCATGCGCCCGATTGGAGCGTGATTGCTTTCAACGAAAGAAGCAAGTCATATTATGAAGCCACGCTTGAACAGTGGAAAAAGCGTGTCGCCTCGCATTCCGGCATCAAGCACGGCAAGCAAGAAATCAAACAAACAGGCACGGCCAAAATCCAGGGGCAAAGTGTCAAAGTCTATCGCTGGATTGACAATCGCACCAAAGGCCTGAAAAAACCCAATCCGGTCATTACAGACCTCTATGCAATGCAGTCGATTCTGGTGCCGAAACAAGCGGCTGCAGTAATCGCTTCTGCCTCTGATTTGCCGCCCGACTTTGGTCTGCCCATGCGTATCACCAGATCGCAAAAGGGAGGAAAATCCGCAACCGTGCTCGATACTCTCAATTGCAAACAAAGCACGATTGCCAAAACCGTTTTCTTTCAACCGAAAGGTTTCAAGCGCGTTTCCAGCGAAGTGGCGCTGATCATGGAAGGCGGAGATGACGAAATGAACGATTTGATGGATGGTTTGAACACCAAGTAAAAACGTGAAACCCGGCTCAGAAACAGGCAGGAGCGCGCCACAAAAATGCAACAATAGCTAGCGCGAATTGTACGCTAGCGCGTGCATGTTAGCGCTTCGCTAGCTCTCGTTTGGACAGGAATTCCGTCAGCTCAGATTAAAGTAAACACAACAAAAGAGACCGTAGAAACTTTCAGATTCAAGAATAAAACAAAAAACCTGTCTACTAGCTCGATTCCGGGTTTCTTTCCGGGCCCGTATTTTCTGGTTAATTTACGCCTCTGAATACGTTCTGTAAATGCTTATCTGGTCTTGCTTCCAGGCGTCTTGTTAGGTTGTTTCTGAATCCTTCCGTATTGACCTACTTCTCCAGACCCAACTTCGAAATCAGAAACTGAGCTTTGCCACGCGCACCAGCTAGAACTTCGTCACCAGACGAAGGCATAGCATTACAGCTTCAGCGTAACTGAAGGCTGGCTGCGGAAGGTTCACAGCCGGTCGGCTGTGGCAAAGCTCCAAACCAGGATTTCCCAATGGCAAACGACCCGATTCAAAACGGCGCTGGCGCAGGCGGATTGCCTGCCGACAACGCACCCGTTCAGGACATCGAGAAACCGGTCGCGAACGTCTCCCTGGACAAAGGTCCGGGACCCGCGCCTGTCCAGGCGAAGACCTCGGTTGCAGCCAAGCCGGAGCGGCCCAGCTTTGCAAAGCGCTTGAAGCGCTGGACAAAGATCGCTGCTCTGTCACTGCTCGGCTACATTCTCCTTGCCGCAATCGCTCATCCGGTGCTGGTCGCGGCCTGGCACTACTTGCCCATCATCGTCGCCGTCGCACTCATTCCTGCCGCCGTTTTCGGCGTCCGGGCTCTCAGTGCGCGCGGTAAGGCGCTTTCGCGTAAGGCGCTTGCGATCACGTCTTTGTCCTACCTGGCCTTTCTCGGTTGGGTGGTGACAGCCAATGTGTCGCAGACGATCATCAACTGGCAAATGGCTTCTTCGCTCGACCCCAAGACGGTCGCTGACCTGCCGCACACGCGCGACAATCGCATTGTCGCTCGCTCGACGGCGGCCAAGTACGTGAAAAATGCCATCACCGACAACCGCCTGGTCGGCAAAGAGCCGCACCTGGTGCGGGAAATCGGGCAAGACGGCAAGACCGTCATGTGGTGGCAATCGCCGCTTGCCTACAACGTCTGGTACGGCACGCCCTTTGGCAGTGTCTCCAGCGTGGTGCGCATTGACGCCGAGGACGCCAACATGAATGTCGACGTCAAGTCCGGCAAAGACGCCTTCTTCCTCTTCGGCGACGACTCCTGGGTGACGGAGTTGCTTTTCCGGGTCACGCATCCGTTCTCTGAGCGCGCTGAAACGGTCTACTGGCAGAAGGACAACGGCGACTGGAGCATGCTCATTTCGTCTGTCTCCTACCGCCCCACCTGGACCCTGACCATGGTGCCGACTCTGTCTGCGGTCATGGAAGTCGGCCAGTATGGCGGCTTCAGCCTATACAGCCGAGATACCGCTGCTCAGAAATTCGAAGGCGCGGCCCTCTACCCGCCCACTCTAGCTCGCGAATATGCTGAGGCGTATGCGACCTACCATCGTGGTTTGTGGAACCCCACCTTCTCGCAGCTGGAACTCTTCGAGATCAGCGAGCCGCCTGCCGATCCGAAGAAGACGGAGACCAACAAGTTTCCGTACTACCAGGACCTCGACAGCATGGGACTGCAGCTCGTGGTCGGGCTGGAGCCGCACGGCGGTTCTCTGACCAGAGTCTTGTTCTTCAACGGTATCACCGGTGCGCCCGGCGTCTATGCCGTGCCTGACTCGGTGCGTCTGAATGGACCCAGCAAGGCGCTCGCCAATGTACACAACGCTGAGCCCTCAGCCGACTGGTCGCAGTACGAAGAAGCCGAGCCGCGCCTGGTCAACGGCAAAGCCGGTACCTTCTGGCTGGTCACCATCATTCGCGCCGATACCTCTCGTGCTTTCGTCATGCTCGTTGCCGTCGATGCCCGCACTCTCAAGGCGCATCGCTTCAACGACGTCGAAAGCTTCAAGGCGTTTCTCAGCACCAACCCGGTTGCTCCCAAGTAACCCTGGTGTAGGATGCACGACGTAGTGCATCACTGAAGAGAAACTCTCAATATCCCTTTTCGTCGGACAAGTGGTCCGCACCGATCTGCAGGAGAAGCGTCTTGCTTCTCCTGCAGCGGTGCGGCCGCCCGTCGGTCAGGAAGTGTGCTCTGTGGACATCACGGAAATTTTTGTCATTGTTTGCATCATTGCGGCTTGCTCAATCTGGTACTGGTTTTCCACGCGCAAAGCGCGGAAACTGGCCCGGGAGCAAGACTCTCTTGCCATGCAGAGAAGGGCTCTGGGCATTCAGCCCGGCGTCGGTCGAAACCGCGCTGTAAACCCTTTTCGACCGGTCACAGGCAAGCGCTGCCGGCGTGGCGTCTGCACCACTCCTGGTGCTAGTTGCCCGCTTGAATGCGTAGAGGAGCCGCAAGTGATGAGGCTTATTGATGGCAGCCAGGTCCACGAATATGAAAACATGGAGGTTCAATTCGGACCAACCGGCACCGTTTGGTCGCTCAAGGTGGACGGAAAGACCTGGATTTAGCCACATCTGTAAAAATGGGCTGCAGCAAACTGAAGAAAATGCCTTTAACGGCGTACAACAAGATGCGGTAATGAAACTTACGGTTGCGGCTCAGCAGAGTCGTATGCTTAGGTTTTATCTTCCGCGTTTTGTTTTTGTCGATAATCTATGATCAAATATAATAAAGTCAAAACGCCCCTGTGGCACGGTGGGCAGCGGTATGGTCATCACCCGCAAAAGCGGTCTGTGCCCTATGATTAGCGCCATCACATTTGGTGCGCTGTTGCTTAGCGCGAATGGGAAAAGGCGCGGTTGGGCAATCTGACGCTTTCGGCCAGCGGCAAGATGAGCGCCCGGACATGTTACAAAACCGGCATTACGCGCGATGTGCGTCAGTCAAAGTTGTTTACAAGTTTGACTGTTCCTCTTGGATACGCCTTCTTTTATTGCCTAGCATGCAAGAGTTCCCATTCTTTCCACACCACTGCAGGCGCTCTCAAACACCTGACCTGTTCCCCCTTGCACTTTGCCAATCCGACTTTGAATTCAGCATCTGCTGGGTCGTGGAAAGACGTCGGATTTTCATGCCCGCAATTTCTGCGGCGCATTCAGACAAACAACCCGCCGCATCACCAAGGTGATTGCGCGCACAGACCACACTTAAGGAAAAAACGATCATGAGTTTCTTCTCCAACCTCCGCCAGAAAGCCGCCGAAACCAAAGCTGCCCTCACCAACAAGGTGGCTCAGTTCAACAACTCCTCTTTCCGCGATGCCACCATGGCCATCTGCGCGCTGGTCGCCTCTGCCGACGGCAAGATCGAGGACTCCGAGAAGTCTGCCATCGGCGCCTGTATCACTTCGCTGGAAGCGCTCAAGGTCTTCGCTCCCGCCGATTTGATCGCCAAGTTCAACGAGTACTGCGAGCAGATCAACAAGGACAAGGTCTTCGGCAAGATCGCTGTCATGGGCGTGGTCGGCAAGATCAAGGGCAAAGGTGAGCAGCCGGACACGGCAGTTCAGATCGCACTGGCTGTCGCCAATTCCGACGGCGACTTCGCCGACGTCGAGAAAAAGGTTGTGGTCGAGATTTGCCGCACCCTGGGCCTCGACGGCAAAGCTTACGTGAGCTAATTGGAGTGGCGCTTATTTAGCGTCTGGGCTCTTAATAATACGGTTCGCCGCTGGCTGCTCATTTGACTCTGTCATTTGATGCAGCCAGCGGCGACCGTTTTTCTTTTTTTGTGGAGATATTATAAAAGATAGTATGAAAATGACAAAAAGCAAGTCCGCCCAAGCACCAGTGCGGAGTTACCCGCACCAATACTTGGACAGACCTGCCCGTGACGCCGAAACAAGCGGTATGGATACGTCGCCCTTAAGCGCTTTCTCCATACCGCCCTCACACATCACCCTTACTGCTTGTCGGAGCCTGCCGGACCCGGCTGATTGTCTGCATCCGGTGCGCTTTCCCCACCAGTCTCGCTGACCGGTTTGGAATTCACAGGGGCTGCAGCATTGTCACCCGTGCCCTCAGCCGGCAACGCCGCCTTGGGAGTGAACGTGCGCTTCGGCATTGGAATCACCAGGACGCTGGGGTTGTTCGGCGAGTCGACCAAGTCGGACCCATCCCATTCGCCGGTGGCGAGCAGGTGAGCTTCCTTGGCCTTCCAACCGTCCACCCAGACCTTCTGCCACGCATCGGTGGTCGCCAGTTTGCCCGTCCAGCCAACAGTCTGCTTCCGGTACTTGCTGGCCCGAGCGGCCGCACGTGACTGGTAGTGCTTGTTGATGTCGAACATATTGACGAAGACGTACTGCGCCAGCGCCTTGTTGCCGATCACGATGATGGCGTTTTCGTCGTTGCCGTAGCTGGCCTTGGCGCCGAGGTTGTCGGAACCAAAGATGACCACAGGCGTCTCGCCCCACGGATCGATCACGATGATCTTTCCGTGCGTGATGGCGTGAGCCTCCGGCAGCTTGAGCAACTCCTTGACGAAGTCGGCGAAGTCCGCTTCACGACCGCTTGCCACCGTGAAGAGCGGCGGACGACCCTTGCGACGCTTGGCTTTGACACCGCGCAGCGCATCGGGCGTTGAGACCGTCAGGAAGGCGTAGAGGTCCGGACGCGAGTCCGTAATCTCCGCGATCCACTGCACCACCGACGGGTTGCCGGGGTAGAAGACCTCACCGCACAGAACGCTCTTGGCGCCCTGCATCAGCTCCTTGACACGGTTGAGGAAGGGCGAGAGAGGCACGTCATTGCCGGGCTTCTTTGTCTTCTCGTCCATGCTGGGCTGGAAGTAGCACTCGATGATGGTGCCGTCAGCCAACTTGATCGGGTCATATCCCTTGGCATTGCGCCGGCGGAATTCCAGTGACTGCTGGGAATTGTCGGCAAGCAGCCGGTTCCAGTAGTCCATGAAATGGGCCGCCAGCTCTGCGTTGCGGATACGAGCGACCATGTTGGACTGGCAACCCATGCCGGTGTCCGTCCAGTTGGTGCTGCCGGTGGTGACGTCGGTCGGCTTCTTGTTCTTGTCGACCTTGGTCTGGCTCTTGTTGTGCGGGATTCCCCATGTGCCGATGATCCGGTCATGGATGTCCGCCTTGAGCGCGTGCAGGTCCTTGCGGGCTGCAGCGTTGGTGATGTCGTCGGCGCCGGTATTGCCCAAGATGAGCGAGAAGTACTGGAGGTGCTTCTTGAGGAAGTCCACCAGTTGTCTCGCGCTCAGCTCGTAGAGCGCCGCGTAGACATGCCCACCGTCCGTCTCACATTCCGTGATCGGGTCCATGAGCAGCTTGGCGACGTTGCCGATCAGCGTGCGGCGGATGACGTTGTCCGGGTTCTCGTAGTCATTGAGAGCGTCAATGATTTTTTGGAAGTCCGGATTGCCCTCCTTGTCCAGGCCGATCATGTGGGCGAGCCACTGTGTCGACAGGACGCCGCGGGTGAAAGCCACTTCGAACACGTCGTCCACCTTCGTGGTCAGCGTGATCCAGTTGGTCTCGACGACCAGGCCTTCGATGGGCACAGGCTTGTCGGGCGTTCCGCCCATGGCCTGGCATTCGAACTTGAGCTTCTTGCCATACTGGCCCGAGAAGTACAGGTGCCACTTGCGCTGAACGGGCCACACCGTTGATGGTTGGCTCTTCCAGTCGTGGTTGTCCTGCCCTTCGAACGGCAGCCAGGTGGGGAGAATCTTGCGATTCCCCTGCTCATCGATTTCCGTCCAGGCGAAGCCCAGACAGCCCGGAATCGTCTGGCCGAGTTGCCAGTCGACGCCGAGAAGGATGACCGAGTCATTGTTATGAGCAGCGGCCTCCAGCTTTAGCGATTTCTTTGCCATAGTAGTTGTCCTTTTTGCCACTTGTGGTGGCGGTTTGGAGTTAACAGAACAGCGCAAAGCGGGGCCGGCAGCGGATTTGCTGCTGGTCCCGTTTGCATTTCATTGGTCGTGCTACGTTGCGGTTTGCCGCCCAGGCACACCCACGTCACTCTGAAACTGGTTCTACAGAAGTCCTTTCTGCCTCACTCCATGAGCTTCAGCGCCAGCATTGCTGCGACGCCAATCGTCATCAAAGCGATGTGCAGGAAAGAACCTCTGAGAGTCGAGCTCTGGAGGTAACGCGGAATCAGCCCACCAGCAGACAGATAGATGAAACATCCAGCTGCTACCGGCAGAACATAGGCGGCGAACGTAGTTGTTTGAGATCCGATGCTCAAGGCCAGAATGACGCCGATGAAGGCGGTCACTGTGCTGGCCATGTTGCACAAGAGAGCTCTGGTACGCCCCAACGATTTGACGAGCACGAAGAACTTGCTCATTTCGTTGGGAATCTCATGCACAAGCACGCCGATGGTTACGGCAATGCCGGTCTCGATGCTGATCAAGTACGAGACTCCGATGACCGTGCCGTCAATGAAGTTTTCCAGCATGTCTGCCGTCAAACTCATCATGCCGATCGGGTGTTCATCGTGCGGTTTGGAGCATTCATGCCGGCAGTGCAGCACGCGCTCGACGAAGAAGAACAGGAAGATGCCGGCGACAATGAGCAGACCAACGGTGGTGCCGCTGTGAATGCGCTCAAAGGCCTCCGGAATCATGTGAATGCAGGCATTGCCCAGCATGACGCCGACTGCGACGCTGATCAGCGGAGCAGTAATGCGTTCAAGATTGGCGTTCGACAGCCTGATGGTCGAAAGACCCAGAAGTGACATCGCGCTAACGGCGGCGACGCTGACCAGGGCGTAGATCCAGATTGTTTCCATGGGTGTGTCTCCAGGTTTGGCAGACATCCGAAGACCATGTCGCAGTTAGCGACATGCTGGGCGGCAAACAACTGCTCAAGACAAAACCACCACTAACCACAAGAGTGGTCATGATTGGTGGTTGAAAGTCGAGTAGTTATATGGCTATCGGATGGATCTGCTTGAAGAAAAAGAAGTTGTCATGATGCACTCATCCTAGACACCAAGAAGGACTGAATCAAAGAGCTCTCACATAAAAAGACGGAATAATCGCTTCTGTCAGCTCTCATAAGCCTCACAGGCTCTGGTAGCTCTTTTTCGGTTTAATCTGTAACGCGCTCGCGGGGCTTACGCGAGGCTGTCGATAATGGCGGTCCAGCGCCAGTTGGGCCAGGCGCACACATCCCTTCACACTCATACGGAGGACATTTCAAAGCCGCTTCGCCAGTTGTTTTCAGTTGACAGTCCATGACTTTGCAAACGGCAACACGGGCCTACAAAAGGCTGTTTTGACCATGATTTGATTGAGAAACTGTCCACTTGGCACCAGCCCTGAGGATTTCTCTGTGAGCCTGCTCTAACCCTTGAACGGCAAGCCTTAGCGGCGTATTAGAACGCGTCGGCGGCGAAGTAATACAATGCGGCCGATTCTTTCTAGGAATCATTTGGAGTCTTTTGGAATCTTTCGGAATCCCTCAGGCAACCCCCGGAAACCCTTTGGAAACCCTTTGGAAACCCTTTGGAATCCCTTTGGAATCCCATTGGAATCGCTCTGGAATCCCATTTTTTTCCCTTTCAAAAACTCGTGACAGATTGCCCTGCCGGAGAGATTCGGCAGGGTGACTGTCGGTAAGGACAAATGAGCGACCCTACCCCGACAACCTTTTTGCCAGGCAAGAACGACCGTCGCAACTTCGGCAAGATGCCCAAGTCATTTGCCGGTAATCAACCGCTGGAGCAGATTTTTGACGATCCTCGTTTACGCGGTCCGATTGCTCAAGCACAAAGCCGCCAGCATCTGGTCAGTCTTCTCGACCGCCAGTATGAGCTTTCACAAGAACGCGGCTATCCGATCTGTCTGGCCCTGGCGGCTCTCGATCAGTCCGGTCAAGGTCAGGCTCTGGCACCGGTGGCAATACTAAATACGGTGGCAAAAATTTGCCGTTCCAATTTGCGCCCCACCGATTTGCTCTATCGCTATACGGAAGGTTGGCTGGCTATGCTTTTACTGGAAAGCGATGAAGAGGGTGGTGCCAGCGTGGCTGAACGACTGAAGCGCTCATTGTCCAGGCGTCTCTATTTCGGCAAAACCGCTCTCAATGTCCGACCCGTTTTTGCAGTTTCCGACGTCTCTATCGGCTTTGGTTCGGCAGGCAAGAGTCTTTTGACCTCGGCCGAGCTGGTTATGAGAAAAGCTGGCTTCGATAGTTTTGATGTTGCCGTGGCCAGCGTCACACTGGCACCGCCCACAGTCGATGTCAACGTGAGAGCGCAGGACATCGCCAACGCCATTACCGGCATGTTTGATACCACCGCATAAAGAATGCCTAAAATTGGGTGTTATTGCCGGCTATGGCATTGTTGTCGCTGACATTTTTTAAGCGGTTGGCGACAATGCGCAAAAACTTTTGCGCTCCCAGTCCATGCAAGTGCACCGGATCGCAGAAATCCTTTCTGGTGAATGCCCCCATGCTATTGCAATCGACGAAAGTGGCGCCGTTTTTACGTGCTGATTGGCTGATACAGCTGACATATTTGTCATAGACTCCCGGCGGCAGGAGATCGCTGTTTTCCTTCAAAATAGGCATATTGACCAGCATGACCGGAAATCCCATCTGATGTGCCTCAGCCAGGAATTTGTCCAGGTACTGGCATTGACTGGCGAAAAGCTTTGCTTTGAAGGGTTGATAGCGCATGGCATATTCCTTGCTGTTGTCAGTCCAGTAAGGCAAGCGGGCCGCTTTTTGCCTGTAGGGAGCAACTATCCATTCTCCCTGTGCATTTTCTTCCGGTTGTTGGGCGGCGGCCAGACGCAGCAGCGGCTTGGGCGCGTGAATGGTATCGAATTTGGTGCCGATTGTTTGGCCAATCAGTTGTTCGGCAAGTTGGCGTTCAAGGCATTGGCTGTCGGAGCGCTTTCCGTAAAGGAAAATGCCGCGCTCAATCTGGCGCTCACACTGTTTCCAAAAAGGTTTGCTTTCGGGCAGGACGTCTTGCGGGTAGAGGACCCTGTCCAGATAACGAACTGTTTCCGTAGTGGCGGCATCGCTAAAGCTGCTGTCTAAGAGATCGCGAGGACCGATACCCCAAACAAGAAGCGGTCTGGCTTTGTCTTTTGCTATTGTCGCTCTAAAAAGCGCTAAGGTATCGGAAGCCATCTGCCCGCCTATTGCAAAAGAATGCGTGCGAAATGGCTTGCCGAGAGTCTTTTCGGCACAGAACTGGAAATATCTGGAGCCGTTATTTTTCAGCGAATCAAGTGATTTTTCCAAATACGATGCGTCACCGTCATCGACAACCGAAACCATTAAGGACGATCCGAAAAACACTGCATCCGGTTTTCTTTGAGACTGCTGAGCTATTTGCCAGGCTCTGGTGCGCCAGTAAGCCCAGCAGTGATTGGGGGAGTCGAAGCGGTCATGTTTGAGCAATGCAAAGGCCGCCGCATTGCTTGCCGCCACGGCGATAAGCGCCAGCACAACATAACTGGAGAGCCAGTTCTGCTTTCCGGTTTCAGCTTTCAAATCGATTTGGTTATTGATTGAAGACGGCAATTTCCAGGTTTCCAATAGCGGCAATATGATAACCCGGTGCAATCGCCCTTTCCTGGACTTTTACTCATGGAATCCTGATCGGTTTTAGAGTGTTAAGGCCGATCATCCCGTCCAGGCAAGCAATCCACACCAATCTGATTGTCAAGACAGCAAAAGTGCCTGTTTGGGCTTTTGATTCACTCTTAAAGAGGGAACAATAACGGGGGAGGTCTGGGTCTTCAAGCTTACTATCAGGTGAAAGATGAGCCAGCAGCAGCAAGAGCATCGTTTAGGCGAGTTGCTCATTGACATGAGTTTCCTTCAGCCTAAGGAACTCGAAGACGCCGTAGCGATGGCACAGCAGACCCGCTTGCCTCTGGGCAGCGTGCTGGTGATGTCCGGGCATCTAACCGACAAGGAGCTGAGAGCCTGTGTGCTCGGTCAGTCGCTCCTTAAGGACAATGTCATTGTCAAAGAAGACATGTTCAAGGTGATGCGCATTGTCCGCGAGCGCGGCGTGTCCTTCGAAGAAGGCATGCAAATGCTGGAAGGCAGCGTCGACATCAGTGCCAAAGAAACCAATAAGCTGGGCGAATTGCTCATTGAGGCAGAACGCATTACGCCGGAACAATTGCAGACGGCACTGGACACTGTTGAGTCGAGTGGATTGCCGCTCGGTCGGGTGCTGGTTTTGACCAATGCTGTCACCGAACATGTGTTGAAAATCGGACTGGAAGTCCAAGTCGGCGTCAGAGACGGCAGTGTCAGCCGAGAGGAAGCGATCGCCAAGCTGAGAAATGCGACGTCGCACTCTTCTGTTACGCGTCAGAGTATCGAGATGACGGCGCCGACGCTGGATAAAATCCTCCGACTGGGTGAGTTTTTTGAAAAGGCTGGTATCATCAGCGATACCGATATGTTGAACGCGTTGGAAGTGGCCCTCACTCAACAACGGCGTGTGGGCGAGGTTTTAGTTCAATTCAATCTGGTCACCGAAAAAATGGTTGAAGCAGCTCTCGAGCTGCAACACTTAACACGCGGACGCCAGATTCGCCCCGATCAGGCCGTTGCCGCACTGCAAAATATGCACTTCAACGGCATGAGTCTCCACCAGGCTCTGGGCGTTCCCGAGCCGGAAGCGATGTTTGTCAGACCGGAGACTTTGTATCAGCCCGGTGGCAATACGCAAGCACCTATGGCGGTGCCACCTCAACAGTCCCCTGCACCGCCGGTGCCACCGCCTGCCCCGCCCGCTGCTCCCGGACCTGTTCCTGTCGCCGCTCCGGATCCAAATGCTCACTTGCTTTCCGGGTGGGGAGATGAGGCTCCGGTTGAAGAAGTGAGAGAAGGCTGGAGTGCACCAGCCGGCCAGGAGCCTGCTCAGACCGGGTGGGGTGGACAGCCAGCTGAAGCGGCACCGTCCGCGCCTCAAGCACAGCCGCCCATGCCACAGGCCCCGGCCCAGCCAGTGCAAGCTGCCGCGCCGCCCACTTTTGCGCAGCCCGATCAAGCTGCCGCTGCCCAACCGTTGCCGCAGTTTGTCACTGCCAGTGGTGAATATGGCTCCGTGCCGGTGGTCGCACAACAACAAGCTTTTGAAGCCGGGCAGCCATCGCCGGTGCCTGTGCAGCCTCAGTATCCGGCATCGCCATCTCTGATTCCTCCACCGCCGGCCGGATATTCTCCCTTGCCGACGATGGCTGTGGCACCACAGCCTCCTGCGCCGCCGCCTGCCGCTCCGGCAGTGATGAAGAGTTTTGATCAAATTCCTGCTCAATCTCTTCCAGCCGCTCCTGCCGCGCCAGCTTCCACGCAGCAAGAGGTGCCTGCCCAGGCGCCGCCGGCTGAACCTCAGGTGCCAATGCGCAGGCAGGATGCCGTCGACGGAGTGATTGCCGAAATTGCTTTTGAGGCTGCGCAATTTGCCGCTGCTCAAGAAGCTTCAGCCGCATCTGCCGGTGGACTGGGATTTGAAGCCGTAGGTTTGGCTCAATTGCTCAAGGTCACAGGCATCGTCACTCAAGACGAGATGGACAGAGCCATCAAAGACGTCATTCGTGATTCGGTGCTCCTGCATGACATTTTGAAGTCCTCGGGCGTAGGCGATCCGATGACGCTAAGAGCCGCATACGATGCGCATATTATGGTGATCGGCGGGCAACTTACATTCGAACATGCCATGATCGCACTCGATTATTGCAAGCGCGGAAAACTCAGCTTGTACGAATCTTTCCAGCAACTTGGCTGGCTTCAGGAATAACTTGCACTTGAGGCAAGGCCGGGAAATTTACCTGCATGGTCGTGCCACGCCCATTCAGCCCTGAGCTGATTTCGATGCTGGCACCATGCAGGTCGGCGATTTCTCTGACTATAGCCAGACCCAGACCGCTTCCTCGCACGCCCGTTCCCAGTACGCGATAAAAGCGTTCAAATACTCGTTCTCTTTCTTCCGGGGGAATGCCGGGTCCGTCGTCTTCGACAATGAAAGCAACATGCGTCTGGTCATTTTCTATGCGGATTGTCACTTTGCCGCCCGGGCCGGCGTAGATGACGGCATTTTCAATTAAGTTGGTGACCAACTGATGCAGCCCTTCAATTTCTCCCATTATGGCGGCATCAGCTGAAAGATGGCATTCCAGTCCGAGATCAAGCGATTTTTCCAGGGCAATGGGAAGCACTGCATCAATAGCCTCTCTGGTCAGTTTGTCGAGTTGAGCACCGGTCAGCCTGGAGAGGTCCAGCGTGGTCGGTTCCACCCGGGCTAATGCTAGTAGCTGCCTGACTAGCCGCGTGCTCTTCTCGGCGCTCAAGCAGATTTGTTTTATGGATTCCTGCAATTCGTCTGAGATGGGCTGCTGAAGGAGCAGCTGCGCTTGCGTATTGAGCCCAGCCAGGGGCGTGCGCAATTGATGGGCGGCATTAGCGACAAAGCGTTTTTGGCTTTCGCGGTCTTTGCGCATCCTCTCCAATAAATGGTTGATTGAGGAAAGCAGAGGAACCACTTCGCTGGGTGCATTGATATTGCCGATCGGGCTTAGATCGGTGGGAGTGCGTTGACCGACTGCTTCTTGCAAAACAGACAGCGGTTGCAGACCTTTCTTGATGCCATACCAAACCGCTGCTGCTGCCAACAGCACCAGCAGTATCTGCGGGCAAACTACACTGAGCATGATGCGAATTGTCATTTCTTGACGAGCCCGCAGAGTTTCTCCTACCTGAACTATGAACTTATTGCCGTTGACGCTTGGCGTGAGCACGACACAACGCACTGCCTGTGAGCCTACTTTGCCCGTGTAAATCACGGGCTCGTCTCCCGACAAACTTTTCGGTAAGGCAGGCAGATCACGGTCTCCATAGAGAAACTGGCGATTGCCGTCAAACACCTGGAAGAAAAATTGGTCTTCGCGGTGATATTTGAGAATGGCTCTTGCCGCCTTGGGTAAATCAATGACCGCCTGCTCCTGCTCCGCGTGCAGTCGGCTGACCAGGGACTCCGCCGTTTCGGTTAAGGAATCGTCGTAAGCATCATTGGCGATGTCGATGGCGATGGAGTAGACGATGGCGCCGTCAATGACCAGCAAGGCAATGATTGGAATCATCAACCATCGCAAAAGATTGCTGCTGATTGATGATGTGATCGTATTCATTTGCATTCCAAGACATAGCCAAGCCCGCGCATGGCCTTAACAGTAACGCCGTAAGGCTCTAAGCGCTTGCGGACCCGGTGAACATAGACTTCGATTGCATTGGTGCTGATGTCGGACTGCCATCCGGAAACGCGCTCTAGAATCTGCTCTTTGCTGACCAAACGTCCGGGGCGCTGCATCAAGCATTCAGCTACGATCATCTCGCGTGCGGAGAGCTCTATTCTCTCTCCGTCGGCGCTGAGCAGCCTGTTGGCTACGTCAAATCGCAGCGGACCAAAAGTAATTTCATTAGCAACATCAAATTTGCTGCGCCTGATCAAAGCTTTGACCCGGGCTTCCAGTTCAGGCAGGTCGAAGGGTTTGATCATGTAGTCATCGGCGCCGACATTGAGCCCCTTAACTCGATCCTCAAGCCCGTCGCGGGCTGTCAGGATGAGTACCGGCGTCGAATCTTTACGATTTCTTAGCGCACTCAATACGTCCAACCCATCCATGAGCGGCAGCCCTAAATCGAGAATCGCCAGGTCAAATTTATTTGTTCTCAGGGCACAATCGGCTTGGTCGCCGGTGCTTACGGTGTCGACGGTGTAACCCAGTCGGGACAACGCTTTTGAGATACCGTCCAACAATACTTCGTCGTCTTCGGCAATTAACAATCGCATATCGAACTCAGGCCTGGTGGGGTGATTGTATCTTACCGGAGATCTTTGCTGTAAGGTTCGCGTCAGTTTCATTTGCGAAAGTCATTGCGGCAATTAGTAATGAGCGATCTGTAATGGAGGACTAACAATTGAGCGTTCACCGGGGACAAGCGGGAACAGGGCAACCGGCAGCAATGCACACGCCGGCGCAAGCGAGCAACAAACTGCCGGCGGTCAAGAAGCTGTCTGTTGAGGAAGAGGAAGCAGCACTGCTTGCGGTGGAATCAGAAGTTTGTTCTTACGGCGATACAGTTCACTATGCAGAAAAGCCACAGTTTTTCGATCACTGCGAAGGCAGCTATCTCTACGACTCGAAGAATAAGCCCTTCCTGGACCTGCAGATGTGGTACTCAGCCGTCAATCTCGGCTATGCCAACAAAAGTGTAAACGACGCGCTCAAGCAGCAAATCGACAAGCTTCCCCAGTTAGCGTGCCAGTATTTGCACAAAGAAAAGGTGCAATTGGCTGATCTTTTGGTCAAGTCAATAAAGAGAAGTTTTGGTGAAAAAGGACGCGTTCACTTTAATGTCGGCGGTGCCCAGGCGGTAGAAGATGCACTCAAGCTGGTCAGAAAGCGCACTGGCAAAAGCCGCATGCTCGCTTTTGAAGGCGGCTATCACGGCAGAACTCTGGGCGCTTCGGCAATTACTTCTTCCTATAGGTATCGCGAGAATTACGGCGAATTTGCTGACAGAGCCGAATTTGTGCCCTTCCCCTATTGTTTCCGTTGTCCTTACGGCAAGAAGAAAGAGACTTGTGAGCTGTATTGCGTTCAGCAAATAGAGCGCAAATTTGACCATGAATACACGGGCTGGTGGAATCCCAAAACCAGTCAATCCGAGTTCGGCGGCTTTTTCATTGAAGTAATCCAGGGCACAGGCGGCTATATTTCCGCTCCCCCTGGATATTTTGAGCGTCTGGCCAAATTGCTCAAAGAAAGAAATATCTTGCTCATCGATGATGAGATTCAAATGGGCTTTTTCCGCACCGGCAAGTTGTGGGCTTTTGAGCACGTCGATGCCGTTGCCGACATCATGGTTTTCGGCAAAGCTTTGACCAATGGAATGAATCCTCTGTCGGCCATCTGGGCGCGCGAGGAATTGATCTCGCCCGATAAGTTCGGCCCCGGATCCACGCACTCCACTTTCTCTTCCAACTCACTCGGAACGGCAACCGGACTGGCAGTGATGAAAATCTTCCAGGAGGGTGATTACGCTACTACTGTGCCTGAAAAGGGCAAGTATTTCCTGTCGCTCTTGCAGGATCTGCAAAAGCGCCATCCCGAAATCGGTGACGTAGATGGTGTGGGCATGGCGCTGCGCATGGAAATGTGCGAAGCCGATGGGTACACACCGAGCCGACGTTTGGCCGATAGAATGTTTCAGTTAGGTCTGGCCGGAAATTTGAAAGTCAAAGGACGGAAAATGGGCTTGGTGCTCGATATAGGTGGCTATTGCAAGAACGTAGTTACGCTGGCACCGTCGCTTGATATCACTTATCAAGAGATTGATCTCGCTGTCGAACTTTTGGAAATGGTTCTTGTGCAGAGCAAATTGGAGTTGTAATGGAAATATCGAGCCTGCAGATTTTCTGCGATTTCGATGGCACCATCACCCGCGGCGACACAGTCGATTTACTGCTGGAAAAGCTGGCGTTGGACGAATGGCGGCATCACGAGACACTCTGGGAGCAAGGTAAGATCAGCGCCAAAGAGTGCATGTCCAAGCAAGTGCCGCTCATACAAGGCGGCTGGTCGGCAGTGGAAAGTGTTCTTACCACAGTGGAATTAGATCCCGGCTTGGGCGATCTGGTGGAATGGTGCAGCCGGTGGAATGTGCCGTTTTCCATCGTCAGCGACGGACTCGATCGCGTTATTTACTGGCTTTTGGAAAGAGCCGGAGTGAGTAGCGCTCACATGAATAATATCTGGGCCAATCATCTGCTCATCGATGAGGACAGCCAAAAACTGGCACTGGAAATTCCCACCCGTGCGCATCGTCATGTTTGTCCAACCGGTCATTGCAAATGTCAGATCTTGGACATGGCGCCGCCCGGCACCCTGACAGCGGTAATAGGCGATGGGCGCAGTGACTTTTGCTGGGCGCACCGTGCCGATTTGTTGTTTGCTAAGGATGGTTTGCTTAAGCATTGCCGAAAGCAAAATCTGACCTGCATGACATACGACGATTTGTCCGATGTGCGCGCCGTGCTGCAAAGGCTCATTGATGAGGGCTCGCTCGCCGTTGCGTGAGTTTTGATGACCCAGACCAAAAGAATAGCGGTATTGCTAATTCATGGCTTAACCGGCATGCCGTCGGAGATGAGGCCGATCGAGAAGTATGCCGCTTCCATGGGTTTGGAAGTGGCGACACCGCTTCTGGCCGGACACGGTTCCACAGATGCCGATCTGCTGGCGGCCACCGGCATCCAGTGGCTCGAAAGTGCCAGAGTGGCTTTGCGTTCTCTTTTGGAGAGAAACGATTCTGTTGTTGTCTGTGGTCTGTCGATGGGCGGCACTATGGCTGCAATTCTTGCCGCCGAGGAGCCGGAGCGAGTCTCAGGCGTCGTCATTCTTTCACCCACGCTCGCCTATGATGCATCCAATATGAAGGAGCTGCCCATCATTCGCTGGATGCGCACCCAGTTTGTTCGTGATGTCATGCATGATGTTTGCACCATCTTTCCGGTTGTGGGCCGGACTTTATATTGGACGGAGACTCCGCCTTACGGCCTTAAAGACGAACGCCTGCAAAAGCAAATTACCAAGGCTGTCGAAGCAGCAAGAAGTGGCGAGAATACCAGCTATGGACTGTTCCGCACCTATTTTGGCTCCTTGCGCGAGATGAATCTGCTCAATCGCGATTTGCGAAAAATTGCCCACAAAATCTTTTGTCCGGTGCTCATCCTGCACAGTTATGAAGACACACTGGCCTCCATGTCTAATGCCACCAATATGTTTGCGCTCTTGCCGGCTGCTAATTACAGGCGGCTGGCTGTGCTGACCGGCTGCGATCATGTGCTTACTTTGGATCTGCAGAGGCATCTGGTTTGCAAAATAATTGGTGAATTTATAGCCGAAATCGGCGGTGCCGGCGTCGGAGTGCCTGCTGAGAAAAAGAAAGAATATGCTCCTGCTATTGAACTCTTGGCCCAAAAAGGACAGGCCACTGCGGCCGGAGACGGACAGCCCGAGAGCCTGTCGCTCACATTGCGCATCGACGGTGAAAAACGCCGCACAGTTTCCGTTTTGATCGCAAACAGCAAAAACGGCTCAGAGAGCCGGGTCTTTCGTGACGATCAATGGCAAGCCGGCGCGGATGGGCCGACACTCGAGGATGTGACGGAAAGACTGCTCGGTTGCCTGAGCCGGTCTATTCACATTCCTGCAAAATCGATTGTCGTTGACGCTAAATAGTTTCCGCCCGCCACCGCCTGCGGTGAAAAGCCGGGACTGAATCTTGCTGCGGAGCTAACTATGGTTGGCTCAATTCCTTGATTTCCAGGTTGTTGACGTCGCCTCTAAAGGCCACGAATTTAGTGAAATCGTGCTGGACGAATGAATCGAGCTGTTTGGACATGTCTTTTTTGCGCGGATGTGCCGAGACGCTATATCCCTTTTCTCTCAGTTTGGCGGCCGCTTGCATCACATCGGCAGTTTTGTCTCGATTGGAGTCGAAAATCAGTGCCAGTTTTTCGCGCGCATTTTTGGGTTTGGCTTTCTGGTCCATCAAAACGCCGATGATGCGCTCAAATCCGATTGAAAACCCGCAGGCAGGAACTTCGCGTCCGGAGAACTTTGCCACCATATTGTCATAACGACCGCCGCCGCCCATTGAATAAGAATAGCCTTTCATGCCGATTTCGAAGATTGGCCCTGTGTAATAACCCATGCCGCGCACCAGGGTCGGATCGAAAACGATGTCATAATTTGCCGATGCAGTTGATTGAACACCGTCGATAATGACGGACAGAGACTGCATCGCCGCTTTGAGGTCAGCACATGGACTTTGAGCATCGCCGCTCTCCAGGCTGACTGCAAAACTGGTTAAATCGGCGTCCTCAGCCTGTGCTGCCGTCAAAATTGCTTTCAATTTCTCGACTGCCGCTGGCGGATGCCCATGTTCGACAAGGTCTTTGCCGACGCCCTCGATGCCTATTTTGTCTAGTTTATCGATGGCGATGAAGATGTTTTCAAAGCGGTCTGAAAAACCGCAATGGGCAACCATGGCAGTCAGCAAGCGGCGATCATTTATGCGGATACGGAAATCGTTGAAGCCCAGGTTAAGCAAAGCCTTAGAAGAGGCAATCAAAAGCTCTGTTTCGGCTATTTCCGATTTGACCCCGAGAATATCAATATCGCACTGGGTGAACTGACGAAAACGTCCTTTTTGCGGTGCTTCCGCTCGCCAGACCGAGCCTATCTGAATAGCTTTCATGGGAAAGAGCAGGTCGTTTTGATTGGCGCAAAAATAGCGGACCAGAGGAACCGTAAGATCAAAACGCAATCCAAGATCGGCTAATTGATCGCGTTCGACAGTTGACGCCTCGATAACCTTTTCCAGTTTTTCTCCCCGTTTGAGCACCTCATAAATCAGCTTCAGGTTCTCACCACCTTCTCCGCCTTTGAGGTTTTGCAAGTGTTCCAGAGCCGGTGTTTCAATGCGGCTAAAGCCAAACTGCTCATAGGTGTCCAGGAGGACACCGGTGGCCCAATCGCGCAGCGCCGTCTCTTTCGGCAACAAGTCACGCATGCCGCGCGGCGGAGCCAGACTGAGCGGGTCTTTTTTGTCTTTACCATCATTGGACATGGTGGGGGTTTCGGTCTCTGTCATAGGTAGCCTCAGGAGAAAGAGTGATCTTCTCAGAAGATAAAGACAAATTGAATCTTCAGGCGCGATTTGTGAATTAAGAAAGCTTTTTCAGTAATTACCCCGGTGATTTGTGGTGAAGCCGGGATTATGCTGACCTTAAGGCTGGAGAAACAGCAAGTGTGAAGGTTAGAGGGTTGGAAGCGGCAATTTTGCCCGCCTCTTTTGTGCAACCAGATGCGATGGCATCGTTAAGCCAAGCTAAAATTCTGCAATGGTTGTCAGGAAGCGCTATAAGCTGAAATTACCTGCTAATCAAGCAGAATGAGGTTGAAACAGCAAACATGTCCAACAAAAATGCCGAAGACAAACTGGTAGTCAGACCTGTTGCCAACCCAGCCGCCTCCAAATCGGCACAATTTTGCGCCGGATGCGGAGCGAAAATATCCGGAGAAGCTTCCTCTTGCTGGCGCTGCGGACGTTTTTTCCAGTCCCGCGAAAGCGGAACCTGGAGCGTGCAAAACAGCTTTTACAGGCTGCCCGCCATGCGTGCATACCGCTCGGCGCCGCCTTCCAGAAGAATATTGGCCGCCCTGGTTGATTCGATGTTTCTGCTCGGTTTTCTTTTCGTGGCCGAATTAATCGCCAATGTCCTTTTGCAAACTCACCAGGCCTCCGGTGCCCAGGTCCTAACAACCATCGCTGTTTCAGCGATTATGATCCCGGTGTTTTATTTCCTGATTTTTGACGGATCGAAAATGCAGGGCACACCTGGAAAGGTTTTTTACGATTTGAAAGTGACCGATTTGTCCGACAGAACCGTGGCTCTTTCCGGTGTCTTTCGCCGCTTTGCCGCCAAAGCATTATTCGTTTTGCCCACCATTGTCGCTCTGGCAATCGCCATGCTGCTGGGTGTAAAAATTGGCGCATTTGCCCTCTGCTTGACGGTCTTCGCCGTGCCCCTGGCTCTTTATGCACTGGATGTTTCGCTAGCTTTCA
>CAZHEZ010000139.1:0-21883 GCA_964531315.1 uncultured Candidatus Obscuribacterales bacterium | reverse complement strand
TCGACGGGAGGAAAGAGCAGATCGGCAAGCGGTCTGAGCTTTTCATCCCGGCTGACCATAAGGCTGTGAAACGTCCAGAACCAGAAAATCGCATTGGGCACAAACTCGATTGACTCTTGAGTAAAACCGGTTTTTTCAGCCAGCATCTTTACGGTGTCGGGCGTAAAGAAAAACCAGTGCCGCGGAAAATGGTAGCCGCCCCAGTTCCCATTCTTAAACCACTGGGCGTCGACGGAGCCGATATTGGGTGTTTCAAACCAGAAAACACCACCCGGCTTCAAAACCCTGAAGACCTTTTGAGCGAACCAGACCGGATCGGATACATGCTCGATGACGTGACTGGCGACCACGAGATCGTACTGATTGTCTGCGATTTCAGCGTCTTCAAAGCGCCCCCGGTAGGTCAGATGTCCGGCCGCAGAGGTTAGAATCACTGCTTCCAGGCTGAAGTCGACTCCATGGGTTTCCACGTTGTCGCCTTTTGCTTCCCGATAAAGATTGAGCAGATGCCCGTCGCCGCAGCCGATATCTAGAATCTTGATTTTCCCTTTCTCTTGCAGTCCGGCCAGCATCAGCGATTTTTCGATTTTGGCCCGGAAGCCTTTATAGCGAAGATTGCTTAAAATGGATTTGGGATTGGCTTTGCGCCGCAAAATATCCTGATTATAGGAATAGTAATTGGGCGGATAGATGGTGCCCAGCTCACGAAAGTCCGGGCGCGGATCCAGGTAAACAAGCTGGCAGCCCGTACAGCTCACAACATTGAAAACGTCGTCGGTGCTATTGGTGTATTCGTGCTCTTTACCGGTGGTGACCAGAATGCGCCTGAAGGAGCCGCATAAATTACAGCCGCTGTCCACCGTGGCAATTTTATGCTTGGGCGGCCGGTCAGCAGCATCTTTTTTTGCCCGGACAATTGCTTCCATCTCTCACCAATATATAACCAAGGTTTCTTTGCCCAGAGCGGACCTCAAGATAATCATTAAATACGCGATCATGACGGGGATTGGAAGAGCGATTCCCACACGCTTTGCGCCGCCTGATTGGCGCTTTGTATACAATCCGGTATGCCCACGCCTGTATAGGCTGCTCCGCCAAGAAATGCGCCCTTAAGCAAAGTCATCTCATTGCCTATTGCTTCCACTTTCTGTCTGTGACCGACCGCATACTGAGGCATAGAATCGTTCCAGCGCGACACAAGGGCTTCTCTAAAAGGCAGTCCACGGGCCGGTGCTTTGATTGAGAGGTAAAAGCTCAAATCGGCAAAGGCCCTGTCACGCAACTGAGCATCGGACAATTCCATAAGCTCAGGAAATAACGCACCGCCTAAGAAGGCTCGCAAAACAACCAGATTGGCCGGCGAGCGACCTTTGAATTTGACACTGGAAAAACTGCCGGCTAAGACGCTCCGGCCCAGGTTGGCAGGGACGACAAAGCCAAAACCATCCAGAGCATGCAAAACATTTTCTCTTTCCAGAACAAAATTGACTACGGCAGAGGATGCGTAATTTATCGAATGGAGCAGATCCGCCAGTTTATCGTTCAGGTGAGAAAGCAGTTTTGCAGCCCCTTTTGCCGGCAGACAAAGAACAATCGCATCGGCATGGCAGTAAGATCCGTCGGCAAATGAGAGGCGCCATTTTTTTTCGTGGGTCAGATAGTCAACTTCTTTCACTGCCTTTCCGGTCTGCAAAGAAACGTCCTCAAGATTTTTTTTCAAACCTGCGACCAGAGACTCCATTCCTTTTTCAGGAGCGACAAACATGCTGTAGCGCACCCCTTCGGGGAGCCCTTGCATCTCTCTAGACTGAGCTTGTTTCTCGCGCAAGCCGCGAATTACACTGCCATATTCAGCTTCGTATTCGAGAAATTGAGGCATGGTGGCACGCATGCTCAGGGTTTTAGGATCAGCTGTATAAATTCCTGAAAAAAGCGGTTGAGCCAGCTTATCCAAAGCTTCCTTACCCAGTCTGCGAGTGACAAAGCTGTATAGACTTTCATCAAAGTCTTCCGGCAATTTACCGCCAATCATCGCCTTGTGCCGCGGCACAAGAGGCTCAATCACGGCGCGCAACTTGCCGCCCAGACTCAAACAGGGCGAGGCAGCCAGCGCCGCAATGCTCTCCGGCGCTATCAGGCGAAACCCTTCCGGCATTGGCATTAAGCAGTCTGAGCCGGCAATGAAAGCGCGGCGATTTTCCTTCTCTGTCTCGATAATCTGATTTTCCATGCCCAGTGCTTTCATGAGATCGACACCCCATGGTTTAGCAGTCAGCATTGAATCAGGTCCGCATTCTAAGAGACATTGATCTGCAATTTCTGTCTTGATGACGCCGCCCAATCGAGGACCGGCTTCCACAAGCTCGATATCAACCGACTTTCCTGCACTCAGCTGTTTCAATCTAAAGGCCGCAGCCAGACCGGAGATGCCACCGCCTACGATGACCACTTTCTTGCCCGCCGACTCCGTTTTCATAAACAGATCAACGGATGCTGAGTTCGTGAACTACATCCACGAGATACTTCACATTTTCAAATGGAGTTTCAGGCAATACGCCGTGTCCAAGATTGAAAATGTGCCCGGCTCTGCCACCTGCCTGCTTGAAGATACGCTCGGCACGCTTTTTGATTTCTTCTTTTCCGGCAAACAAAACCACCGGATCAAGATTGCCCTGAACGCCGCGGTCATAACCAATTTTTTCCCAGGCCTCATTCAGTTCAATTCGCCAATCAACACCGATGACGTCTCCGCCTGCCTGTTTCATTAACTCAAGCAAAGCGGAGGTGCCGGTTCCGAAATGAATGACCGGCACGCCTCTTTTGACACCAGCTATGGTGGCAGCTACATGCGGCAAAACATATTCAGTGTAGTCGCTCTGACCCAGGCAGCCAATCCAACTGTCGAAGAGCTGCACTGCTTGAGCACCGGCCTCTATTTGATTGTTCAAATGATCGCTGACAATGACCGAGAGATGCTGCATGAGCATGTCCCAGGCTTGCCGCTGCGTGTACATGAAGCGTTTTGTTTTTTCGAAATTTCTCGATGAGCCCGCTTCGATCAGATAGGAGGCAAGTGTGAAAGGAGCACCGGCAAAACCGATCAAGGGAATATTGACCGGCAATTCTTGTCTGGCTATTTTGACGGCTTCAAGAACGTAAGAGAGACTGTCCTTGCAGTCTATCTTGGGAAGTTTTTCAACATCGGCCACCGTTTTTATAGGATTGTGAATAACCGGGCCATCACCCTTTACAAATTCCAGCCCTGAGCCGAGCGATTGCAGAGGCAATAAGATGTCCGAAAAAATAATGGCTGCATCTACCTGCAAAAGTTCTACCGCCATGACCGTCACTTCAGCACATAGCTGGCTGTTATGGCAGAGCTCGAGAAAGCCTGTCTTCGCTCTGACCTGGCGATACTCGGGCATAAAACGTCCGGCCTGGCGCATCAACCAGACAGGCGTATAGCCGGACTTTTGTCTGCGCAAAGCCTGCATAAAAGGAGTCGTTTCCAGATCCGATTTTAAAACGGTCACTTAGATCCCCTTACTTTCAGCTCTCGCTTGCCCGCAAAGCAAATACTGCCTCTAAAACCTCAGCTACGACTTGATCGGGCGTGGAGGCTCCGGCCGTCACTCCGATGGTTACCTCGCCGTCAGGCAACCAGTCTTTCTCAATCACGCATTCGCTTTCAGTTTGCGGTTTGTGCTTAATCACATTGCCAGGACCGATGCAGGAGGGCCCGTCAATGTGGAAGGAGCGAATATTTCTGTGGTCCGCTATTTCATGCAAATGTCCGGTATTGGAGGAATTAAAACCGCCAATCACAAGGACGAGATCAAGCTTCTCTTCAACAAGGTTGAGCATGGCGTCCTGGCGCTCCTGAGTGGCATCGCAGATGGTGTCGCCCGGGCTGAGAAAGTGCTTTTCAAGATTTTCCGGTCCGTACTTGGCCAGCATGGTGCGTTCAAAAAGTTTGCCGATTTGTTCGGTTTCGCCCTTAAGCATAGTTGTTTGATTAGCTACCCCGATGCGCATCAGGCGCTCTTCTGGATCGAAACCTTTGGAATGGGCCGACTGAAAACGCTCAAGAAATTCTTCTCTTTTACCGCCGTGCAAAATATATTCGGAAACCCAACCGGCTTCCGACATGTTTTGCACAATTAAGTAGTGGCGGGCTCTGGAAGATGTAGCAATGGTTTCTTCGTGATTGTATTTGCCGTGAATGATAGCGGTAAATTCGCCCTGTTCATATTTGACGACCCGATTCCAAACCCGTGACACCCAGGGGCATGTAGTGTCGACAATTTCGCATTTTTTGGACTCCAGCGATTCCATTTCCTCCACAGAGGCGCCGAAAGCCGGCAAAATCACTACTTCGCCTTCCTTGACGTGCGAAAAGTCCTTGCTCCCATCTGCATTGACGGCAACAAAATCGATATTCATCTCTCGTAAATTCTGATTGACGACCGGATTGTGAATGATTTCATTGGTGATCCAGATGCGCCGATCGGGGAAATGGCGTCTGGTTTCATAAGCCATGGACACGGCTCTATCGACACCCCAGCAGAATCCAAACGCGGAAGCCAGCTTGATGGTCAGCCCGGAGCGGACCAATGTATTGTGATTTTCTCTCAGCTCTTGTATCAAAGCCGAGTCATAGGCTGCTTTCAGCTCGCCATGAATCTCGTCTTTAAGGCCGAAGCCTTTGCGGTGATATGTGGAATTGGAATTGCTCATGTAAAAATCGGAGCCTTGATAAGAGCCTACCGGCTCCCTTTGCAGCCGGGCATGATTTTACAGTACACCAACAGAGTCTGTACTAATACGGTGTTATTATGACTTCGTCTTACGCTTACTATGACCCCTAGTTACCAAGAGTCACCAAATTAAGGGAGTCGGAAGCAATCAGCGGAAAGCCCGCTACGGCCAGTTTTGGAGGATACGACGTGAACAAGAAGATCGGATTATTGGCGCTTCTCGCCCTCACCCTTAATACAGCCCCCGCCTTTGCAGAAAGTGAAGGAAGCATGGCGAAGCAAGCTCTCATGCTGCCTGTACGCATGGTTGCTATCGGCAGTGGAATGGTTCTCGGCATTCCCGTCGCCATCGTGCGTCGCTCAGGAGCTCGCAGCGTCGGATTTACCGAACAGTTTGCCGATAATATCGGCGGAAAAGAGCACATGATCCCGATGGGCATGGCTTCTCTTATGGGCGTTCCGTTCGGCCTGGTGGTCGGCACCGCGGAAGGCGTGTACTCCGGCGGCAGAAACTCCATCAACCACGGTTGGGAAAAGCCCTTCTGCCTCGATTCCTTCAGTATGGGTGAAGAGCTCGATTCTCACTAAGCGAAATCCAGGTCTGAATTAGTTGATGGGGACGGTTATATATATACCGTCCCCATTTGATATATTTGCCTAGCTTAAGAGGAATCGTAGGTGGCTGGCATATCTGCTGGAAAAACAGCCGTAAAAGGCGTCAAAGCGATAGTCTTCGACATGGACGGCGTGCTCATCGACTCGGAACCGCTGCATTTACTCGCCTACCAAAAATACCTGGCCAATTTCGCGCTCACATTCGGGGAAGACGACAATCACAATTTCCTCGGCATGAAAGACCTGGATTGCGCAAAACATCTGATCAAGCGCTATCAGCTCGAGATGACGGCACTGGAGTTTGTGGGGCAAAAAGAAAAGGTTTTGCATGAACTCTTTAACGAGCAGTTGAAAGTGCAACCAGGCGTGTTTAAGACCCTGGAAAAGGCTCATCAATTGAAACTCCCGACTGCCATCGCATCATCGGCAACTATGCCGACAATCGAATTGGTCGTCGAGTTGACCAGGACCAGCCACTACTTCCAATACCTCTGCTCCGGAGATGAGGTGCAAAACGGCAAACCGGCACCTGACGTGTTTCTTCTGGCCGCAGAAAGACTGGGAGTAAAACCTAGCGAGTGTCTGGTAATTGAAGATACATACAATGGGGTTTGTGCCGCCAAAGCAGCGGGTATGATGTGCATTGCCATTCCGTGCCAGGCCACTAAGCACCAGGATTTCGCACACGCTGACCTGGTCCTTGCCAGCATGGAAGAAGTCAAACTTGAGGAACTCATTCAACCAGGGAGTTTGGCTTGACATTAAGAAAAGCTGCGAGGGTCATGCTTGGCAACAACATGTCTTTGATCGCTTTTTAATTACTGGGTATAACGAATCGAGTAAGTGATTGAATCGGCTCCAAAGGCCAGTTGGCAATGACGACAAAGAAAATTGAAATAAACAGTGAAGTGAAAGGTACCAATAATGAAATCCATTGAGAAGGATAGGATTCTCAGGCTGAATTGCCCTGGCTTCGGCGAAGAGTCTTTCCTGACGTCCGGACGTGCCAAACCCCTCGATTACTACACAGCCATCATCGTCAACCCGGTGAGCACACTGCACCTTTTTGACCGCGACCCGGACATGGTCAGGCAGGTAGAAGCAGCGCAAACTGAAGGTCTGACCTCGGTCAACACTTCCAACGATGCGCTCCTTGAAGCGATTACAGACGAAATCAACAGCCGCACCGAGCAACTGGTCAAGTTCCTCGAAAAAGGCGGCATTCTTGTTTATTTCTTGTGCCGCCCCTTCCTCATTCAAGGCAAGGCCTCAGCCATGGACAACTATGTCTGGTTGCTCAGTCTGGCCCCTGATAAATCCACAGAAAGAAATACGCGCCACATGAGCGCCGTCTCTCACGGCCGCAACGTGGAAATGACCGACGAGGGCAATGAGACGGAATTTGCCTCATATCTGGCCCAGCCCGGCATCGAATGGAGCACGATCATCCGTACAGACTTCCTTACGGAAGGCTATAACGTGCTGGCTACTGCCGGTCCCAAAAAATGCATTTCTGCACATCTTTATGCCGGTGACAAAGGCGGAAGAATCATTTTCCTGCCCGCCCCGTACTCACCCGACTTCGATCGCACTCTTATTCATTGCTTGAACCTCTGGTATTCCAAACGCGAAGGCGAGGACATCTCGCAATACGTCAAAGAGGAAACAGCGGCCCTTGTGGCAGCATCGGTCGAACACCAGGCACAAGCAAGCGCCACCGACCCGCACAAGTTTGTTTCCAATAAGGCCAGTACATCCAGCAGTCAGCTTCCCCGCCTGGAAAGTCCGCAAATTCAAGAACCCGTATCGACCAGCTCGACCAGTTCGGGTGGTTCGGGTCTGGGCGCCATGCTGGCAGCCAAGTCAGTTGAATCCTCAACGGCGACTCTGCCTGAGCCGACAACGGCAACCACATCAGTGCCGCCCTTGACTCTCACATCCGGTGATTACAACTCGCCCATGGCCACTTACGATAAGTTGCCGGCGGCCAGCATGGAATCGCTTTCCTCAGACACCATCGATTTGTCTGCTCCGGCAGGAGCAATGAGTGCCGAAGATATTCTCAATTCGGTAAAAGCAGAAGCAGCAAAAACCGAAGCGCCGGTGCAAAAGACCTCGTTGGGTGCGCTACTTGGCGGAGCAGAACCGGAAGCCCCGGCGCCACCGCCTCCTCCACCTCCGCCGCCGCCTCCTCCTCCGCCGCCTCCGCCTCCTCCTCCTCCTCCACCTCCACCGCCACCACCTCCACCACCTCCTCCACCTCCTCCCATACCGGAGCCGCCACCGCCGCCGCCTCCGCCACCACCGCCGCCTCCTCCTCCGGTAGTCCCGGTCGAAGCGGTAGATGATGCCAGTGGAAAAGCCACCAATTTAATGGCACAACTCGAGTCCCTGAGAGTTTCGGGACAAGCTTCGCAGCCTCAGACGGCGCGCAACGAAGTTGAAGATTTCACATCTTCTACTGGATCTCATGCGCCCATCAATTTGGACGAACCATTAACACCGACGGAAATAGTGGCAGAAGTGGAGCCGGAGCCGGCGCCGCCGCCTCCGCCACCGCCACCGCCGCCTCCGCCGCCACCCCCTCCTCCTCCTCCGCCGCCTGTTGAGCCGGAGCCTGTAAAGGTTGAGACACCGCCGCCGCCACCACCTCCGCCTCCGATTAAGGAACCGGAGCCGCCGCCGCCACCTCCGCCTCCGCCTCCGCCACCACCACCGCCACCACCGCCGAGGCCGGAAACCATTGTTAGTGAATCAGGTACATACACAACGCAGGCAAGGACAATGACGACACAATTGGAAGAAAACACCGCCGTCGGAGCACCAGATTGGTGCTTGCAGTACTCCTTCCCTGGACTTAACGAACTTAAGTCTGAGAGAAACGATCTCAACGAACAGATTCGTCAGATTCAAAATCGCATCGCAACCATTGAGTCTCGCATTTCTCTCCTTGACGGCATCAAGAATTCACTCCTTTCCGCTGACGGGTCGGGTCTTGTCAGTGCCTGCCAAAAGGCATTCGCCAAGATTGGCTGGGCCGCTACTGTTTCACCAAGCAACCAGAATGAGTTGTGGCTGAATCTTGGTGAAAAGGCTGATGTTCTTGCTCACGTAGTGAAGAGCAATTCGCAAGCGAAGCGTACGGATCTGGCTCTGCTTGGAGAGTCGGTGATCAATTACTGGGGCGAGCATGAAAGCGAACCAAAAGGATTACTGGTTGCGTGCACCTGGTCCAATCGCCCGCCCACTGAAAGAAGCGAACCTGACTTCACTGAAGCACTGGCTGAGTTTGCCAAGAAGAAAAATCTCTGCCTGATGACTTCCATGCAATTGCTTTGCATTTTCAAGGATCTAGAATTGGGCTCCATCAGCGCCGAAGATGTACGGCGTAAGATTATGGAAACAAGCGGTATCCTGAGCGGTTTCTCACTCACTTAATCACTAGACTCGAGGAAAACAGTGTCTTTAACCACATTGATTATTTGCGAGGCCGGCGAAGAAAAGGCCAAGCAGATAGAGGAATTGATCCGCGGCCATGCTGAGCTTCGGCTAATAGGCACCGTCAACAGACAGTCGGCGGCCAAGCAAATTTCAGCCCTGGCTCCCAAACTTGTCTGGATAGAATTGGCACCAGAGCCGATGAAAGCCCTGACGCTTTTAGGAGATTTGCGAGAGCAGCATCCTAAAATCCAGTTTCTCGTCAGCAATGAGACCCTGGACGGCGGATTGATCAAGACGTCGATGCAACTTGGCGCTACTGATTTTCTTGATTCTCAGACCTGGAAAGATCAGCTTCCTGATGTCGTTAAAAGAGTAGTTATCAAAGCAGAGCAGCTCCATGCGACTTCCGCTGCTCCGGCTCCGGCGGCAGCTCCTGCGCCAGCCGGAAAAGAACAAGGAAAAGATGCAATGCCTGGATTGGCAGCGGCATTGGCTGAAGATGATGACGATCAACCATCTGTTGCCGTTGCAGCTGGCGCTGCACCAGCGGCTGCAACCGCGGTGGAATCGGTGGCCGTTCAGAGCCAGACCGGCACCACCGGAGCAATGAGAAGCTCATCCAGAGGCAAGGAAATAAAAGGCAGCACAACTGCTTCCCCGGCCTGGATCTGGGCAATAATCTTCGGCTTGTTTGGATTGTCGTTCTTGTTCTACAAACTCTATCCATAAATCTAAAAATCCAGTTCTGCTTATTTCTCAGCAGCCTGAACCTGATCTATTTTGGCGGCCAAAATGAAATCGCTTTCGGTCAGTCCGCCGACTGCATGCGTCCAGATTTCGATCTTCAACAGCCCCCATGCGACAAATAGATCGGGATGGTGTCCTTGAGACTCCGCCACTTGCCACACTTTATTGGCCAGCTTCATCGGCTCGTTGAAGTCTTTGAACGAGAAGCTTTTCGAAAGCTTCTTTTCGTCTTCAACACTCCATCCACTTATTTGCTTGATCAGTGTTTCTCTTTCAGAAGCTGTTAGAGGTGGTGTACCGCCGCTGCACGGAATACACTTCTTTTCTGCTAATGACATATGTTTTTTCTAGCCTCTGGTTTGAAGCTCTATATTAGCGTCTTGAACTGGGTTCATGTTTGCTTTTCTTTGACGAAGATCTTTGATGATGTCGCGCGGATCGCTGACGATTCTATAGAGGTCGCGATCGCCCTTGGAAATCAAACCTTCCTTTTCCATTGCTTTCATCATTTGATCGAAATGTTTGTACGGCAGCTCCGACATTATGTAAACAGGAACCGGATCTTTCTTTCTGGTTTGCAGGTGGGTAATCAATTCAGCCATCTCATCGACAGATCCGATGCCACCTTTTTCCACCACCGCCACGTCGTGTTCTCTTAAAACTTGTTTGCGTGGACCGAATTCGGCATATTTGAGTATATGAGTCTGGTAGCCATTGCCAATTTTTTCATTCGGCAACTCCAAAGAGTGTCCGATACTCTTTCCGCCTGCTTCATAGGCGCCTCTGTTGCCGGCTTCCATCATGCCGCCGGTGCCGCCTGTAGACATGGTGTAGCCTTCTTTGGACAGCAAGGCAGATGTAAATCTTCCTCTTTGATAGGCAAATGTGTCTGATTTTGTTCGTGCCGAACCGTACATTGTGGCAATCGGGCCGTTTTCGCGCACGGTCTTCAGTCCCATGATCAGGTCTTGATTGTTTCTCACCAACATTGCTTGATCGGCATGCGAGAGATTGGTCTCACCAAAGAGATTGCGCATCTGACCTTCCGATTGGGCAAAGAATCCACTGGTTATCGTTGCTTCTTGTTCGGCAAGTTTGTCGTAATGCCAGCGTGGCGGTGCATTGGGATCACGAGTGCTTTCGGCCAGTCTGGTCATTTCTTCCAGAGTGCGTGCTCCTCTGATGCCGCTGGTCGGCTTGTATTTTTCATAAGCAATATTGGCACCACCCATGAGGGCGCCGCCGAATGCAAATGTAGTGGCATGCTGAACCGTATCACCGACTGAGGCCAATCCATGACCGGACACGATTGAATGCCCCTGTGCATCTATGATACCACCGACGACACCACCTGCGGCACCAACGAAAACGTCGTTTTTCAAAACGGTTCTGAATGTATTGTTGGCGAGAATACCATCTGTGTATTTCGAAGCGGCAGTCAAACCTCTCGCCTCTGCTATAGCTTGCTCGTTGAAGGCGCGCATGCCCAGCCCTTTCAGACCAATACTTGTGGCCGTCAATCCGCCCCAGGTCAGTCCGCCCACCAGAGTGTTGCGGGCGCGTGCGCCATAGAAATCTTCCCCGTCCTCGACAGGAGTGAAGACCGCGTTATAGGCGGCACCGGCAGCAATGGATTTGAGCACTGGAGCAATCGCCGGTCTGGTCAGCAAACCATAAGTGGCTGAAGTTTCCATGCGTGCTGCTGCGCCGGGACCGGCAAATCGTGCCATAGCCAGAAATGGCAGCGCACCGCCCACAGTACCACCAACGGTCTGACCGGCCCAGGCGGCAGTGCCGAATTCCGCATGCGCGGGCTTGGCAAAAAGTTTTGTGCTCTCCTCCAGATGCGTTCCTGCCATCTTGTCCACCAGCTGGGTAGCACCGGTGAGAGGAGATTGAACCAGGTTGTACTTAAAGGAAGACCAGGCACCGGCAGCAAAATCACTGATTGCCGAACCGCTTGCCTGGTGGTCCGCTTGATTGGCAGCAATTGCTTCAGCCGGGACGGCTATCTGCGCAGCTTGATCTCTAAAATCGGCCATTAATGCCCAAGCTCCATGAGCAGAGCAAATGGTGCACTGCCTGAATAAATTGCTCATTAACCGTGATCCGAAAGAATCCGGAAAAGAGGCTTGCTTTTTGATCGCGTAAGAGATTGAATTCCAGGGCCATGATAGGCCAGAGTTATGGCCGCAGGCATTGGGGAAAATACCACAGGCGACCTTAAATCCGTTGCCGGCCTTTAATCTTCAACCACTTCCTTGGAGTAGTCTCCGACTGTAAGGTCGGTCTCAGAGACAGTTCCCGCTCTGGTGAAGGTAATTTTGAGGGTGTCTCCCGGCTTTTGATTCTTAATCAGCTCTCTCATATCTTTAGACGAGGCCACAGCGACACCATTGACCTTCAAAATCAGGTCGCCCGGAGCCAGCTTGGCGCGGTTCGATGGGCCTCCGGCGGCAATTTTGCGGACCAGAACGCCCTGCAAATCATTAGGAATGGAAAGAGCCTTTCTTACTTGAGGATCTAGATCTCTCATATAGATGCCTAAATAAGCTCTGCTGATTGAATGGTGAGCCAAAAGTCCGGTCGCTACATCGCGAGCCACATCTACAGGAATGGCAAAACCGATATTTTGGGCATCATATCGTATGGCCGTGTTGATACCAATCACGTCGCCGACCAGATTGAGCAGAGGCCCTCCCGAGTTACCAGGATTAATGGCTGCATCGGTCTGAATCAATTCCACATGGTGGTTTAGGTCGGCCACCGATCGGCCGATGGCGCTGACTATGCCGAGGGTGACGGTGTGTTCGAATCCGAACGGGTTGCCTATGGCAATCGCCCATTCGCCGGGTCTAATGTGCTTGCTGGACCCGAGACGGGCAATCGGCAAGCCTTTGGCGTTAATCTTGACCAGGGCCAGATCGGTGAAATTGTCCTTACCGACCAGTTGCCCCTGGAATTCTCTTTTGTCATTGAGAGTGACCTTTATCAGACTGTCATTGCGAGCGACATGGCTGTTGGTGAGGATATAACCGTCCTCCCGGATAATCACGCCTGACCCAGCCGATCGCCTCTCCTGCCCGTCATTGAAGGGCTGAGGGGTTTGCTCCGGTCGCATACGCGGTCCGAAGAAAAACTGAGGCATGGGCGCCTCTATGCTGGCCAGAGCCTTTTCTGCCGAATTTTGAGGGGTAACTTCAATGGCCACGACTGCCGGCGCCACCTTTTCGGCAATATCGGCAACAGTAAACTCCCCCAGGTTGCGCACTGTATTTTTGGATGGAGAGGCCGGAGGCAAGACGGATTCTTTAGTGTCCACTTGCCCGCTTGTCGTTTTATTTACATACTCGTTGGAGTCGCGGGACATAAACTGCGAGCCAATCCAAATTCCCACCGCGAAGGTATTGATGACAAGTATGCCAATCAGCAATTTGCTGCTCTGCGCCAACCCAGGCCGTTCTCGGTCCGCCGGCTCCAATTGCGTGTTGACGCTCGCTTCCTGGTTTGAGGCGGGCGCTGAAACTTTCGTGAAATTGTCGTCGCCGTTTTCGGCCATTTCAGTTCAGTCCAATCTTACTTTTGGCGTCTACATCTATCATTCCACGCCTTAAGCCTCTGTCCACAGAATCAGGCAGAGCCACTTAATATAGCCCGGATCAAATTTTCCAGAGCCAAGCAAATCAAAAAACTTTACCACCTTGAGATATTGCACCGCTTTCTTTTCTGGCCCAGAGTGTATAGATTGCCCCGGCCAGCATGCAAATTATTGCGCATACTGATACTACTGCCGGTGCGCCATAATGGGCGGCCGACCAGCCGATTATTAAACTGCCGAGTGGCGAGAATCCCATCATCACTATCAGATATACACTCAAAACACGCCCTCTCAACTCGTCTTCGACAGCCAGCTGCATGAGTGAATGGCCGCCGCTCAGTTGCGCGGTCAGAAAGAATCCGACCAGAACGATAACGGATTGGCAGAGCCAATATTCTTTCAATGACGAAAATGCCATCAGGCTCAAGCCGAAAAGTATGGCCGCAAATCCAAGATTGACTTTGAGAAAGTCGCCCTTACCTCGGCTGGCCAGCGTAAGCGCCGCTAAAAAGGCGCCCAGCCCGGCCCCACCTCTGAGCATAGCCAGGGTGCGCACGTCGCCGTGAAAAACATCCGATGCAAATACGGGCATAAGCACGTTGTAATTCATTCCGCACAGGCTGATTACACCACCCAGAAAAAGCAGGCGAATGATGGTCTGAGAATTGCGTATGAAAGCAATTGCTTCGCCGATCCCCTTTTTCTCAATTTGCTCGAGGTGACGTTCTCTCCTCGCCGTTATAAGGGTGTAAGCAATCAAGGTGGACAGATAGCTGGCCGCATTCAGAGAGAAGCAAGCCGCCTCACCAAAAATAGGTATGGCAATACCGGCTATGGCCGGACCGATCACGCGCGCGCCATTGAAAATCGACGAATTAAGAGATATCGCATTGACCAGGTCTTTCCTGTCAATAAGCTCAGGCAGAAATGACTGCCGGCAAGGTATTTCAAAAGCGTTGACGGTGCCCAAAAAGAGAGCGAGGGCAACGCATTGCCAGACCTGAATTTGATTGTTGTAAGTCAAAAGGGCCAGGATTAGGGCCTGCATCATCGCTCCCAGCTGGCAGACGATCAAGACTGTTCTTTTCTCGCTTCTGTCTGCGACCCAGCCTCCAAACAAACCAAAAAGCATGACTGGAAAAAGCGTAGCGCCTTCCACCAGACCAAGAAGAAATGCCGAATGAGTAAGTCGATAAACAAGCCAGCTCAGAGCCACTTGCTGCATCCAGGTGCCAGATAAAGAGAGGAGCTGACCGACAAAATAGAGCCGGTAATTTCGATACTTCAGTGATCGAAATGTATTGGAAAGTTCTCGTGCCAGCGCTGATCCTTTGCCATCAAATCCAGCATCAGTTTCATTTTCTGCTCTTTTTTCACTGGTCTCCATAATCTGGCATTCCTCCGCCTCAAGAAGCCAGAGAAGCGATGCGCTCGGATCTTTCCGGCGCCGAAAGAAGAACTTCGAGCATGGTTTTGGTCTGCTTGGAAAAATTGGCAACAGTCAAACGCCTTTCCAGCATGCGCACGCACTCGGCGGTTTCCTCAAAAGAAATGTCCGTACCTTTTGTTTTTTCATCGATGTGTTTCAATTTCAAAACTATGCGCACAAGCGAAACAATTATGGAGAGGTGATTGAGTCCGGACACCAGGCTCAGTCCGGCAAAACCCGCTCCAAAATATAATTTTGAAAAGATCTTCAAATATGCAAAACGCCTGAGCAGGCTCTCGCTCTGGCTATCGAGAGCACCCAGGCAATATTGATTCAGATCGCCAAATCCGATCTTATACCCGCGACTTTCTAGAAGCACCTTATCCGGTGGCGCGACAAGGCTGTGAGCAAGAGCGGCAGAATCGATCTCGCAGAGATTATCTCTATAAACGTCGTGAGGAAAGTAAGCTGCATGGAGACTTTTGATTAAGAGCGAATCGACCGTGCGTGGCTTGGCTTCAACCCCGGCAATCCGGTCATAGTCATGTTTTTGCTTGATCAAACCGCTGGCTTTTCTGACCAAACCGGAAAGAATTTTATCGGCTCGCTCTGTTGCAGAGGGAGACAAAGCTGTAAGAAATTGAGATTCCAATTGAAGATATGCTTCAAATGTGAGCGGTTCTCCGTCAACCAGTTGCAAGTTGGACCAATCCGGCAAAAGATCCGGGAAAAGCTCTTTGAACAGTTTGTACGTGCTCAGTAAATGTTCTCTCTGCTGGCTCATAGGCCGCCCGCTGTTGTAGAGCACACCAGTAGAAGCGAAGCTGGCCGCCGCATAGACGCCGGCCGGGGTGCTTGTGAACGTATAGGGAAAAAGCCGGCACATGGAAGGCTTTGCTTCTTCTCCGTATTGCAAATGAATTTGGCAGCGGTTGTCAGGAGCCAAGAATTGACACTTGCCGTCTTTTCTTTTGCCCAGCGCAGTGCTGAATGACTTCTGGCTAAGCGAGCCAGGAGTGCCGGTCTTTACAATATGAACCGGTTCTTCTTTCAGACCGGGCAAAGAAAGGGAACATATACGACTCATGTCAGCGTCAGTAAGAGGCACGGGCCAGGTGAAGCAACAATTTCCGCAACCAGTGCAGTCAAAGTTAATGCCTTCAGGGATATGCAAAGTCGCTTCAGCGCCCATAAGAGAAATTATCCAACATGCAAATAGAAATAGCTCATAAATAAGGGATGCTGTAGAGTGGACTCGGCTGAAAATGGCATTAGACGCTAATCTGAGCCTGACACAGGAGTGGCAATGACTGATACGGAAATCCAGAGCGCTTCAGGCCAGGTCAGTGAGCCGGGAGCAATCCCGGTCTGGGAAAAGGCTCTTCTGGCTGGCGTTGCCGCATTGTCATTTTTGTCTACAATGTTTGCCTTTCTTCCTGCTCTGGGCAGCCGATTTCTGCTTGACGAGCAATTCATCGCCGCCTGGTCCCATGCCTTATTGAAAGGAACAGCCGCAGGTGGGTGGGGAACTTTTCTTTGCTTTAGAGGGGTCGATGCCCAGGATGCTTTTGGGCCGTTAGCATCTCTGTCTTGTCTTCTTTTGTCTTTGCTTGTACCGGCTATGGCCAAACTGGTCTCCATGGTCGTGCATTCCGGTTGCAGTGTGGCTCTATATTTGGTGGCACGGCAATTGACCAGAGAATTTGATGCAAAAATTTCTCTTCTTATTTCCATATCTGCGGCTTTGATCTTTGCCATTCACCCATTAAGCGCGGAGTTGATCAATTTCATCGGCGCCATCGGCATTGAGCTTTCCGTGCTGTTTTTCGCGTTGTCGTTCAATTTCTATCTGGCTGCACATCCGATTGTGCAGGGCGGCTTTGAAATAAAGTCCAGGAAAAACAGCATCCTGGCGGTGATTTTCTTTCTCTGTGCTTGTCTGGCTTATGCAAAAAGCTGGTACTTGCTGAAAATAATCGCCCTGTTCGAAATCCTTAACTTCGCGCTCAACCCGGCGGCCCGGGAGAATTACAAACAACTTTTCAAAGAGGCAACAACACCAGGCCGCCAGCGCTATTTCATCACTGTGGCAGCGCTGACGGCTGTCTCAATTGGTTTTATGTCTCTGGAGATGGCCAGAGGGCAAGACCCGATTGGCTCGCTTATAGCCATGATACCGAAAGGGTTAAAGAGCAATCTCTTGTCGACAATGTTTCCAATCAACCGTTTGCTTTGGAAGAAATATACCAGTCAATACATTTTGCTCGATGCTGTTTTTGCCCTGGCGGCGGCGCTTTCGGTTTATGGAATTGTCTTTTTCAGCAAGTACCGGGTCGCTCTATTTACTTTCATGGCATGGGTTTTCTTCGGTTTGCTCGTTGGTGGCAACCAATCTCTGGTTGCCGATGATTTTTACGGACACCGTTATCTGGCCCACGCCCAGGCCGGTATGTCTCTGCTCATTCCGATGCTCTGTTTCGGCACGGCAGCAGCGCTCAATCAAAGGCGGCTGTTCGTAATCCTGGCCACAATCCCGGCGCTTGCATTGTGCCTGATTTTCACTATCGCTTCGGCCCGGCATTCCTTTATGCAAAGCAACTACTACAAAGCCTCAAGCAAATTGTTGACCAAGATTCAGAAATCGGCCGCCATCATCAGCGGCAGAGCCCAGGTGCCATACTGCATCGTCAAAGATCTGCCCAGAAGAATTGCATTTTCACCATTGATCTCGCCATATCGTCCCGTCCTAATCGATGCGGCAAACGGGCTGCTGCGGGCGCCAACGGTTTCAGGCGGAGCCCTCAAGGATGCGCTTGCCGCCGGACGGCTGGCCGGCAGCACAGCCAGGTGGGATTTTACTTTCGATTCACTGGTGCCGATAGTTGTCGAACCAAAAACCAATGTTCCTGATTTCGTCCTTGATGCAAACCAAATTGCCGCCAGTTTTTACCCGCCCATTGCTTATTGGAAAACAGTCAGTTTCGACAAGCAAGAAAAATGCGTCTCGATCTCGAGCAATTCAGAGCATGAGCCGGGAATCAGCCTGTTTTCGAGGGTTCTCAGCCCTCTGGATGGAGACCTGTTTTATATCGATGCAAGAATCAAAACGCCGGTGCCACCAAAAAATCCCAATGTCGAACTTAGTTGGATGACCTTAAATACAGGTGACTTCGAAAAGGAAGATCGCCGCAGCCTTGCTATTGCTCAATTGAACGATGACGTTTATCACCGATACCTGCTTTCTTTGCGAACAACCGGTTGGGCGATAAACGGACCACCGACGCAGTTGGTGATCGGTTTTCCCTCCAGTTCTTCAGCGCAAATCAAAGAGCTGGGAATCATCAAAGACAAAGGCATCTTCGCTAAGATTGGTGCGCAAAAAACGAACTCCACTGCCGGTCCATCTCGCTTCAGCGATCTCTGTTTTAATTATCCGGACGACGCCGATCTTGGTTTATACCACATCGAAAAAACCTCCCCGGAGGTGAACATCACCTATGATGTTGCTGCCATCGCCGGCAGTGCCAGGTCGATTTTGATTTGCGGACAAGCGGATCAGGTTAAACTGCCTGCAGATTGTGGTGAATTGCCCGCTGACAGCTCCTTCAAAACAGAATTGAACGGAACATCAGGAGCCCTGACGCTGGGACTTGATAGATTTCCCAAAACCGGACTGTATGGACTGCGTGTTGCAGCAGTCGACGCCAATGGAAAACCAGTCGGCAAATTTAGCGATACAATTTGGCTCTTAGTAGATAAGTCCATGTGATCTAAGGAGAATGTTCTTTGGACAAGTTGAGAATCGCCACCGAAGACATCATATTTGCCTGGCTGGACGACTGCCAGGACAATTCATACTACCTCGACAAAATCGAGGGCGAAACGCGCATGGTCAACCGTAATCTCATCGAATTGCGAGATCTCACCGACGAAATCGAAAGGAATTCAAGACGATATCTCTACGTCCCCAAGCTGACGAAAGAAGATTTGCTGGAAGACCTCAATGGGTTTATGGACACAGTGGAGCGCCCCGATCTGAAGAATGTCTTGCCAATCGCCTTTGAAAGTCCGCACAAAGTCAGCGCTTTTAGAAAGATTCTCGAGAAGGCACCGGATGAACTTCAACGCTTCGATGAATTCAGAAAAAAACAGATGTTGATGAGAGTGGAAAAGTGGCTGAAAGCAAACGGTATAGAGCCATCCTTTAAATAGATATATGATCTAGGCCTGGGGAGGAAACCGGGCCGCACCCAGAGGGGAACGTTCGGGCAAGGCGGGGCCTCTTACACATTTGATTGCCGACCAGGGCAGGTAAAGCGTTTCACTTTCGCGGCGCAGGCAAAGATAGGTGTTCTGGTCAGCCATAGCAACCTCGCCTTCGACCTGCTCACCGCTGATGAGCAAGACTGTTACGTGAGTGTTCATTGGAATTGCCAAGGCGAACTCCTGCCTGACCGACAATCAAATGTTAGCAGACGAAAAACAGGCGATTAGTCAAGAGAACAGGCAACGAAAACTGGAGTCAAGCCGAGGCTCTCTGGTTTTTCTCATGCAACATTCTGTCCAGTTGCGCCACGGAGGCATCATTAGGACCTGGCTTCGTAGATGCTATCTGCAGATCGGTAGCACCGGGCACAGCCGCTTTGATCGTCAAAACATCAGCATTATGCGCGGTTCCCTGGGCGATGAGATCCTGAACTTGTCCCATACTGCCGATAATCTGTCCAAGATTAGTGAAATTGCCACTCTTCAAGCAGAGAGCCAGCGCCTCTGTCAAACTGCCCATACTGCTTGCCAATTCACCGATATCGACCGGTGTGCCTTTATTGGCCAGTTGCCCGCGGAAATTGGTTATATGACCTTCTGCTCCGGCCAAAGCAACTTGCGAAGCACTGGCGGCAAATTGCATTTCTTGAGCTGTGCCGGTGAAATATCTGCGGCCATCCGACCCAGTGTACGAGCCGTCAGCACCAATATAACCGCCGGCAACGCTTGTACCTGCCCTTGTGCTGTCGGCAAACAAGTTGCCTCTCTCGTCATACAGTTGAAGATGCCTGGATTCCGGATTCAATCTGATTTGAGTAACGCCGTTGGTGGCCTCAGAATAGTTGTGTCCGTCCCAAGTTGTGACTTGTTTATGCTCAACGTCATTGACCGTCTGATTTCCTTTGTCGTTTGTGAGAATGACGTGCTGTTGTTCGCCGGTTCCACGCTGAACATCGACGACAGGAGCACCGGTTGCAGTTCGGCCGGCCGTCATGTTGTCTTCTTTAACGACAATGGCACCGTTAACCACTTTGACGCCGGCGCCGTCCATCAGCTCTCCCACAGTGCCGGGAGTTTGTCCGTGGCAATGTCTGCCGCTGTGCTGCTTGAACCAATCTGGAATGCCGTCGGCACTGACCGTCTTGAATGAGCTTTCATCCGGCTTGCCATCGGCACCAAGCTTGCCGACCTTAAGTACGCGCTGGCCGTTTTCAATGCCGACCTGGACTACTTCATTGCTGCCTTCCTTGGTGAAGGTAGCGGTCCGGTCACCATCTTTCTTGCTGAAACTGGCATGAATGCCATTTTCTTTGTCGACACGCATGACAGTTTGATCGCCGGCGTTGACGATGTCCCGGTCGCGCTGCTCTCTGGTCAGTGCATTGTAGTCTCTTGTGGTGTTGAAGTAGGTGCGGTTGATTAAACCGCCTTCCGTCTCAATTTCACCGTAGACTCCATCTTTGGTTATCTGTTCGTGGAGAGCCTTGAGCTTGACGTCCATATTGCCATCGGCACCAATACGACCAGTACTTCCATCCTTGAGAGTGTAGGTTTCAACCCCGTGCGCGTCGCGCGTTATCTTCATCCCGTCTTTCTCAACGGTGGTTTCGCCATTTTCACGGGTAACTCTGGTGCCGTCTTTCTTCTCGATCGTGGTCTTTTTCCCATCAGAAGTGATGACATCGCCTTCTTTCTCGGTGACGACGACCTTATCTGCCTTGCCATCTTTATTGGTGTCAGTGACGTCAGTTGTTGCGCCCTGGCCGAAGACCGATTTCCAGCTTTCGCTGACGGCATTAGATACGGCATCAACGCCACTTTTAACAAAATCATAGCCGGCCTTGAGACCATCGCCCAGCGCGCCCAGCCAACCATTATTCTGCTCGACTGGCTTAACAGCCGGATTATTGACTTGATCGCCGGTCGTGGCTACTGCCGGAGTCACTTTAGCGTCGCCAAAAGCAGATGGGATCTGATCCCAGGCCACTTCAACACCTTTCACGAAACCGTTGAATGTATTGCCGACACTCGACCAAAAGCCTTGATCGCCCACTTCTTTTTCCAGTGGAGTGGGTTCTTTCTCTTTGTCAGGGTCTTCCCCTTCCTTATGACCATCTGTCGGCTGCGGCACGTCAGCAGTAGCCGTGCCTTTTGTTTTAGAGGCATCTGCATCATCAGCTTTTGGTGCTGCAGTAGGTGCGGCCATTATCTGGTCCTGGCAAGTAGGAATTTAGAGAAAAGTGCGGCTGGGAGGCCACATAGTAAGTTGTCAGTATTTTGAAACATTAAATCTGCCATGTCCATGGTGGAATTCCCATCCAAGATTAAATTGCCCAAAAAAGAGTAATTTAAATCCTTTTATGCGGTTTAGCGGGGCAATTCTGGGCATTTTCGTAGGCGAAAGAAGGATAGAATTCGTACTAGAAGGCGTCAAAGGACGCGAAACTTCCGAAAAATGAGCGCCTGACCGCGACTTAAGACTTACTATTTCAGCTTTTAGAAAATCAATGACGCCAATGGAAAAAACCAGGAATGCCAGCACAGCAAGAGATCCGGGCACCTTTGCTGGAAGAGGGACTTTTCTTTCGCTCTTTCTTGTCCTCACAGCTTCCCTAGTGATGGGTGGCTGTGCCCAGGTTTCCCTCTCCGGAAAGAAAGAACCGGGTGGCGCAGGGCAACAGGGAGGAAACGCGTCCAATGCTCCCAGCGTGGCCGGCTATTGGAAAATCAACTACACCGTCAAAAACAAACCCATGGTGGCCAGCGCCAGGCTGACCCAGTCCGGCAACTCGTTTGAAGGTTCCGGCACCGACGAACACAACAATGCACCCTTCAGCATTGCCGAAGGCAAAATAACCTCCTCAGGCGAAGTTCGCTTCTACAAAAAATACGGCGGTGCTAAATCCACCCCTATCGAATACACAGGAAAAATGCGGATGGTCGACGCCAATGGCTACAAAGGGCCGTACATGGAAGGAGAGTACGTGACTGCCTTCAACGGCAATATCATTCAGGGCAAATGGGAAGGTC
>CAZHEZ010000138.1:0-21917 GCA_964531315.1 uncultured Candidatus Obscuribacterales bacterium | reverse complement strand
AACGAACACCTGGCCGAAGCAGCCGCCCCGGGCGGCTGCTTCGGCCAGGTGTTCGTTGCTGTCGACTGCAGAGACAAAGGCAACCACATCAACGGCGGCAAGCCCGATCGGAATTAAAATCACAAAGCCTGCCAGCGCTTCGACAAGGTTTTGTCCGCGACTGTTTCTGAGTCTTCTGAGAGGCAATTTCTTTCTTTTCGGCTTAGCGGAAAATGTCATTTGGATTCTCCAAAAGCTTTGTCCGCGTCACGTTGACTACCACAGGAGCGCCCAGTCCGGGCACACCAGGCATAAAGGGAATCTTCAAAAGAGGCTCGATCGACACCGTTGTGGTTACGCTTACATAGACGGCGCATTCGCTAATCTGATAGTTGACGGCTGTAGTCGGAGGATTGGTCAATCGTGCCAGTCCGCCCAGGGCCGAGTTGCTCCAGCGATTGGGCACACCGGCCATGACGTCGCCTGTAGCCGAGATGGCCATGCTCTTGGCGGATTTCGACGCTTCTCTGAGCTGCAGGTCATTGAGAGTGACTGTTGAGTAATAGCTGACGCCGAAATAAATGACGTCGATGACTGGAAAAATCGCAAACATGAGCAAAAGGAAAAGAGCCGGCCCTGCTTCGCTGAGCGCAGAACCGCGCCGTCTGCCGGACAATCGGTGCTGTCGTCTTTTAGTAACTGGAAGACCTGACCTGGACGTTGAACCAGCGCTCACGGCATTGTCTCTCCTAAACCGATTCCCCACCAATACGGCTAATGAGAAAAAGTGAGAATTGCCTAATAATTATAACAGAGCCTGATCATAAGCCCTGTAAAGCTATCCTGGCCTATGTTTAGCTTTAGCAAAGCAAAGGTCAGTGGTTCTCACTAATATTTATCTGGCACAGCAGGGGTGGACCCCGCTTAAGAAAATGACGATGTCAAGCGAAGAATGTTTCGCCATTGATTGGCTCGTTTGGAGTCAGGTCTTATATGGGCAAGATGCGGCTTGCGGGCGGCAAAAGTGCCGAGTAGGCGACATCAACGCCTAGATTCTTGACGGAAACTTGACACAGCTGGACGGCATCTTCCAGCCTTCTGGCTCGCCCGCCCAGTGCCGGCACGGCTAAAGGATCGTGCAGGAGCTTGGGGGCGATAATCCAGATCATTTCATCGACCAGCTCCAGATCGATCATGTTGCCGGCCAGATTGCCGCCACCTTCGCAAAGCACTGTGTTGATGCCTCTTTTCACAAGTTGCCTCAGGCCTTCTTGAAGGTCGAGGACGATATGGTCTCTAATTTTTTCTCGATCGTCTTCCCGTCTAAAGGGCACGCCTGCCGCCACCTGCGAATTTTTCTGACTGGGCTTCGACAGCGAATAAGGCACGCCGATCAATTCAACCAGAGGAAGATCGGCAAGCGTTCGGCCCGACAGATCATCTCTGGTAATCACCAGAGTTTTTACATCGGTTTTATGAGTGTATACTTTCGCTTCAAAAGAAACCTTCAGGTCTTTGTCGACCAGCACTTTGACAGGATCGCGGCTGTTTTCTACATCGCGCACATTCAAAGTCGGATTGTCTATCAATGCAGTGTTTGTTCCGACCAGAACCGCATCGTATTGATTTCGCAATTGATGCACAAATTGCCTGGCTTCAGGACCGGTAATCCAACGGCTGCCGCCATGCCGGTCGGCGATCTTGGCATCGAGGGTGGTGGCGAGTTTTAAACACACCCAGGGCAATCCTGTTTTGATGCGTTTGATGAAACCGCGATTGAGATAGGCACATTCACGTTCAAGAACGTTGAAAACTACCTCGATGCCTGCATCTTCAAGAGCCTTGAATCCTCCGCCTGCCACTACCGGATTGGGGTCGAGCATTCCGGCAACAACTCTTTTCACCCCGCTGGCGATCACTCTGTCAGAGCAGGGAGGAGTTTTTCCATGATGGCAGCAAGGTTCGAGGTTGACATAAAGCGTGCCGCCCTTTGCTTTGTCGCCCGCTTCATCGAGAGCATTTACTTCTGCATGCGCTTGACCGCGCTTTTGATGATAGCCGCTGCCAACAATATTTCCGGATTTATCCAGAACAATCGAGCCCACCATAGGATTGGGGGAAGTGCGTCCCAGAGCACGCTCAGCCAGTTGCAAGCACTGGCGCATCAATTGCTCGTCTGTCTGGCGCTTTTCCGGGGCTTCTTTCGGCATCTGAGGCTATATCCGTCAATTTGAAACTTCAGGAGAAGAAAACTTCGGCAACACCGTAGAGGTCCATGTCCAGCGCTTTAATTTTGCCTATGCCTTCTTTGATTGGCACATCGACAACGTGATTGCCTTGCAATGCCACCATGCGTCCGAATTTCTTTTCGTGCACGAGATCAGTTGCTTTCACACCAAATCTGGTGGCAAGCACCCGGTCGAATGCGGTCGGCGATCCACCGCGTTGAATGTGCCCCAATACTGTCGCTCGCGTTTCATATCCTGTTTCTTGCTCGATTAGCTTGGCCAGCCGCTCGCCTATACCTGTACGCTTATTGCCGTTGACGGTTTTGGCAATGTTTTCATCGTCGCCTTCCAGCTTGGCGCCTTCTGCAACTACAAGAATCGAATAATCGCGCCCTCTGGCATGGCGCTTTTTGATGGACTCGGCAATCTCTTTCAACTTGATCGGTTTTTCCGGAACCAGAACAAAATCTGCACCGCCGGCAATGCCGCCATAGCAGGCGATCCAACCGGCATTTCCGCCCATCACTTCGCAAACTAGAACACGATTGTGTGATTCGGCTGTCGTATGCAGCCTGTCGATTGCTTCCATGACGACATTGACCGCTGTGTCGAAGCCAAAAGTAAAGTCAGTGGAGTTGAGATCGTTGTCGATTGTTTTGGGGATGCAGACGACGTTGAGATTGTGCTTTGAATTCATCTCTTCAGCAATATTGAGAGTTTCTTCGCCGCCAATGGCAATCAATGCGTCCAGGCGATGTTTTTCCATTTGCTCGGCAATTTTTTCCGGACCGCGCTCTGTCTTGAAAGGATTAGCCCGCGATGTCCGCAAAATTGTCCCGCCGCGATGAATCAATCCGCCTGTGCCTTGCAGAGTCAAAGGCATAACCATGCCTTCCATGGGACCTCGCCAGCCTTCCAGAAATCCGACCACCTCTGAATTGTGATCCATGACGGACCGCCTGACGATGGCGCGAACCACGGCATTCAAGCCGGGGCAATCCCCTCCCCCTGTTAGGATTCCGATCCGCATAAGCCCACTCTCTTTAGCACTATAAAATGACGTGCTGAAACACCGGCTTGAAAAGTGACGATTTCAAGCGACCGGAGAATTATAACGGCATTGCCCTTTGCACTCCCATTTCCCAGCCTCTCGCCCCCGATTTCTCCTGGACAAAATCACTCAAAACGGCACTGACAAGGCAAAAGGCTGGTTAAGCTCTGTGAAACAGAGCCTTTAATGCTGATTATTGCCAGCATTTTTAAGCTTTTTAGAATTCCGAGACGATATGAGCCGGAAGGATCTACATTTATAAGCAGTCACAGCCGGTTTGTGGGTTGTCCACGCTCTTGTAAACATATGAGTGGTCGGCAATCGGCTATCGGAGTGGAATTTATGAACGCACTCAGTGCCAACCGGTAGAATTAGCGCTCTTGCGCTCTATGAAAAGAGCACACACCGCGCTTCCAAATGGAGGAAACAGTCTTGAATTTATACGAGTGGGAAGCCAAGAAGATTTTCCAGGAGCACGGCATTCCGGTCCCGCCGTCGCACCGCATCACCAAGCCGGAAGAATTGAGAAAAGTCCACCTCGGTTATCCGCTCACTCTTAAAGTGCAAGTGCAATCCGGTGGGCGTGGCAAAGCCGGCGGCATCCAATTCGCTCAAGACCTCAAAGACGGCGAAAGTAAGGCCAAAGACTTGCTCAAAATGGTGATCAATGGCTCCAAAACCGAAAGTCTCCTGATCGAACCAAGACTGAAAATTGCTCGCGAACTTTACTTGTCCGTCACTCTCGACAGAAGCCGCGGATGTGCAATCTTTATCGCCTCGGCTGAAGGCGGCATCGAAATCGAGTCATCTCAGAATGTCGTGACAATGCCGATTCCCTATCCATACCATGCTTATGTAGGTCGGGATCTGGCCAAGGCAGTCGGTTTGACCGGCAACTTGCTCAATAAGTTTGCCGACCTGGCCAACAAGCTCTATGCCCTTTTCGAATCAAAAGATCTGGAATTGGCTGAAATCAATCCGCTCATCATCACAGATGGCGACGAAGTTCTTGCCCTCGACGGCAAAATCACCATTTGTGACGACGCCCTTGGCCGTCATAAATGTTTTGCCGGTTGGACCGAAACCCATATGCTCGATCTTTCCGAAAGGGAAAAACGCTCCAAGCGCGCCGGCTTGAACCTGGTCGAATTGGAAGGCAATATCGGCATACTCTGCAACGGTGCCGGATTGACCATGGCCACTATGGACCTGGTCAAAGCTTTCGGCGGCGAGCCCGGAAACTTCCTGGATGCCGGCGGCGGATCAGATACGCAGAAGACTCTGGAAGCACTGGAAATCGTGCACGACAATCCCAAGTGCGATGTGATTCTGGTCAATATCCTGGGCGGCATTACCGCTTGCGATGAAGTTGCTCAAGCCCTTACCGCCTTCATGAAACGGCACCCTGAGCGTAAGTTGATCGTGCGCCTGCGCGGCAACAATCAGGACATCGCCGAAAAAATGCTGGCTGAATCGGGTCTCAAGCTTTACCCGGAACTGGAGTCTGCGGTCAAAGAAGCGGTCGCCCAATCGAAAGGCAAACAACTGGCCGGCGCCACACGTTAACAGGCGCTCTCAAAGGATTCAAAGGAGAATTTAGTCGTGATTCTGATTAACAAAGACACTAAAGTCATAGTCCAGGGCGCCACCGGCAAGATGGGCTCCGCCCACACCAAGCGCATGATCGCCTACGGCACTAAAGTCGTCGGCGGCGTTACACCCGGTAAAGGCGGCACCAAAATTGAAGGCGTCCCTGTTTTCGACACAGTCAAGGAAGCCTTCCAGGCGACCGGCGCCACTACCTCCGTCATCTTCGTTCCTCCCTACCTGGCGCTCGATGCCGGTTCAGAAGCGCTGGATGCCGGAGCCGAATTGATCGTGCTCATTACCGAAGGCATTCCGCCGCAAGACGCAGCCAAGCTTGTCGCCCAGGTGAAAGCCAAAGGCGCCAAGTTGATTGGACCGAATTGCCCAGGCGTGATCACCCCCGGCGAATGCTTAATAGGCATCCTGCCAGGCTCAATCTTCAAGTCCGGACCGGTCGGAATGGTGAGCCGCTCCGGAACGCTCACCTACGAAATTGCGCTTGCTCTCACAGAAAGCGGACTCGGTCAATCGACCTGCGTGGGCGTAGGCGGCGACCCGATCAAGGGCATGGGCTACGAAGAAGCGCTCTCGCTTTTCAAGGAAGATCCGAAAACCGAAGTGATTGTTTTAATCGGCGAAATCGGCGGCAGCGCTGAAGAAGAGGCGGCAGCCTACATCAAAGCCAATGTTAAGAAGCCGGTAGTTGCTTATATCGCCGGTCAAACCGCCCCCCCCGGCAAACGCATGGGACACGCCGGCGCCATCATCTCCGGCGGAAAGGGCACTGCCCAATCCAAGATCGAAGCCTTCGAAAAGGCCGGCATCAAGGTGGCAAAAACACCTTCGGAAGTGGCGAAATTCGTCCAGGAGGCCACCAAGCAAGTGGCCCGCGCCTAAAAACCCAGCGCCGACCGGCAAGAGGATAAATAATTCGCGCTGCGGGCTTCTCCGGGGCGCGTCTTTTTTACAGGCATTTGCATCTCAAAAGCTGATAACTATGCCTCTCACTTTTATATAAGCCGGGAAGAGGGAACATATTAAGTAGTATTGGAAGCACGAGAGTAGATGTTAGGCGTAAAGACACTCATCTCTCTACTAGAATTAAAGAGTGTGGCGAAAGAAAACTGAGAACGCAGATTTCGAAAGCACTAGATTCTACCGGAGCCCGAACATGGAAAATGGAGACCGCACCCAACTTACCGACGTGACTCGTCCGAAAAGGGCGCTGGTTTTACCGGGAGGCGGGGGCAGAGGTGCATATCAGGTAGGTGTCGTTAAGGCGCTTTACGAAAAGGGTCTTACTTTCGACATGGCTTTTGGCACCTCCATCGGCGGCATTAATGCTGCTGTTGTTGCGCAGGGCGGCATTGAGAGATTGGAAGAACTCTGGTGCCAGATTCGCGCCCAGGACATTTTCAAATTGCCGTCTCCGCATCAGATGGGGCGCATGCTGCTCGGCCATAAACTGGGCTTGCTCGATAATTCTCCTCTGGAAGAACTGCTGCGCCGTGAAGTTAATTTGCCGAAGTTGCGCTCGAGCAACATGCAGATTGGCTGGTGTGCCACCGATCTCTGCAGCCTGGAGACCAAGCTTTTCATGATGGACGACATCATGTCCACCAACGAGCTGATTGACGTCATGATGGCTACATCAGCCATTCCCATGGCCTTTCCGCCCCGCCACATCAACGGACACGGACTCTGGGTGGACGGCGGATTGGTGCGCAACACGCCCATGGAAACAGCTATTCAGATGGGCGCTGACGAAGTTTATATGGTGCTTTTGCACCCTGAGAAAATCAACGTCTGCCCCACCAATATGTTCGAAGTAATCGTGCGTTGTTTGGACATTGTCCTTGACGCATCAGCACGCAAAGAGATTCAGACTGCCGAACTCTACAATCGTCTGATCAAAGAAGGCAATATCGAATCAAAAGGCAGAAAGAACGTCGATATCAGAGTTTTTCAACCGAAGCGAGCAGTGAATACGACTCTTCTGGAGATCGATCCCTTGCGCTCGCGCAAGTTGATTACTCAAGGCTATGAAGAAGCAATGGAATTGATGGTCGACTATAAGCCAGGAGAGAAGGATAAGGACACGATCGCGGCCCGTGCTTCTTAGCGTCAAGTTTGAGTGAGAATGTTCTGATCTGCTCGACGTGCTAAAGAAGGCTTTAGTGCATACGAGGAAGTAATCGATATGTATCAAATTCCGTCTGTAAAAACAGACGACAAATATCGAGAACGTCTGGTGGACGTCTTTTCTCGTGAAGCGATTCCGCAAGAATGGCTGAACTCGCCAATCGAGTCTTTTATCATGTGGCAGAATTTCGGTTGGCCTTTGCATACCGGAACGAAACCGGAAATGCTCATTTCAACTTGCATCGAATTTCGGTATGCACTGCCGATTCCCAGGCAGTACGCATACGTCATCAGAAGAGCCAGCGGGCGCATGAACGGCTCCGAATTCACTATCGGCTACACGCTTGCCAAAGGCGTTCGCCATGTGATCATGATCGGCCACAATGATTGCGGCATGGCCAAAGTGCCTGAGAATGCACCACATGTGGTGGACGCTTTTGTCGAGCAAGGATGGAGCAGAGAAGCGGCACAAGAGTACGTGCGCAAGCAAGGAGCAAACTATGCGATTGGCGATGAACTGGAGGCTCTGAAAGAAGAATACATACGCCTGAGTAGTTATTTTAAGAAACTGACGATCGCTCCATTGTTTGTCTGCCTGCACGACAACAAACTCTATATTCCGCACTGGTACAAAGAAGTCAGCGAATCAATCGCAGCAGCAGGTGAGAATGGTTCCGTCTCAGACGAATTGATTAAGAATCTGCGATGACAGACGGACCCCAGACTGACTTCAGCGTCCCAGAAGAGGAACAAGCGCAGCAATTGCGCGAACTGAAAAGCAAGCTTGAAACTGCCGGCATTGATGTTTCCAAACTGGTTTCAAAACCACTGAGCTGCGATTACTCTGATTCATCCGAGTCTCCGCCATTCTACTCAGTTTTTCACATACCGACAAAAAATTCCGATGCCGTCACTCTCTGGGAAAAACTCAAAGAATTGACCGCTCAGACCGGCTATTCACCAGTCATAAATCAATATAGAGAACTCTATTGGCAGGCTCCTTTCGATCAAAGATTTCCCTGGGATCCCGAAACCGATCATCCGCCCTACGAACCAAAAGAAATTCAACGCGAGCGGTTCTTGAGTGCGGTCAAACAAGCAGAAGAATTTGATGCCGACCAATGGTTCAAAGAAAGATTGGCTCAAGAACAAAAGCAAATGGAAGAGCCCATGTCCAAGGGGCTTATGGATTGGCTTGAGAAAGCGGCGGAGCAGCAACCGGCATTTTTTACTATGTCTAGATTGCCGAGCACTGTCGAAGGCTTTCAAAAGTGGGCGGCGGAAGAGAAAAGGCAACGTTGGGATCTTGATGTGGAAACCTGGCCGGAAAACGTTGAGCCATCGAACTATCTCTACACAGTGTCAAAATCCCCACACGTGTACATCGATCTTTTTCAGACCGACAAGGCCTGGGAAATTTTAGAAATGCGTCAAAACTGCCCCGGCAATAATTACTACATGACTCCCATCGAGCATATGGCAGTCTTGAAAAAATGGCATAAAGAATACGGCGCCGACCTAATCGTTCATGCCGGAGATACGCTTGAATTCAGGGTCTCACGACCGCCTCAGACTAGGGAAGCGGCGATCAAATTGGCAGTCGAGCACTACCTGTATTGCGTTGACTGCGTGGTGCAAAGCGTCAGCCCCGCCACCATTAAACAACGCGCGGCTAGGATTCTAAATGGCAGCACATGGTATTTCTGGTGGGATTAATACCCAAAACCATTTTTGCGCAAATGGATCATCGGTTCGTCTTCGCTCAGCTGTTCACCATCAATGGCTTCTGCAATGAGAAGCTGGTGGTCTCCGGCTTCCGCATATGAAATAACTTTGAGCGTCATGTAGGAAACGCAATTGGCAAGAATCGGATGTGCGGTTCCGTCTTTAAGAGCAATACCTTCAAAACGATCCATTCCTTCTTGATACGGCTTGGCGAAATTCTTGTAGGCATCCATGTTTTGCTTGGAGAGAACATTCAGTGCCAGCGCATCGCCAGGTTTCAAAATTTCCAGCAAGGGCCGCTTATTGTTGACTGCCACTACCACAACCGGCGGATTGAAGGCACCCTGCATAACGAAGGTGGAAAGCATGCCGTCTTTCTTTCCGCCATTATTGAATGTGACGAGGAATACGCCCGAGGCAATGCGACCAAGTGCCTTACCCAAACTTTCTTTCTGTGTTGTTTCCGTCGTCACGGGTAAATCTCCCTCTTTCAGTTTTAGCGAATGCCAATTATACCGTTTGCCGTGGATTTGTACTGTTAGTGGGATGATTCAGCGTTTCAAAGCGAAACAGTGTATGCGGAGCTGGTTGCGCCTAATTAAGTGAAATCCGTCCGGCTAGTAGTTCTCATCATGATGATGCTGGATCAACAAAAGTTGCTTAATGACACTGCACACTGTCACACTGGGCTGATTCCACTTGAATCGTCGTGTGATTGATTTTGAAATCGTGCTCGCAAATTTCGGCAATTGCATTCAGTATCTGCTGAGTGTTCACGCCTTCTTTCACTAAGACGTGTCCGGACAGCGCATCTAGTCCTGAGGTGATTGTCCAGACATGCAGATCATGAAGATCGACAACTCCTTCCACTGACATAATAGACTGGCGCAATTCGCTGAGGGCAATATGACCGGGCGTTCCTTCCATGAGGATATGCACGCATTGCATAAGCAGGCTCCAGGTGCGAGGAATCAGTCCCAGAGCAATAAGGGTACTGACTATCGAGTCGGCAGCACCCTGCCTTGTCCAGAGGACGATGATACCGGCGACAATCACTCCAATACCGGCAAGCATATCGGAGAGAACTTCCAGGTAAGCTGCTTTGGTGTTGAGTGATTCTTTGGCGCCTTCACTGAGAAGTCGCATTGAAATCAGATTTACTATTACTCCAGCTGCACCGATTAGAATCATCGGCGTGCCGTGCACTTCTTCTGCGTGGAAGAAGCGCTGATAAGCTTCATGGAGGATAAAACCGGACATTCCCAGCATGCACAAAGCGTTAAAAGTGGAAGCGAGAATTTCGGCTCGATAATAGCCGTAAGTTTTTTCGCTGGTGGCGGACCTGGTGGCGAAAATGTTGGCAATCAAGGCGAGCACAATTGCTGCCACATCACCCAGCATGTGCCCGGCATCTGCTAATACCGCCAAACTGTGGGTGTAAAGACCAGCGATCAATTCGACAATCATGAAAGTGCCAGAAATTACCGCCACGATCGTCAGGCGCCTTCTGCTCAATGTGCGCAATTCCGACAAGTCATTGTGAGAATGCTTGTCTTCGCTGTGCTTGGAATGCCCTGCGGTGCCTTGCTGCAAATCTTTTCCTGTGGAAATCGAAGTCGTTTTCATTTCGATGCCGAATATCTAGTCCAGGCCTATCTTTGCAGGAATTAAAGAATCAGGCAAGTCCGTCTAATTAGGCTCCCGAAACGCTTTGGTCGCTGCTTTCGCTGGCGCTCTGTTCCTTAATGCCGACAGCAACAAAAGGCGACTCTGTCGATTCATTTTCTATTGCGGATTCTGCCTGTGAGGCGACGGGCTTGGGGTTTTGAGTTGATGATTTAAGAGGAAGCTTGGCCATGGTTTGTTTGATCGGTTGTTTCCTGCCATGGCGCATGTGCCACAGCATGATCGTTTTTGCCAGCTTGTCTGAGTCATGGTGACCGATCGCTTGCTGGCTAAGAAGTGAGCGTTTGAGAACCACCACTCCAAGGTCGCGCACATGGTCGCTGTCTAGATTGACGGGCTTGATATCGGGCGGTATCTTGTCTTCCAACTTGGGAGTTTGATCGTTTACCAAAACCGCTTCCATCAATCTATAGCCCAGGTTGGCCGGAGTTCCCGAATGCAAAAGTATCGCTTCTATGTGATCGCCGACTGTATATCCGGTTGTTTCTCCCAATTGAGTGAGAACATTGGTGACGTATATCTTATCGGCGTTGGAATCTCTGATTGCTTGCGGAATGCCGTCCACTAACAGGTTCGGAATGATAGAGGTATAAAGACTGCCGGGTCCAAGCACGATCAAGTCGGCATTGTGAATTGCTTCAATCGCCTCAGGTGTCGCTCTGGGTTTTGCCGGAGCGAGAGAAAGCGTTTTGATGCGTCCGCCCGCATGGGAGATATGTGACTCGCCTTCTACCACTGTTCCATCCGACATTTCCGCCACCAGGGTGCAGTTCATTAAAGTGGATGGCAGCACCTGGCCGCAACTGTTCAATACCCGGCTGGCCACTCTTGTTGCTTCCAGCATGTCACCATTGGTAATGGCGCATACGGCGGTGAGAAATAGATTGCCGAATGAGTGTCCTTCCAATCCTTCGCCGGACTCGAAGCGATAGCGGAAAAGCTCGGTTACCAGTCTTTCTTCATCGGCCAGTGCGGTAATGCAGTTTCTTATATCACCAGGCGGCAGTACGCCAAGCTCTTGCCTGAGGCGACCGGATGAACCGCCGTCATCTCCTACTGTGACGATGGCAGTAATATTGTTTGTAAAAGCTTTGATGCCGCGCAAAAGGTTGGAGAGACCCGTCCCGCCACCGATTACAACTACTCTTGGACCTTTGGCTAAGTGCCTTTTTCGGTAGAGAACATCAGGAATGGATTCTCGATCGTCGGGCAGATATGCCCCCACCACTGAAAGCGTCATTCTATAAATGGCGATACAGACAATTAGTGCTCCGCCTACTATTACAATGATGCCGGAGCGCTTGTGGGGAACGAGATCGGCGGCTTTCTCGAATGTTTCATGTATCAACATCGTGGTGACATGAACGGGATGATAGCCAAGGAAAAGGAAAATGCCCACCACCATGATGGCAATGCCGGCCAGAATGATCACTATCCAGCGTTTCAGTCCGGGCAGCATCATGCGAGCGATTTTGGAGTTCATCGAGCCTTTCATCGCCCGCTCTCCTTGTTATTGCCGGCATGACTGTGTCTGCCACCATCAGCGGTGATATCGGCGACTTCATCCAGTTCGCGGTGCATGACGCGCACATGCGCTTCCGGGAAAAAGTGGGCTAAAGAGAGGGCGATGTTTTCTGCAATTGTCGTAGAGCGATGCTGACCGCCGGTGCAGCCGAATGCGATAGTGAAGTGTTTCACCTTTGCATGACGAAACTGCGGGATGATTTTTACGGTCAAATCGAGAATGGAAGTTAAGAAATCCTGGGCCGGTTCTTGCTCGAGCACATAATCCTGCACCGGTTTGTCAAGCCCGGTCAGGGGGCGCAGGTGCTCAACCCAGTAGGGATTTTTGAGAAAACGCACGTCGAATATGGCGTTAGCGCTCGGCGCGTCACCGCGTTTGTAGCCGAAAGACATCACCGTCACTTCCAGGCGGTCAGTTTCGGCGCCATTGGTGTCGGTATGCTTCACTGCTTCCGTTTCCGGCGATTTCCCTCTCATGGCTCCGCACATCTCAACACCTGAAGTATAGGGCGACTGTCCAGTCCTTGGCAAATTGCCCCCAAACGCCGTAGATGCTTGCTTTCGCGACTGCGTAGCTGGCCCCGCCGGCAAACAAGGTTGGCGAACCGCAACTAGACTCTAACCAAAGACCGTTGTTTGGTCCTTGATCTTGATGGTGGTTCCAGCCTGACCCGAATTGGCCAGTTCGTGTTCCAGAGCTTCAACATCACCGGCAATGAAGCCGTTTTTCACAAGTTCCAGGTCAGCAGCAATCGGAGATACCGCTTTGTTGATAAAGAGCTCGCCGTCCAGATGGTCGATTTCATGCTGTATGGCGCGGCAGAGCAAGTCGCCTTCCGCCTGCAGTTTGACGTCCTTGCCGGCCAGGTTTTGATACTTAACGGTAATACGATTGAAGCGCCTCACTTCAAAAAATACGCCCGGGAAGCTCAAGCAGCCTTCCAGTCCGACCAAGGAACCTTCCTTTTCAACTATTTGAGGATTGATGAAAACAATCGGCTCATTCGGGTCGTCTTCGCCCGACACGTCGATGACCATGATCCGTTTCGAGACGCCAACCTGCGGCGCAGCCAGACCGACGCCGTTTTCTTCGTACATGGTTTCCAGCATGTCGTTGGCCAATTTGCGCACGGTGTTATCAAAGGTGGTCACCTTCTTGGCCTTCTGCAATAAGACCTGTTCTGGGTAATACTTCAGCCGCAGCTTAGCCATTTAAAGGTGTCCTCCTGTCGCCCGCCGCCCCGTCCAAAGGTGCCGTCGCGGCTGTGAAACCAAGCCCAATTGGGCATCTTCAGACATATTAACATATACTTGTCATGATTCGGCCCAGAAAGTCCGGCATGAAAAGGAGTGTTGAGCGCTTTTTTCGAACCTTTTACTTGAGCTGAAGTTTGAGCCCGGCGCACATGAGAAAGACTGCATGAGCGCAGGAGGCGACAGTTTGATTGGTCTCCCCTAAAAGATCGCGGTAAGAGCGTGCCAGAGCATTTTCAGGGACTATGCCCGAGCCCACTTCATTAGTTACTGCCAAGAAATTGACTTCCTTGCGGGCGCCAATGGCGTTGAGAACTTCGGCAATTTCGGCTGAAACCTGAGTGCGAGCTTCCGGCAGCCGTGCCCCTTCACCATTGGTTCTCAAAAGAATATTGGAAACAAGCAGCGACAGGCAGTCGATGATGCAGGTTTGCTTTTCAGGAGCCAGGGCGGCAATGGCGGCACCGAGATTAAATGGCGCTTCAATTGTCGTCCACGACGGGGGTCGCCTGGAGCGATGCAGCCCGATGCGCATAATCGTCTCGGGATCGTCATGCATCTCTTCCATGGTGGCTAGATATACAACTGGCAATTTCGATTCTCTGCCGAGCTGCTCGGCCAAAAGAGATTTACCCGAGCGGGCCCCGCCGGTTATTAATGTCAGATTGCTAAAGACCTGTGTCTTTGCGGCATTAGACAATTTTTCAAATTCTCCCTGGCCTGTCTTGCTTTGAAACTGCTGGCGTTTGTTATCTTTGAGTTGAAGCATTTAGTATGCCTGGCTAAAAGATTGCTTGTCTATTTCATCGGTTCCTTAAGTTACAGAACTCCAGATAGTGGCCAACAAAAGCCGGACCAGTCGCTCCATCAGCTCCAACCGTACCGGCGCAGCCAATTCAGGCGACACGGTCAATTCTCAGCGTGCCCTCAATGAGATGTATCAGCATTTCATGGCCGGATATGTGCGGCGCATCAATGAAGCCACTCTCAATGTCACCATAGGTGGAGTCAGAATCGGGTCGGCGAAATATACACGCCTGGCGCAGATCAATTTGAAATCGAGGATTATTACCTTTTCGCGCCATGCTGTAGAAAATGTGCCTGAGCGCGGGCGCAGATACTTAGTATTGCACGAGCTGTCGCATGTCCTGGAAGCAAGCCACAACAAGAAGTTTTGGTCTTATGTGGAAAGGCACGAGCCCAATTATCAAAAGATTGGCAAAGAACTCGACAAGGCATTTAAGCGCAATGTGAAAGCGGATATGGAAACCCGTGCTGCTGAAGAGAGACTTAATGGACTTACTGCCGGCGAAAAACTGGAGCAGCTCAAAGGCATCGCCACCCCGCGATTAATGGGTGGTTATGAGCGAGGTAAGGACAAATTGCTTGATGTCAGTAACGAGTCGGTATTGATACACGGCAAGCAAGCGCAAGCACTTTTCGAAGGTGACGACGAGGATGAGGAGTCCTACATTTGCATGGAGGACGAATTCGGCATGTACGGCGACGGCGTTATCATCAGCGGCGGCTCAGCTTTCGGCGGCGACTATGACGGGATAGAGGAAGCAGATTTCCAGTAAAGAGTCGGTGAATTCGCTCCGGGTTGCAAAGGGTGCCGGCAAAGAAATGAGTGTTTTTGCGGCAAAACGCGCGCAGTGTTAAGCCTCTTGTAAAGGTTTTCCCCAGACTTGAGGATGCATTTTGATGCGTGAAAGCATATCCCGCGCTCTTTCTCCGGCACTTCGCCATACTAATTTATTATCAGGAAGGAAGCGAAAAACCTCACGGTGGTGCGGCAGAAGCGTTAGAATGACGGAGTCTTTTGGCTCTTTCGGTCGGTAAAACCCAGGACGGGTGCTCTCAAATTCCGGTCAGTCAAAATGTTTGTCCAGAGCAAGGAACGCACGAATTGCGCTCCCTACTGAAGGAAAGTAAAACCGCACATGAATAGTAGAAGAGTAGTGGTAACTGGCATCGGAGCTGTTACGCCCATTGGGCTCGGCCGCGAGGATGTATGGAAAGCATTGCTTAACGGTGAGAGCGGTGTGGCGCGCATCTCTCAATTCGATCCCGATGAGATCGGCTTGGACGTTAAGATTGCCGCCGAAGTAAAAGGCTTCAATATTGCTGACTTCTTTCCCGACAAACGCAAAGTCGGCTCCATGCTCAAAGAAATGGACAGAGTGACGCTCTTTTCCATGGCCGCTGCCAAGCTGGCCCTTGAAGATGCAAAATTGGAAATCAAAAATACTATTGCCGAACGTGTTGGCACCTACATCGGCACCGGAGTGGGCGGATTGATCACGACCACTGGCGATCACATCAAGCTGATGGCAGGCGGCCCCAAGAAAATCGGCTTGCGTTCGATTATTCGCTTGATGCCCAATGCTTCCTCCGGTCAGGTTGCCATTGAATATGGTGCAAAAGGTCGGGCTAAAAACGATTCCACGGCCTGCGCCAGCGGTCTGGACTCATTGCTGGATGCCTTCATGTACATTCAAAGCAATCGCGCCGACGTCATGATTTCCGGCGGTTCGGAAGCCTGCATCAATCAATTCAGTGTGGCTTCCTTCAACAATATGATGGCTTTGTCGAAGCGAAACGATGATCCGACTAAAGCATCGCGACCGTTTTCAGGTGACAGAGATGGTTTTGTAATTGGAGAAGGCTCCGTTGTTCTTATCCTTGAAGAATTAGAGCATGCACTCAAGCGCAATGCCCCAATCTACGCAGAAATCGTCGGTGGCGGCGCTTCATGTGATGCCACCCACATTGTTGCCCCTGATGAATTTGGTGAAGGCGCTGCCCGAGCGATTACTGAAGCGTTGAAGGACGCCGAAGTCGATCCAACCACCATCGACTATATCAATGCTCACGGCACATCAACTCCGCTCAATGATGAACGAGAAACATTGGCGATCAAAAAAGTGTTCAAAGAACATGCTTACAAAGTGGCGGTCTCCTCAACCAAATCAATGGTCGGTCATTTGCTGGGCGGAGCCGGAGCGCTCGGCGCTGCAGCCACTGCGCTCACGCTTTTCGATCACAAGATTCACCCGACGATCAATTACGGCACGCCCGATCCCAAATGCGATCTGGACTATGTTCCCAACGTTTATAGGCAAGCTGACGTCAAACATGCAATTTGCGAAGCTCTCGGTTTCGGTGGACACAATACCGTTTTGGTCATGAAGTCCTACGCATAAAGAGCGCCGCTTTGATCGTTTAGAACTTGCGGTCTTTCAGTTTTTCATTATTGCGCTGCAATTGCTCGTCGTAGATTTTGACGACGTCCTGACCTACATAGTTAGGAATTACCTGCCAGGCTTGCATTTTCAAACTGTTTGTAAATGCCCCGCCAATTTCTGAAACCGCTGGACCTGGCTGACTCAGCATGTATCGAGGCAATGCGTCGACCGTGCGGCCGACTATCGTAATCGGCATGCCCAGAGTGGCCCATGCCTTCTTACCGATTGATGGGTTTGCCATGGGGTTGAGCGCTGAAAAAGGCTTGATCAAAAGGCTGCCTGGTTTGGCAATGAATGCTCCCAGCATCATTCCGTCCATGAAACTATTGTCGTTGGGAGCTTTGTAAATCGGCTTTACGACCATATCTGCAAAAGTCGGCATGATCTTATTGCCGTTGTCGTCATAGGCCTCACCGCTGAGAATCTTTGGCCAGAGGCGCGAATAATTTGAGCCAGCATCCATGACAGTATTGACTCCACCGGCTGCCAGACCGCCCGCCCACATGCGACGCATATTGATGCCGCTGGATGAAAGAGTCTCAGCCGCTCTAAACGGTTGACCGAGAATGTTGTTGGGCAAATTGAGTTTGTCCGCCCAACCGGCCGGCTGCAGCTGATCGGCCATTTTGGCAATGGCGGTCGCTCTTTCGCTCTCACTGACGCGTGCGGACCATTGTCCGAAGGTAGTGATTTCTTTTGGTATTACCAGCCCCGGTTGCAGCTCCTTCAGTTTGGACAATTGGAGGGCGCCGTCCGGACCAACCATTTCAGCCGCTCTGGCAGTGGCGACTTCAGAGGTAAAGCCGCGCAAGAAGACTTTGTCTGCCAAAAGTTTAGGCGCGCTAAAAAATGCCCGAGCTCCAAATGTCGATCCGAAGCCATTGGCAATGCTCATCGCCAGAGTTTCATCTTTTCGATCGAATACATTGGTCATCATTTGATTGCGCGTCACTGAAGCAAGCGCAGCGCTGGTGACGAATTCAGCAGCCTTGCCTAATCCGTTCAGCTGGCCGGCCACGGCTCCTTCTTCAAATAATCCCGGCAGTGCTTTGGCAACAAGCCTTCCTGCTCCAAACTTGGAAAGGACGGCGGTGCCGAAGAGTCCCACACCCATGGCGGCCAGATTCGACAAGCTGCTGTCGAAACCGTATGTCTTTTCCTCTCTTTTCTGGCGGATAGCCTCCGGCAGATTATTGTCGATGGTGGCGCGGAAAACCTGAAATTCAACGTCTTTTGCAGGATCTTGCACGAGGTCGAAGTTGTAGATCTCTTTGTATTTTGCCGTTACCTGGTCGACTAGCTTATCGGCTTCTTCCGGTTTGAAGACGACGCTTTGATCGGCAATGAATCTGGGAATTCCATTCTTATCCGGATTGCCCATCATCGCACTGCCGTCTGCTTGCATGGTCGGGCGAACATAAAACTCAATTAGATCTTTGCGTGCGCTGATAGGCAATTTGAGAGCGCCGGGAACATCATTACCGTCTGCATCTTTGCCGCCCAACAAATTTTGCGAAAAGTCGGTCAGGAATTTTGTGTATTCGTTGTTTTGGTAGGCTCTGCCCATCTCTTCGGCGATCAACTGGACTTGCGTTTTCATCTCGGCAATCGGAAGGGCATCCGCCTTTTCAATCGCATCCTTATATGCGGCCTCAGCCGTGCTGTTTTGCTCGGTCTGCCTGAGCACGGTTGCATAGCCGGCTTGATCCTTAAGCATGCTGCCGGAGCGCAATTGATAAGGAAGCACGGCCGCGGCAAAACGATTGAGCAGCTCAGCATGCACTTGCATGCGCTCATCTTCAGTAAGTTGCTTGCCGTTAAAATTGCCTGTCTTCAGCATCTCTTGCAGCTGGCGAATCTCTTGCACTGTCTTTGTGGCGTCATAGTTTTTGTCCGCCATGTCGATGGCCTGGCGAAATGCGATTTTGCCGGACTCGACCTCACCCGACTTTATCAAATCGCCGGCTTTCTTGAGCTGTTCTTGTATTTTCGGCAGGCCGTCCGGCTCAGCTGCAACATTTTCTCTGCGCATTGCCGGTTGAATGTTTTGCTCGCTGCGATTTACAGAGCCTTGAACCCCGCCCTCTTTAAAGCGGTGAATAAAGTGCTGATAGCTTTGAGAAGCTTGCAGATCGGCGACGCTCAGGGTAGCGATCATTTTTCTAAAAGCATTGGCCAGAGCTGTATTCTCAGTAGCGGCAAGACGATCGCTGTCTGCAATCTTTGCATCAATACTGACGACAGGTTCTTTTGAGTCTGCGATCAGTGCCTTTTCGATTGCTCGCGGCCGACCAAAAATGTCAATGACGGTTGTTTTCACTCCGTCCGCGGCGCCGTTCAGAAAATCACTTAGTAAATGTGCGCTGTCGGTATTACCTGTAGTATCGCCTTGAAGGGCGACGCTGGAGTCGATTGCGCCGTCGTAAGAAATATTTCCTACCATTGTAGAACTCCTATTGCTTCAGAGAGCGTTAGAAATCAGCATTCTAAGCGCACTCAAGTTGTGAAGCCGCAAGGGAGTTCGGCAGACTTGAATTATAATTTGAACTGGTTGAGTTTACGTTGGGAAAATGAAAAAACTGTTTTAGTTTTTCTCTCATCGGTATTTATACGGCGGCGCTATTTTCTGGACAAGAACTGTTGCTTTCTTGCCATTATTGCGCACGGTCATAAACCAAAATCGCTCTATATTACTATACGGAAGCGGTATTCTTCTGCTCATCTTGAGCGGCTTGCTGTTGCTGTTGGCTGGCTAATTGCAGGGCTTGAGCCGGGTCATTGGCATTAGCAGAGGCTTGAGTAACTGTGCCGCCGCCCACACCAGCTTGATCGTTTTCAGGATGATTTTCCAGTTGCTTGAAATCACCGTAAACATGCTTGCCGCTTTGTTCGGAGCCTGTCGAATATTTTCGTCCGCTGCTCCAGGCAACAACATTTTGCCAAGGTTTGGACGAGCCGGCCGTGTATGGTCCGATGGCATTGGGACCAGTGGTGCTGAACTGTGCAGATCTCAGCCCGCTTTGATTGTAACCAATGTTGTTGCTCATGTCTCTGATCTTGCCGATATCAAAGTTTGTCGTGGCCGGCTTTCTCTTGTTGGCGCCTTCGTCGATGCTGGCGCTGGTGGTGGCACGCACTCTCATCTGAGGGGCTGTGTATACTGGCGATACTGACTCTTGTGCGGCAGGAGCGCCAGGTCCTTTCAAAGGTCCATGTGCATTGCCGTACTGAACTTGATTGTCGTAGTCTTTCTTGGCGCGGATTTGACCGACAGTCAATGTCTGATTGGCCCGGCTCCAGACTGCTTGTGCTGCAGGGTTTTCGCTGGTGCGCTCGGCGATGATCTTCTTGATCTGTTCTCTCAGTGCGTCGATCTGGCTTTGATCTTTGCCGCGGATGTAGTCGGCGACCATCGTTGCCAACTCGGCGCGATATTTTTCGCGGTCGGCATCGGTCTTGGCGGCGATTTCTCTTTCCATCCACTCAGCGATCTTGTAAGGAGCATTGAGCTCATCGTAAACAACGTCCTGAGCTTTTCCTTTTAGTGTGCTGATTGGACCAAAATAGGTGGCCGTGCCATAGCCTACCGTCTTGGCTATGTCTTTGAGAAGCTGACGCTGCATCGCTTCTTGTGCAAGACCCGGATTGGCTAACAAGGCTGCTCTATCTTGTGTCAAACCTCTAACCGAGAACTTGAACTGATTGGCGGCGATATTGTTGTTGACGCGTTCGATGGCGTCCAGCAGTTCCCCTTTGTTTGTAACCAAACCGGATACCGGTCTGGTGTTGATGGCGCCGTTTTGCACGCTGAGAATGAACGGGCTGCCGCCTGTCGAAGTGCCGAAAGCTCTTTGGGCGATAGTTTTGCTGCCGTAGAAGCCTTGCTCTTGAACGATGCGGAATGCCTGCTGATCGAGAATACTTTCGCGCAGTTGCAGAAGCTTTCTTTGCACATCAGGAGTGGAAATCGTGTACATATCGGCGATGTGGTTCAAAGCCGTACTGTAAGAATTGACGCTGCGGGAATTCATTGCTTCAGTAAGAGCTTTGAATTGTGATTCGAAGGCTGTCGATCTGGTTTTTTGCATATCGACGGCGGCTGTTTCGATGTCTTTGGCAGTCTTTTGCAGAGCGGAAAGATTGCGTGCTTCTGTCTCGGTCAGTGCAACAACCGGTTTAAACTCGTTGATCTTTTGGGCAGCTGCGTTGACATCGGCAATAGTGGCTTCGCCCTTGCCGAATTTTTGAACAGTAGTACCGAATTCGGTGGCGACATTGCGCACTTCGGAGTTGGCTTTGAAGCCGAGATTGGCAGCTTCGTCAGCCAGATTCGGAAGATTGCGAACTTTGGCAACAGCCGTTTCGGCAGCTGCCAGTTTTTGCGTATCGGCGATGGCAGTCACTTTCGATTCGACCGCGGCAGTTGTGCCTTTGGCGATGTCTTCCAAACGAGTCGAAGACTTTTGCACAAAAGCGAGCAGGTCTTCTTGTTTGGTTGCCAGTTTAGCCGCATCGGTAGTTTTGGCGACATCTTCGGACATAGTCTTGATGACGTTCAAACGCTCTCTAGCCGGATTGAAGGCTCCGCCTGCGGCTTCCAGTTCGGCCGCTTTGGCTTCCAATGAACGTTTTAGTGCAGCATCTTCAGTTTTGGCGGACAGTTGTTTGATGTCGTTAATCAGTTCGTCGCCGGCATTTCTTGCCTTGTAAGTAGCGAGTTTTGCAGGATCTTCCAGCTTCGGCGCCAGATTCTCGACGACATTGGTGATCGAGCGCGAGTTGTTTTCGACGGTGGTCAGACGACGGACATTGGCTGTTTCATCACCCAAAAGCTTGGCATCGGAATTGAGTTTTTCCACAAGATTGGTGGTTCTGGTTTCGGTGCCGGCAGCCTTCGCTTCCATTTCGGCAACTTTGGCTTGCATGGATTCGAGGTGCGTCTTGTTCTTTTCAATAGTTGCTGCCAGGTCTTCAGCGACGCCGTCTGTAGCCACTCTTCTGGCGGCTGCTCTGACATCTTCAATGGCTCTGAATTCAGAGCTGGAGCGTTTGGCTGCTACTTCCGCTTCGTCCAACGCATTGGTTATTCTGGTCAGCGCAGGATTGGAAGTGCCGGTTTCAGAAACCTTGGCGGCATCAGCCATGAGCTGCTTGGTGATGCCGGGTTGAATCTTCTCGAGGTCAGCCAGTCCTTTTTCAGACTTGGAAATGGCAGCCGTAATCTCTTCAGCATTGCCCGATCTAACGGCACGACGCAGCTCATCGATGGCTTTGAATTGATCGCCCTGTCTGACTGCCGCTTCCATGAGATCGGTAGTGGCTGCAATGCCGCTTGTGGCTTGTCTGGTTTTGGCGACGCTTTGTTCGATGGCTTGCAATCTCGGTACGCGCTCTGTGGCTACAGCCAGGTCGTCGACGTGTCTGGAGAAGTTGAAAGGAATTTCTGCTTCCTTGGCGGACTGCACAGCAACCTTCAAATCTTCAACAGTCTTG
>CAZHEZ010000137.1:0-22105 GCA_964531315.1 uncultured Candidatus Obscuribacterales bacterium | reverse complement strand
TTAACAACAGGTTAAGGGTATACGCGATCAATATTGAAAGCAACATAAAACCGCACCACGCCTTGACTTCGAGCAAAAACTTTTATGATCAGATCGGAGCAGATCGGCTCGGTTCTTAACCTCGCCTTAGTCTGCGCAGTCAAAAATGGACGCAAGCAAAATGCAATCACGAAAAAACCGTTTCTACAAAAACACGCTGAATACCCAGTATTCAGCAATATACAAGGAGTATGAATTATGGCTGTAGTGATTGGTGATTATTCCTTTAGTGGACCGTTCTCACGCCCTGAAGAAATTGATGAAACACAAGGTATTTATGTGGTTCTGGCAGAAGACCTTGGCGATGAAGAGAACGAACCGACCACAGATTTGGAAATAGTTGAAGTCGGTTTTGCAAACAATTTAAGGCGTGAATTGATCGATCACGAAGATCAGGATCAATGGAGTGTTCTCTACGAAGGTCGCCTGTATGCGGCTGTGTTGTATGCAGATGAACATCCCCATCTTTCCGTGAAAAACGTGTTCGCTGAAATTCAGCCTGGAATGCTTGCTCAGCCGCTAGACGCACTTGATCCTGAAGAAGATGACGATGATGACGACTATGAAGAAGAGGACGAAAAGGTTGTCACTCAATTGTCGATTTTGTCCACCCACATGGAAAAACTGGCAGTTTGATTTTTGATTTGCAAACACCTTCCCCAGTGGCTCTTTCAGCTTCGCGCTAGCCGCGCTACTGACAACCACAAACAACCCTATGGAACCAGACATTCTTGGCGTTTGATAACCAAAGTCTTAACTAGAAATACATAGCACCGTCTTTTTCTCGGGAGTCGCGCGCTTTAACCTCGAAGACATCTATCCTCTGCCAACAAAAACTGGAAATCGAACCTCTCACTTAACCCTTAAAGACAACGCACCATTGCGCCCACTGATTTTCTCGGTTTCAAGCCGCGGCAGTCAACAACGCAAATGCAGAGTCGATGCGGTTTTCGCCTAAAGACAAAAGCGCTACTTACCCGGCGCCTCGTTTCACAAGTTCGCTTTCCAGAATCTCAATCCGGACCAAAAACGAACGCTTTCCATCAGGCAAAACCTTTTGGAAGGCGTTTCTTTTTCGTTCCGGTTTATTTCGTTCCGCCCAAAAGCGCTGTACCCGCGATTGACCGCTCACCTGTGGTGACGAACAAGCCAGTCAGTTCAACCCTGCTTGCCCTTCAAGCGGCTCCGACCACAAGGACTGAGCCAAATTCATGGACCAGTAAAGCTTTCCAAACCGCCCGCCCGGCTTAATTTCGACCAGCCGGTCCGGGCCATCAACAACGGCGCGCGTTATCAACGCGGGCTGCGCATTTTTGCGCAAATGGAGAATTGCAATGGCTGAAAAAACATTGAAAGCCAGCTGGAAGAAAACCTTCCTGCTCACTCTCGGATATCTGATCATGGCCTGGGTTGGCGATGTCATCCTCATGGTCACTTTGCCCATGGGGCAAAGCAAACTCGAGGCCAGCGGCGGGTTCGACAACATGACTCCCGGGGCAATACTGCTTCTGGGATGTGTGATCGCACCCTTAATCGAGGAATTCCTCTGCCGCTTCCTGCTCTTCAACGGGCTGCGTTTCACCTTCCGCAAGGTTGGCGGCTGGTTCATCAAAACGCCTGAATGGGCGACATGGGCGGCCAATCTGGCCATCGTCGGCAGTGCGCTGGTCTTCGCCTTGATGCATCAGGAAACAGTCTTCGGGCTCTTTCTCATGCGCTTCATGTTCGGCTTTCTGGCCGCGCACTTGTACATGAAAACAGGTCGCTTTGTCAGCAACCTGTCCCTGCACATGCTTCACAATGCCCTGCCCCTGGTTCTGGCAGTGGCATTTGCCGGACACGTCTAAAGAGAGACGACCGGCGGCATGAATTGAGTGTCAGGGCCTGATGACGGAGCTTCGGCTCTTAGAAGGCAAGCACAGAGACAGGACGAGTACAGACCGGCCCAGCCGGCCCTGTACTCGGTACCTGTCTCTTTGTTTTTATCGAGCTTCTACTATTTTACGTAGCACTCAATGAAACCCTGGCAATTTGCGCGATCGACCATTACGCCTCATCACCGCTAACGATCGGTAGCTGTTTTTAAAGGTCGAAAGAACTGACCTGCAGAATTTAGGAAAAAACAGCCTTCATGTTGTCCAAACCAAACAATTGCGGAGGTATATATCTACAGGGACATGTGGGAGCCTTGGATGAACAACGCCGATCAAAAGGACAGCTTTCAGCCAGGACCACAATCTGAGGGATTGGACGAAGATCAAAATACTCTGGCACTGAAATACGGCCCGGCGGCCGATTTGATGCCTGGACAAATAGTGGCAGAGAAGTACAAGGTCTTAGGAGAGCTTGGCCGCGGCGGCATGGGTGTCGTTTACAGAGTGGAACAGCTGACCCTGGGCCGCACTCTGGCAATGAAAACTTTGAACACTCATGAGGTCAGCGACTTAGCCTGGCGCCGTTTTCAATTGGAGGCCAAAGCGGCAGCGCTGCTCGATCATCCCAATTTGATCAGCGTTCATGATTGCGGTTTGATTGACGGCCATATCCCATTTTTCGTCATGGATTTCATCGAAGGAACCACGCTTGCTAAGTTAATCAAAGACAAGACGGCACTCAGTATCGAAGAGACTCTGACAATTTTTATTCAGGTTTGTTTCGGACTGGCATATGCTCATGCTGTAGGTGTTATTCACAGAGATCTGAAACCAAGCAATATCATGCTGGCGCCGCCCCAATCCGACAGCAACGGACTGAGCGTCAGAGTGGTTGATTTCGGCATCGCCAAATTGACCGATGAGGAAATTCAGCCCACTCAAGCCTTAACTCGCACCGGCGAGGTCTTTGGCAGCCCGCTCTATATGAGCCCCGAGCAGTGTCTGGGCAAACCGGTCGATCACAGAAGCGACATTTATTCGCTCGGTTGTGTGATGTTTGAGGCCCTGACCGGATTGCCACCTTTTATGGGCAATACGGCGCTGGCGACCATGATGCAGCACCAGTCGAGCCATGCGCCTTCCCTTAAGGAGGCCACACTCGGAAAAGAGTATCCGCAAGCGATCCAAAAAATCGTCAGCTTGATGCTGGAAAAAAATCCCGAATCTCGCTATCAAGACATGAAAACCGTGGCACGAGATTTGAGCCTGCTGCAGCAGGGCATCTCTCTTCATCCAACCATGCTTGCAGAAACGAAAACGGAATCAGAAAGTCGCTTCAAGAAATCGCAGGTCTTGCAAATCGCGGGCGCCTGCCTGGTCAGTGCCGTGCTATCGGCGACCGGCGTATACTTCGCCATGAAAAACCAGGCCGCATCCGCATATAAAGCCGGCTTCGATGCCGCTCAGAATCCGGTGCGAACCGACTTGATTCCCAGTGAAGGTGGCGAGGACGCCGGAGGCGGGCCGATCAGTTCAATCACCGTCGACAAAAGCGGCAAATCGTGGCGCACTTTCAATTTCGGAAACGGACGCGGATTCGGCATGGGTTATATTTCTGTGTTCGGTCAAGACAGAAGAGTTCCAGCCAAGGGGACTCTCACTTTTCCACTGGATACACCTTTGAGTTTTGATGTAGAAGACAAACTTGTGGTTACCGATCCCAAGTTTCTGCTGCGCTTCAATACCAATGATTTTGTCGGTCTGCGCTTTAGATTCAATTTCGGTGCCAGCGACTCGACGTTCAGATACCTCGATCGACAGAAGAATCTTCAGATTCTCGATGTTACAGGCTGCGATGTCAGTTCGCAGTTGATTGAACAGCTGAACAAACTGCCGAAGCTGGAAACTTTGAGAGCTGGCAAAACCAATTTGACTGGACATGATTTGCTCAGCTTGAAACGTCTCCATAAGCTCAAAAGCCTCAACATCGCCAGAACCGCCGGACAAGGCGAAGTACTCAGACAACTGAAAAACTCGAACGTTCTTGAAGACTTGAGAGTGAGCCTGGAAGATTTGTCGCCTCAAGATATTCGCTTAATCGGCACCTGTAAAAATCTCAAGAAATTGTGGATAGATAAAGCAGAAAAACTCACCGATAAAGACCTGACCTGGATATCGAATCTGCATAATCTTGAAGAGTTTTGTCCGATCGATGCTCGTATCACTAGTAGCCTTTCGCAAACCGTGCGCGCGATGCCGAAACTGAGATTGCTTGCCATAAATGGCAAATTATGGTCAAAGGCAGATATTGCTCGTTTTCGAAAAGTCTTTCCCAAAATTGAGCTGGCGTATGACGATAAAGTGGCAGAATGAGCCAATTTAGGCGCGCCTGCGGTGTTCAAAATGCATTTCCAAAATTGCTCCGAAATTTTTGAATTTTTTCGGAGCAATCTACTACTCTTTATCATTAATCTCACAAAAAAAGATGCGTGTCGCAGCGGCAAGCTGCGACACGCATCAGGAGTCAATCTTTCTTGACGACGAAGCGATCCACTTCTTCGCCTTCTGTGTCGGTCTGGGTGAGAGTAAGGGTCTTCCCATCCAGGTCCAGAACGGTGAATGAATTGCGTCGATCGCCGATTTTGTAGCAGGACTCAGACAGCCCATGCGTGAGAGGACGCATATCGTCACTGACCAGCAGTCCGCCAGCGCCCGAAACGATGTAGATGACGCCGTTTGGCTTCTTGTTGCTGATGCCGTCGAAACACTTATCGAGCACGATTTCGCCTTCAGGATTGAGTTTCTTACCAGCCTTGCCCACTTTCAATTTGAACTTGAGGGGATAGCTCCTCTCGTAGAAGTGGCAATGCCCGCTGAAGACAATGTCGACGCCGTAAGCTTCGAAGATTGGGGAAAGTACACGCATGCGGGTGTCATGCTTGTATTTTGCATCGCTGTTGAAGCCGGGCTGATGGAAGCAGACAAACTTCCACCGGCAATCGCTGCCTTTGCCGAGCGCTTTCTCCAGCCACTTCTTGAGGTCCAAATTGCGCCAGTCCATGTACTCGTTGGCGTCCAGAAAAACCCAGAAGCTGTCACCTTGTCGGAAATAGTAATTGGACTTGCCGATGAAATCCGCTCCGTAGAGTTTCAGCAGTTTGCGTCCAGTGCGTTCTCGCTCCACCATTTTCGTTATGCTGCCGGCGTGCAGCTTGGGACCATTGTCCGGATGGCGAAACACACGAAAGAAAGCGAACAGGTCCTGTTCGCTAGCGTGTTGAGTGAAGTCAAAACGGTCCGGTATGCGAACATCATGGTTGCCCGGAATTGCCGCCGTCACTACCGAGCGACCGATCGGTGCACCTCTATCGCCTTCGCCATTGTAGACCGGATCGAAATGACGACGATATTCACCGAAAAGCCCGTTGTTGTAGACAACATCGCCAGCCAGAACAACCAGATCTCCGTTGGCTTTGTGAGCGCCTTTTGCGACTTTCGTCGCTTCTGGATCACCATCGGCGAAGTCGCCGAAAATCACTACACGCGTTTTTGAGCCTTGGCCGGGAGGAGCCTTAGCTGCGGCAGAAAAGATTTGCTGGCCGGAGATGAAAACCCGGTATTCGAAGCGGCTGCCCGCTGCAAGTCCAGCCAAGGAGGCCCGAAAACGAGTGAACTCATTGTCCTTGATGGTAACGCTGTCCACCTTCTCAACCGGGCAGGATGTCCAGCCGGTGGCACCTTCAGGGAGGTATTCCACTTGCCAGAGATTGCGTTTCAGGTGAGCGATCCAGACCAGCTCGATAGACACCGAACCGTCTTTGCCCGCTGCTGGAGCGAATTGCAAAAACGGTTTGATGACAAAAGCAGATTCACCGCGCAGTGAATTGATACGCGGTCTATTCTTGCCTGCCGGCTTATCGCGAGCAGACTGCTTGGTTTTTCTCTTCATGACAGATCTCCAAAAGTCTCTTCATGGCTTGATCACCACGAAGGAAGAACGAGAGATTTTTAGATATGCCTGAACGGCGCCAGCTGTGAAAGGCAGCTATTAGCGCGCTTTTCCACCACAACCAAACAACGAAGTCATTTCCCGGGCAGCTTTAAAGCTGTTTTATTTGCGGGAAATATATGCTTTTTGTTTTGTGGGAATTGGTTTAGGACTTGAAGAAGGAAGATAAATAGAGGCTATGAATCTAAGCCTTTTAGAAGCTCCGTATGAAGTACTCAATGTCAAGCAAACCTGGATTGCAAAGACCCAGACAATCAGGCCGGTGCAAGCGCCGGCATTGATGAAAAGAGACCGGCTTTCAAATTGAAATTGTATTCACCCTGAGTACACGCAATTAGCAGACCTAGCAGATCTTGCGAATCTAGCGTATCTTCACAACTTAATGTCTTTGGCGGATTGGCACCATATTCAGTACCAATTCGATAGATACTTGCGCTTTCCTTCACTCTTGAAGTGATTGCGTCTTTCATTAGAGGCTCCGGGAAAGACAGCTTAACATGCGGATATAGGCGCCAAGGTACATGGATCCGTCCGGCTGCATTTTCATCGCGTAGGTGCTCATGGATCCACTCGGGAACCCAGGCTGCGAGCTGCCGGAGCTGTTTGTTTTCAACAGTTGTTAAATTTGCATTCCACAAAATGGACTGAAAATTCACTGAAGCATCTTTGCTGGCATGCCAGATTCCAGCCATGATTTCACCGACCTTCTGCTGTGCCACAAAGTATTTGCGCGCCGAAATATGCTGCAGCTTCACATAGCCATGTATTGTCCAGAATTCGCTTGTCGTACCCAGTATCGAGAACACCGTGCCGTTATACGGTGGTTTAGGTTCGACAAATTTGTTTCCTTTCTTGCGAAGCTTTCTGGGCTTTTCCAAACCAAGTGCGGCAGCTTGATTGCAGACGGAAGGAATGATGAGCTTTGAAAAGGCACGTGCCTTCGCTTCGGCAATCGCCTCAATTTTCGGCAATTCAAGTCCGATGTCATTGCGAACAAACACACCACGAGCCAATCTCCTAATCATCGACGCACCAACCATCGCTTGCGTGCATTTGTCTACAGCGTCACGATGTCCATAGGTCAGAAGCTCTCTGGTTACAAAGATCTGCCCCTTGGGTAGCTCGTTTACGTACTTTCTGCAAAGATTAAAAACGCCCATATCAGTCCTCCTGGGTTTTGAAAATTACTCCGAAAAAATTGAAAATTTTCGGAGCAAAAGAAAAAAGAGAAAATAAGCCCATAACAGGCCAGCACAAGGTCTTGGAATGCGGCTGGTTTTTCTCAGACCGCGTAATTTCTAGTACGTATTTGGCGGCCAAAAAGTTCAATGGCGCGGACAATTTTTATACGATATTCGATAGTATTAAAATACCCAAGAGAAAAATCGGAGAAAGGCGGTTGCCTGCCCCGATTTTTCAAGTTTCGCCCTGCGGCGGATCCCCTGATGGGTATCGAACCCATCCACCCGGCGAAGCAAAGATTTCGCCAGGTGACCACATTGCGGTAGGGGTATGATTGGCTGATTCATTCAGCCTGAAGTTAAACATAGCGCCACCATCTCCTCGCTTACGACGCGAAGCCGATGTCGACCAGGACCATACGCACGAATTCATCGGGCGTCGTTTCCAGGATGTTGACGATCTTGGTGGTGTCATAGTCAGCCGGACTGATGCGCGGTCCGAGCTCATCGCTCAGCGACTGCGTATGGAAGTCCTTCTTCTGCGACCAGTACCCGTCACGTTCGATGAAGTAGACGGGAGCGCCGGACAGAAGTCCATGCTTCAAGCGGTTGAGCAGGTCGTAGAGCTCATGCATGGTTCCGAGCCTGCCCCAGAGCACTCCGTGAAACAGCGAGCCGAAGAAGAGCCCGTCGTGACGCGAATTGAAGTCGGGCATCTTGAAGACATGACCACCGTTGGAGACGTATGGGTTGATATCTTCTTCGGTGGACAGGAAGTCGGCACACACGGCCACGGCGCGGTCGATGCGACCGGCGTCGGCGCAACCCTTGTGGGGTGCTTCCATGAGTCCCGGACCGCCGCCTGTCTTGGAGGCGATGCCGACCAGAGCCAGAAGCCGTGAGACTTCAGCCAGCCAGTCATATTCGAGGGTTCCATCCCCCAGTTTACGCGAACCCAGGAATGTTCCCTGCGGCCCGATGCCCTTCAAAGTACTCAACACCCGCTGCAAATGCAGCGCAGTGTCATTCACGCGGTCGAGGTGGGCATCCAGCCTCATGGCGTGAGCAATATCCATAAGTTTGGACATACAAACTCCGTTTCAGTTCTTATTGGCGCGCAGCGGAAATAGGCAAGTCGCCTTGCTGCGCACGGTTAATGAGAGGTGCCAATGAAAAGTTCTCGGCACCAGTTACAGTGGCATGACCGCGGTCAGTCCTTGAGATTCGCCAGCAGATCGCGGAGATTGGCGCGCAGAGCGCGGAAATCCGCCAGGTCGGCAATATCGACAGGACGCCCGGACAGCCAGAGGCGGTAGACCATGAGGATGAGGTCATGCTGAGCGCCGTAGCGGCTCTCGGCCTCGGTCTCGGTCCACGGCACGTCGCGCACATCGATGAAGATGCACGACTTGGCTTCGCCATCCAGCGGGTACGGCTCACCTTCCACCTTGGCCAGGTAGAGATAATCCGGCACGCCATAATGGCCGACGACAGGCAGCGAGCGCTCACCAGCCGGGCAGAGGTCATGGGTGAGTTTGCCGAGCGTAGCCGGACGAACGTCCGAATGCGCGTCGGTTTTGATCGCCCAGAGGGCCACGTCATGGAGCTTGGCTTGCTTGCCGCCGGCTTCCTGGTCCCATTCCTCAAGCGCGCACTCGAGGTGCGATTGCTTGGGCATGATCACCTTGCCGCCGACCAGCGTCAGCCTGCCCTTGTGCTTGCCGTTCTGCTCGATGACGCACACCTTGTAGGGGTCGTTCGGCTGGACGGCAATGACACTCGAGGTAGGTACTACGATGGAAAACGTCATGTTTCATTCTCCGTTTCAAATTGTTAGTTGACATATCCACGCATCGCACCAGCCATGCAAACGAGCCAAAATCCAAACTGTTTCCGACCATACAGCTTTCGCTGTAGCTAGAGGCCTGTAAAAGCAGCTCTATGTCGGGTGTATTGGTTTTTTTGGCTCGAAGAATGGAAAGTACAATAGAAGATACTTTTTGCTACCAGAAGTCTGGTTTAGAACGTATAAACTAGTGCTTTACACAACCCCTTTACAACCAGTTACAACTCTGAGTTCATCAGGCTTTCAGCCATCAAGAGACAAGCTGTCGCCCGCTTTCAAAAACTACTCCGGCTGCGTCTGCCTTAACATCTCAAAAAACATCAATTCAAATTGGCTGCCCTCTCAGCGAAACTCGATTAATGCGGCTGCGCAAGGGACATTCTCAGCTTGGTTTTTCGGCTGCACAAAAAAGCAAATTCGTTCTAGTGAATGTCGATTTTTGGCCCGGTGATCTTTTCGAGCCGGTTGCAAAAAAGAGCAAATGTCAGTCCACAAAATTTCAATCCGACAGTCCAATGTCAGCCTGCCGAACATTCGCTTCAGCTGCCCTGCTGATGAAGAATTGGCTAATCTAGCGCATCTCGCATGAGGCACAAACGAGAATGAAGAAAAATCGTTTTTCCGGCCAGAAAAACCAGAACATACTGTGTTTTAGGAGAGATCAAGACATGAGCAGAAACTGATAAAAGTCCGAAAACCTTGCGCACGCAATGGTTTTAAGCCAAGTAAAGCACGGTTGTAAAGCGACACTTTACTATTTAGCTTCTCTTTCTCTGTGTTATCCCGAAAGTATCACTAACTTCCCCAGTCCTTCTTCCAACCCTCACCAAATAAGCGCATTTGGCATTTCTCAAGTTTCAAACTGCGGCCCAGAGCTGCCGGTGAGAGCACGATCAGAAATAAAGACAGCCACCTGATGCACTAATCGAGAGGAACGGAAACTGTCCAGGAACTCAGTTTTATGGAGGCCGCTTTGGACCTTGTCGAACTCTGCTTCGCCGAAGACAAGTGCCACTGCCGGTTCTAAGGCATCTAGCTGGAACTGAATCGTATGTAATCTACCCCTGATTCATAGTTGTCGAACATGGAAGGATAAAACTATGGACAAAATTACCGACCTGATCGCCGCCAAACGCAGCGGCAAAGCTCATTCAGCCGAAGAAATTGCCAGGATTATCCGGGGCGTCATGGACGGCTCGATCAAGGACTACCAGCTGACTGCGTGGCTGATGGCTGCGTATTTGAAAGGGCTGGATATCGACGAAACCACGGCACTGACCGACTGCATGACCCGCTCGGGCCACGTGCTCGATCTAAGCGCCCTCGGCGACGTGGTCTGCGACAAACACAGCACAGGCGGCGTCGGCGATAAGACCACATTGGTCCTGGTGCCCCTGCTTGCCGCCGCCGGCTTGCCGATGGCCAAGCTCTCCGGACGCGGACTGGAACACACAGGCGGCACGCTCGACAAGCTGGAAGCCATTCCCGGCTTCAATGTCAACCTCTCGCAAGCTGATTTCATCGCCCAGGTGCAAAAAATCGGTGCCGCCATCGGCAGTACCACGGCCGATTTCGCACCGGCCGACGGCAAGCTCTACAAGCTGCGCAACGAGACGGCCACCGTCGACCATAATGGGCTGGGCTCGGCTTCCGTCATGTGCAAAAAGCTGGCTGCCGGCGCCAATTTGATCATCCTGGATGTAAAAACAGGCCGGGGTGCTTTCATGGACACGGCAGAACGGGCCCGCGCCATCGCGCAAACCATGGTGGAAATCGGCAAACGTCTAGGTAAGCCGACCGTGGCCGTCGTTTCCAACATGGACCAGCCGCTCGGTTTTGCGGTCGGCCACAGCCTGGAAGTAATCGAGGCATTAGAAACGCTCAAGGGGCAAGGTCCGGCGGACTTGAGAGAGCTCTGTCTCTATCTCGGTTCACTGGCATTGCTGAAAGCTGGTCGATTCGAAAATCGTCCAGCCGCCGTCGCTCACCTGGAAGAACTGCTGGACAACGGCCAGGCTCTCTCCAAGTTTCGCCAGTTGATCGAAAGCCAGGGCGGCGATGCGCGCATACTGGAAGACCGGCAATTGCTGCCTCAAGCTACATTGACGGCCGAGGTCAAAGCGCCGGGCGGCAAGCTGCTTTTCGTCCAGTCCGTCGATGCGATGAAAATCGCTCTGGCCGGCAAGGCGATGTCGTCCCCGCGCACAGCCGACGGCAAAATCGACCTGGCTGTGGGCATCGTGCTCAATGCCAAAATCGGCGACCAGGTTGAGGGCGGTGCAAAAGTTGCCACCATCCACGCCAACAGCGCCGCCGATTTGGACAGCTGTGTCAAGGCGGTAGAAACGGCATTCACATTCAGCGAAAATGCCGTGAGCGCGCCCAAATTGATCCACGAGCTCTACCAGTAACGCTGGCAGGCCCAGTAGAACAGTCGGACTCAGTAGACAGTCGGACTCAGTAGACAGTCGGACACACTAAAGACGATGCCGCCATCGACATTTGCAGTCGATGGTGGCGGGGATGTGGAAACAAATTTCTCCTCTGAGAATCGGAGTTCGAAAATTCCTGCTTCAGGAAATATTCGATCGATGACGAAATCGCCTCAGAGAAACAGAAGTCTTTTCTGCCGAGACGATCTCGCCATCGACCGTAAAACGTCGATGTCTGGCGGCATTCGCCGCCCCGGAGTAGGGCAAGCGAGCGGGCGGAAATTGCCAATCTTGCAAAACCCGCCATTTCCATGCAGTTCAAAAAAGCTTGCAAAGCCGCTCCGTCCTTCGCTTCGCCGGCGTCAGCCAGTTGCTGATTGGCCGGCCATCACCGATTAACCTCATCGGGGAAAAGCCCGTGAAGCGAAAAGACCTAATGGGCCAGGCTATGTTCTGGCTCTCCATCGCCATGATCGTCTACATCATCTTTGCATGTTAGACCTTCACGGTACCCGCAATTGACAAGAGAGGTCCACATGGATCCCATCACAATGCTGATTGCGCTCGGCGCAGCAGCCGGCGTCACCTTCCTCCTGCTCCTTCTGGACAGGACGAATTGGGGGCGCTCCAAGCGCGCCGTCATCTATATCGTCATCGCGCTTGCGCTTGCAGCCACAGGTGTTTACTCGTGGTTCGTCCTCAAGGACATGTCTGTAGCCGCCGCCGTCTTCCTGGGCGCCTGGCTCGGGCAGACGCTAGCCAAGCTGCTCGACGATCTGATCGAACACTACAAGCACTCGCGCCATCTCGGCAAGCAAGTGCAGACACTGCTCGGCAATGCCGGCGGTGAGCCGATTTCGCTGGACGTGACGCACTACAAGCGCACCGTCCTCGACTCGGTCGTAGCGGCATCGCTGCGCAAAGGACACCAGGTCGGCACCTTCAGCGACCCATCCAAGAAGGTGACGCTCACCGTCAGGGCCGCCCAACCCGCGGCTGCAAACAAGGAGGCGCCGGCAAGCCGGCCCGCCGAATAACAAGAAGCGGAAGGAACAAGCTTTTGCTCCTTCCATAGACCGGAAGAGTTCGGGCCCCGCACCGGGCGGCATTTTCACAAATGCCCCGGGGCGGGGTTCTCGTTTCTTTTCCACCAAAGGAAAGAAGAAAAGTCATGCAGTTTCTCTGCAATAAGTGCAGGGGCGGCGCCTTACAAGGCAGCGCTCACGCCTGCAAAACTTGCACGCTCACTACCTATTCGGCTTACGCATACTGCGTTTGCTGTGCCCTGGAAAAGGACAAGTGCCAGAGCTGCGAAGCCGACATGCAGTCCGGGCGCACTGAGGAGAACGTCACCGAAGTGACGGCTGCCCGTGCTGCCTATTTGAACGAGGCGTCGGCAACCGAAGCGGAATTCAACGCATCGATAGCCGACATCAAAGACGAAATCGACGCCTGGCTCAAGGTCAACCAGGAAGCGTCCGGCGCCTACGAGGCGGCTATCAAACCGTATCAGGACAGCTATCAGACGGCAGCCACTGCCCTGAGGACGCTGCAATCTACTGGTGCGGCCGCCGACTCCGAAGCGGTTGTCGCTGCCCAAGCCGCATTCGATGAGGCCAACCTGGCCCTTCGCCAAATCGCCGACAAGGAAAGCAAGGCCATGTGGGCTCCTATCAATGAGGCTCGCGCCAAAATAGGCGAGGAAAAGCTCAAGCGGCATGAAGATGCCTGGCGAGCCAAAGACAGGCAGCTGCGCAAAGCTCAACGTCGCCTCGAGCTTGTCGCCGAACGCATCTGCGGCCACCTCGGCGTCGATGCTGCCTACAAAGAGCAGCTCGCTCGGCTGGACGAACAGTTCGGCTGAGTTTGAAAGACCTGGAAATTAGTTGGGGCGGGAATTGGCCCGCCCCAACCTGAAAAACAAACTTGAGAAAACCAGGCAAGACAAGACAAGACAAAAAAGAAGAAGAAACTTGTTTGCTGAAGATTTTCTTTTCGAACTGAGAAGTGGACCACGGACCGCTTTTCCTATTGTTTCGGCGCCCGGCAATTGATGGTCAATTGCGAGCGCTTTACCCAAACGCTTCCAGACGAAGCACAGCAAACGAAACACCATTCGAAAAGGCTTCATTCCCATGAAGACGAAGTTTTTCACCGCCCTGGCAATAGCGGCAGCAACTGCATTGCTTTCACTTTCATTGACGGCTCCGGTCTTGGCGCAAGCCGCCGGCACCACCGGCAAGCCGGCTCCATGGACACTGACATTCCAGTCGGAAAGTGCTGTTATCGTCGCCTCCGAAAGCGATGAAGAAACATACTTCCAGAAGAGATATGGTCTGACGGCGCCCTTCTCTGCTGACGATTACGGCGCAGCCGTCGCCGAATCATTGATACTGGGACTGCGTAGCCAGTACGATCTTGGCCCGAACTTCACATCCGACGACATCATCGCCAATAGCGGCGCCAAGCAAGTTGCCAAACTGATGAAGAGTTACGGCTTACCCACCCACTTCACTCGCGATGACTACATTCGCGCCCTGGCTATTAATGATGCTGCCGACAGAGCATCACACCACCCCGGACTGCCGGTCCTTTTTTCATATGACGACTATGCACGTGTGGTCGGCGAAGAGCAAGCGGAATCACTGGCCACCCGCTATCGCCTGCCCAACGATTTCGTGCAAAGCGATCTGGTCGCCGCCGCCGGGCCCAAAGAGGCCGCCCAGATTCGCCTCGAAGCCGGCTATGCCAGAAACGCTTCGCATGCGGAGCTTGTTGTTGCTATCGGCAAACACAGAGCCGACGAGTATGCCAAGTATAGTGGTCTGCAAGTGGGCTTTACCGCGGCAGATCTGCTTGACGCTCTGCAAAAGGATGCCTGGAAATACAGTCATCTCGCGGCTCTTTCATTGCCCGCCAATTTCACTGACACCGACATGGTTAAGGCGCTCGGGCAAGAGTCCCTGAATTACATCATCCATGATTGGCATTTGTCTGCTCACTTCAGCGAGAGCGAATTACGCACTCAGGTGGCCCAGCAAGCCATCAACGAAATGCGCGACGAATACGACCTGAACGACAACTGGACTTCTGCCGAACTGCTCATTGCGCGCGGACTATCGGAGGCTGCCGTGCTGCGTGATCAGTATGGGCTTCGCCCGGGCTTCACCGCCGCTGAGTACGAAGCTGCCCACAAGAAGAAGTATTCTTGCAGCACGGGATACGGCGTCGTGACGTCCGGCGGCAACTGCTGGTATCCCAGTTACTTCTGATCCCTGCGATCAGGAAGTCCTCATCGCTTAGCGTGGCGGCTTCCTCATCGGTGCGGACAGCAGTGTGCAAAAACATTGAGCGCGGTCGCAAGATTGCGCTCAATAGGGGAGAAAAACAACGAAAGAAGTTCAAACATGCATACCGACTGGTTTACCAAATTCATACTGGCCTGGGCTGCCGGCGTGGCATGCCTGATTGCCTTTCCGTTCATCTTAGGCGAGATTCTTGTCAACGTCGTACAATTTCCCGACGCCGTCCGCAGCCAGGGAGCACTGATGCTGTTCCTGACCCTGATTATGCTTGTGCCCCTGGCGATAGGGAGTGGAATTATCGCCGCTGTCTGCGGATCCCTGGCTGCTAATTCGAGAAAGTCGGTGCTCTCGTCAGCTGCAGTCAATCTGGGCATCGTCTTTGTCTTCATTCTATTGAGCTCCGGCATGTTGCCGTCAATCGATATAGGGTTGCACTGAGAGTGCCACTGCAATTGCGAATCGAAAAGCGGACCACGGCCCGCCTTTCATAGTGGATTCGCCTTCTTGAATTCATGAATATCCTGCAACACAAACACAGAGAACGAAATGCCGTCTCACGACTGGTTTACCAAATTCACTCGCGCCTGGGCAGCCGGTTTCGCCTGCCAAATCGTCGTCATTTATCTGGTCGGCTATCTATTGGTATGGCTGGACCCTCCTGCCCGAGCCGGTCACCAACTGGGCTTAATGCTCGTGCTCGTCTCGGAGATGGCGGTTGTACCGAGCGCCGTATTCACAGCTGTCGTCGCCTGCCTGTGCCTAACGTTCACTGACCGACTGAAGACGGCAGTGATCACAACAGGCGTCATCAGTTTTGCCTGCCTGATGCTTTTTCTTCTGGCATCGGGGTTGGCTTCATTCTAATCACTGATTCTAATTACCGAATCTAACAATCGAAAAAATACCGAAAGGAGAAAGACTATGAATACAAAACGAATTCTTCTGGCGGCTGCAGCCTTAGTCATTCTGGCAGCCATTCTCGGCTGGGGAACCAATGCGCTCAGACCGATCGATATCATCGGTCCGGCTCCGGCACAATTCCAGTCCAATCTCTGAGAAGCCAGAACCGTAAAGCGGATGAAAACCGAGAAGCGGACCATGGCCCGCCTCTCATAAATGCCACCATCAACAGTGTCAGGTTCGCTCTTTCTCATCGTTCCATCCAGCAGACCTTTGGAATTAAACCGAAGTTCTTCTCGATTGTACGGTCTGAAATGAATGCCGGAAGGCTTCTTCCAACCGGTCGGGCAATCGGCGCACAAACATATGCGTAGACTTTCCCAGCTCACTTGAAACCCCCAACCAGAATGGAGATACCCATGCGCGACGCTAAGAAAATCGTCGTTTTCACCGGCGCGGGCATCTCCGCTTCTGCCGGTCTGAGAACATACAGAGGTCCGAATGGATTGTGGAACGACACAGCCATCGTCAAGGCGGCTGAGGCTCAGACGCTGAAAACAGATCCGCGCTTCAGCTGGGATCACTGGGGTGGCATGCGCGCCCAAATCGCACAGGCCGAACCCACCCGCGCTCACATCGCTCTGGCAGAGGCGGAAACTAATCTGCCCGAGGGCTACAGTTTGCACATCGTCACGCAGAACGTCGACGGTCTGCATACGCGGGCCGGAAGCAAAGGCGTCATCGAGTTTCATGGCAACGTCATGAAAACCAGATGCACGAATCCCAAGTGCACACTGGTTCCATTTGACGATCAGGCACCGCACAAAGAGGCGCTGCCTGTCTGCACTCTGTGCGGGCACCATCTGCGCCCGGATGTGGTGCTTTTCGGCGAAAACGTCAACGTAGACAATGTCGCCGCCGCCAGAAAGCTCATGAAAGAGTGCGGAACGCTGCTTGTGGTTGGAACGACCCTCGAGGTCCAACCGGCAAAGAGTATCGTCGACATCAAAAAGCGCTTCTACTCAGGCGTAAAAACGATCTGGGTGAACATCACGCCGGCCAACCAGTTCCACTGGTCGTTCAAGGAAATACACACTGGCGGAGCCGACCAGGCTCTTCCGGACATCCTCACTCGCCTCACACAAGCCGGCAACTAAGTCTTATGCTTGTGCCGACTTTCTCAAAGTGAGGCGATTGCACCGGAAAGGAAAAACGATGCCTCCTGTAATTCGCTGGCTGATCATCATTCTGGGGACGGCGTCAATCGCCTTGCCTGTCGCCATCGTCGGCTGGACTTACCACCCCGCTCTGGGCATCATTGGCGGACTGCTTTCTGTCGCGGGCGTCATCCTCCCGGCAGTCTGGCGTCCGAACATCTACAAGCAATAACGGAGGGAGTCTCTCCTTTCAATTGCTCACTATGCGCATTCACGCGCAGCCATAATCAAGGAATATTCTCATGAAGTGCTACAACGGAAATAGCCGCGGCATCTCGCTGTCCGCCAATCTGCTCAATGCATTCAAAGTGCCGGTCGTATTCGCCGAGTCGCTACTGAAGCGGACAAACTCCACCTTTGGCGACAAGCTCGTCTTCGCCGACGTGGAGAAGCGCGCCGGCAAGCTTGTCTTTTCCGCTCAGGAAAACGACAACGACCAGTGCGCCCTCGTTTTCGTCGAGTCGAGTTTCAATTTGGACGGCGATGACCCGTGCGGCGTCGCCTATGGTGTCGAGATTCAGCAGGCCGCTGTCATCCACGACGAGAACGTCGACGAATACAGAGGCATGGGCATGTATGAGCAATACCGGCGGGTTTTGCTTTCCGTCCAACCGGGCGGTACTGCCGTTCTTTCCCTGACCCGCAAATTCACGCGCTGGCCCGGTTTTTTTGCCGGATTGCTTGGTGCTCGTGAGTGGCAGGAAGAAATCACCGACTCAGTTCGACTGCGTTATGACGGCAACGACATAACCATGGAGAACCTGCCCGAGCAGCGTCAGCAGATTGACTCCGAGCTGCCTGCCCGGAGCGGATGGCGAGCGATCCTGGCTTAATAGATCCAGGAGCGACGCATTAAGAACCCGCATTGATCGCCTGAGAAGCGCTCTTTTTCAAGCCGCTTCATTTCACTGCACCACTTCTGAAACAGTGCGGTCAAGCACTTTCAGAGGTGGTGCAGCAATCGCATTCAGTCTCAACAATCTAAGGATGGATTAATGACCACATCTTCCCAGCAGCAGTCCCAAAAGGTTCGCGTCGTCAATCTTGTCGACTCGCATGTCCTGCTTCTATCGGCCGTCTCGGACCTGTTCAAATGGGTTGAAGGCGCTGTGCAAGGCAATAGTGCGCAAGACGATTTCGACGCCGCGTTGGCACCACTGGATGCCACCATCGCCGCCGACCCCTTCATGAACGAGCGTCTCGTCAATGAATGGGCGCTCTATGGTCGTTCAATGAGGAGCGCCTACGGCAATTTCGGCCACAATGTCGTGCATCGCTTCGGTGTCGATGAGCCTGCGCAAGTGCGCAATCTGGCTCTCAACATCGCCAAGTCGTCTTTCGAGCGCATTCGGACGGCGGCACGCGAACACCTGGTTTGCCAGATTGAAGCCACTGCTGGCCAGCGAGCCTAACTCGCATCCATCAAATTAGCTCGATTTCGGTCCGTTCATCTTCGCCCGGATTGCTTGTTCACTCCCGGCCAAACCGCAACGCGGCTATCGATTCGACAGTCGCCAAAAAGAAACGCCAACGAGAAAAGGATTTCCCAACATGGAAATGCTCATCTCCATCGCCATCGCCTTTGTAGCCGAGGTGTCCTTCTTCTCCTTCCTCGGCCGGCGTATGTTTGCCGCCCCATCATCTTCCCAGTTTCATTCAATGAGAGCCTACCGCGACTTCAGCACCAAGCAGATGTTGAAGTGCAGAGAATCTCACATCATCGAAGCCGCAGTCGTCGGGCTGAGCGGAGGATTGATCGCCTGCTACTTCCTGGGCGCCTTCTTCCTTCCCGTCTTGGCTGCCATGGTCGCACTGGAATCGGTCTGGATCGTGATGACACAAGAGTTTCGTCCGCATCTCAGACATGACTACGTCATCAAGTCCAACCTCTTCACTGGCTCCGGGGCAGCCCTTTTGATCGGCATCGCCCTGTCGTTTGCGCTCAGCGCTGCGGTCTTGCCAGTGGTGATCGCTCTGGCCCTCTTCTGGGCAGCCTGGTGGTTGCTCATGCCGAAGTAAGCTTCAGAATATGCGGGATGGGGACGTCAGTTCCCATCCCCAACAGAAACGGAAACAGAAAAAATGATCTGCACCATATTTGGTGCTTTGCTTTTTTATGAGTTTCTATTACGTTGCATAGTAAAACGTGAAAAAGACCCTGCCATGCTGGTTCTTTTCTGAATGCAAAATGGCTCCAAAACCTGAGTACGTGTTAAGCAAGCAACCAAAATAGTAGTGAACACAATGACTAGCGCGAGACACGCAAACTAAAGCATGATTAAGCCCATCCAAGCTGAGCCTGCATTTCGTGACAAGCGAAGAAATCAGCCTATGCCAATCGGCTAGATTGCCTTTGTCCTCAATTCCATTCCCTTCAAAGTTTTTTCCGCTTTTCCTATCTCCGCACCAATCTGCAGACATTCACCGTGAGGAATCTCATCGGATGAACGCCCGTCGCAAATGGAAAAGACTTTGCACGGAAAGGCTTGAAACTGAGCGCCCATCACCCAGTAGAACCGAAGTGCATCACTTCTGTTGAGCTGGTCGGCAGAGCCCACAAGAACCCAAGGAAATTCAATGAGCAAGCAACAAAACACCATTCTGCCCGGTTTTGAACTGCCCCTTAAAGCAGCCCTCGAAGCCATGGCCAATGAAGCGATCGACGACACTGGCGAAGAGACCGACGCCAATCCTCTGGAATTCTACGGCGAGTTCTACATGGAGAATCTGAGCGAGGCCGGTTATACGGAAACCCGCCCGGACGACCGGCTCTCCATCCGCACTTTCGCCCATCTGGTCCGCGTCAAAGCCGACGACCTGATCGTGCTCAAAAACACCCTGGGCTTCCGCCCGGGCAGTGTTTACCATGATTTCGCCGTCAGCGACAACATTATCAGCGCCTTGAGCCGCAATGCTGATGTGGCACCGGCACTGCATCTTCTCGCCCCGGCTGAGGACGCCAAATCGGTTGGTCCTTTCTACCCGAATCGCCGCACTTTCGATGCCCACAAGGCTCTGAAGGCTCAGGGCAACTATGCCGAGCGGCTCAAGTCGGTAGCCCTTCAGGTCGGCAACAGCGTGGTCGACAACGCAGCCGTCCAGCTGGCCGGCACCTTCAACTTCACCAATCTGAGCAAACTGGCCGCAGATCTCTCTGCCGCCGGTGTGCAAAGTGAATCCCTTCCGGTCGCCGTTGCCCATGCCGCCCTCGGCGCCCTGCGCAGCGACACCCGCCTGACGGCTGGACTGCGTTCTGCACAAGCCAGCAAGAAAGACTAGTCAGGACTTCAAGGCTGGCTTGTAGCCTGGTGTTTTATGCGACAGCGGAACCACCTTGCCGGAGGTCGGTTTCGCTGTCTTTTTTGCTTGCTTATACTATTTACGCTAATAAGAAACCCACAATTCCCTCATTTTCGGACTGCCTGAATTGCTCCGAAATTTTTCAAATTTTTCGGAGCAAAAATAGCCAAATGATTTGCAGGACAGGGCGAGGCTAAATTAGAGCGCGGGCTCACTTTTCGGACAACCAACCGCACAGTTGCGCTACCTTGGCATCATAGCAATAGTTCAAAGTGCTTATTTCACGGACTATTCAGCACTTTTATCTTGATATCTAAACTCTTTGATTAACCTGGTAAAAGGCGCGCGATCACTCTATTTAACTGAGTCTCTTGAATACAGTCTTTTGCTTGTGTTAGCTCATGATGTTTCTTTTCTTTATTCCGCCCGCTTTTCATCCCACTACACCAAGCACAGCCTTTCGTTTCCCACCCAATTCAAGACTGCTCAAGCAGCCGGGTTTCGAACACTCATCAAGGCTCTGGTTTTTTGGAAGTTAAGTGAGCGAGTTTCAGACGGAGCTTGCAGACATTTGCGAAATCGCTCGCCCGTGCCTGCAGCTTGTTTCTCCACATGAGAAACACCAAGGAGCTAAAACATGAACAATCCCACTACCACTTTCTCAGCTGGGCTGGAAGGTGTCATCGCCTGTGCAACGCGCCTGAGCCATGTGGATGGCACAGCCGGCAAGCTGATCTTCTCGGGGCATAATGCTGTCAGGCTCGCGGAGACAAAAACCGTCGAGGAAGTCTGGTTTCTTCTGCACGAAGGTCGCCTGCCTTCAGCTGAGGAATTGGCCGCTTTCCGCGTCAAGGTTGAAGGTCTCGGCAAGCTTTCCCGCGCTGAAGTGACTCTGGTCAAGCATGCCCGCGGCACCGAGCCGCTTTCGGCATTCCGCACCGCCATCTCGGCAATCGCTTGCCACCGCGGCTTCAAGCCTTGGCTGAACCGCAACGTCCCGGAAGTGGAAGCTGAAGTGCTGCAGTTACAGGCTCTGGCGCCGTCCATTGTGGAAATTCTCCATACGGGCAAGGCACCAGTCCGCAAGCACAACAACAAGGGCTACGCCGAACGCTATCTCTGGGGCGTTACCGGCAAGCGTCCGTTAGTCGACGACTTGCGCGCCGTCGAGACCTATCTCATCCTCACCATCGACCACGGTCTGAACGCTTCCACGTTCTCCGGTCGAGTGACGGCGTCTACCGGCGCCGATGTCGGCGCTGCCATCACGGCAGCGGTCGGCACCCTTTCGGGACCTCTGCACGGCGGTGCACCGGGTCCTGTTCTCGATATGCTCGATTCTATCGGCACCCCTGAAAATGCCGCCGCCTGGACCCAGGCAGAGCTGTCTGCCGGGCGCCGCATCATGGGCTTCGGTCATCGCGTCTATCGCACCGACGACCCGCGCTCTCTGTGCCTGCGTGGGGTCGCCCAGAAACAGAACGGGCCGCGCATCACCCTGGCCCTCAAGGTCGAGGAAGAAATCCTGGCCGCCCTCAAAGCCAAGGCTGACGCCAAGGCCCTTTCCACCGGCAAGCCAGTCCGCGCCCTGCGCGTCAATGTGGAATTCTGGACGGCTGTCGCCCTCGAGCACGTGGGCATCCCTCGCACGCTCTACTCGTCGACCTTCTGCACCAGCCGCATCATCGGTTGGGGCGAACACATCATCGAGCAGCTCAAGGACAACAAGCTCTTCCGACCGCTTTCTCAGTACAGCGGTCCGGAAGTGCCGGCAAGCGAGTTTTGAGCGGCGTGCACGTTTGTCCCGTGCGGACAACACACGCCGTCTGCCACTGCGCTTTCGCCTGAGTTCTTGGCTAAATAGACTCTCAAGGAGCAGTTCGGGTTCATGGCCGAACTCGAACTGCTCCAAGACCTGTTCATCAGTTCCCAACCAACAAAAATTCCGGTTCGTTCAGGTAGACTGACACGAACCAATTCTGGATGTAAGTAAACCTGCGGT
>CAZHEZ010000136.1:0-22287 GCA_964531315.1 uncultured Candidatus Obscuribacterales bacterium | reverse complement strand
GAAGCAATCGCTTTTACGCCTGGCACATTCTCCAGCGAGCCATGTCTGTTCACTGCATAATTCACTCCAGCCGCTATATTAGCTACCGGATCAAAGATGTTATTGCTCGTCCCCTGGACGTGATAAGAGCTGAAGGTGGCACCGATTGTCTGCATCAAGCCCTTAGAAGGATCACCTTTTGCAGCATTGCTGTCGGTATTGTTTTGTGCATTCGGATTGCCACCACTTTCGTGCTGAATTATCTGCAAAATCGCGTTCATATTTTCAGGTGTGCTTTCAATGGGGGGCAAGCCTTGCGCCGCTCTTTCGGCATTGAGCAGTTTCAATGCCTGCTCTATTTGGGCTGTTAATTCGGGAGTGCCCAAAGCCCCGCCTTGGACGGGATTGCTCTCTACAGAGCTGCCCTCTATCGGAGTGCTGCCGCCTATATTTGGTTGCTCTCCCGTACTGCCGGCAGGATTGCCCGGATTACTTTCATGCCAGTCGGTTTGCCCCTCTCCAGGCGGTGGGCTTTCATGCTCGGGAGGCGCAGTGTCTATTTGTCCTCCCGTTGGTGCCGGGGGAGCGATTGTTTCGTCGAGATGAAAACCGTCTTTGCTGTTCGGACCAATCTGCTTGTTGGCATCAACCGGCCTGCCTGGTTGATTATCCGTGATAAACAAATTCGGCAAAAAGCCATCATGCTGCAGACGAGCATTGATCATGATCAGGTCTTTAGCAAACTCAGGGTCTTTTGTGCGTAGGCCGTTCAGAGATTGAAAAATCTCGTCTCTGACATGATCATCAAGTTCAAGTGTCCCTTTTTTTCCCAGCTCGCTTTCTATTTGCTTGACCGTTTGAGTGGTTCGATCGAAACCGGCAGGAAGTGCAACCGGAGCTTCCGCCAATTGGTTTATATTCTGTCCCGGCGCTTGCTGCCGGAGCTGCATTGGACTCTGGTCAGGCTGCAACGGGGATGGCCCAGGTGCCGGCGAGAGCGAGTTTTCGAGACCGAAGGGTGGCATTATATTTACTCCGAAATTGCATCCATGAAAGACTTAATTGACTTAGTGAAAACTAATACCGCTGTCCGGATACTTTAGTTCACTGTTAGTGTCGGGTTTGCAGTGGGATTTAGTCCGGAATAAATTGTGAATTTTCTGTAGATGCGCCGTCATGAGGAGCGGCACAGATTTGCCAGCGAATTTTTCAATTCATTTATGTTGCGCACCCACCACGCATGTGCGGCAATTTTGAACAAGACGTGCCGCTTGAGAGATATTTGTGTTACTAGCGGATGAAGAAAGTCATCTTCTTGAGCGGACTGCATATGCAGTTCTTTCATAACCCTAATTGATCTGGCGTTGGCAGCGGCAGAGAAGGAGACTATTTCTGAAAGTCCAAGCCTTTCAAAGCCGTCCCGTAACACCTCCTTTCCAGCTTCGCGTGCATAGCCTTTGTCCCAGTGGGCAGCGTCTATTCTCCAACTCACTTCTATGCAGGGCGTGAAATGGGTATAAAAGGTCGGGCGACTAAGACCCGCAAAGCCGATAAACTCGCCTGTTTCTTTGAGTGCCAGGGCCCAGAGCCCTAGATTGTTTGTGTCGAAACTTGCTTCGATACGCTCCACCATGCGGATGGTTTCATCCATATTTAGTTTGTTCGCAAGATATTCCATCACTTTGTCGTTAGAGTTCATTTGTGCAAACGGCTCAATGTCGGAGTCGCGCCATCTGCGTAAAATCAGTCGTTTTGTTTCTAGTTGCATAGTTGGTTTATGATTGCTTGAGTTTGAGTGATTATTCGAATGTTTCATGCAAGAAGTGAACAGCTGCGGGAGCGCCCAGCAATCCACCGATCAGGCTGATGGGAATTCTGTATCGAGGGGCAAAGGCACCGAGCGCCATGAATGATCCTGTTATACCGACATCGCGCCGCAGATGCCGCAAGACTTCGGTAGACGGATTTCTCAAGCAGGTTGCTGCATCGCTAAACTCGTCGATGTAGCCGCGTGTAATAGGATTGCTCCCTAAAAGGTTCTGCTTAAATTCACTTTGGTTTGCGATCTCTACATTTCCACCTGCATCAATCTGCACTCCCAGGTTTACAGTCGAAGGAGCAAACATGAGCATTCTCAGTGGTTTTGGCAGGGGGTTGTCCAAATTGAAGTTGTATGTGTGGCGGCCCTTGTCGTCCTTTTTGTCGGTAAGCTCATTGAGCTTGGTCGTGAGGTCTTGTCCCAGCACTCGGCCGTTTAGGGAAATGCCCTTGATATTGCTAATCTGAGGGTTACCTTTGACACTGTCGACATTGAACTCGACATTATTCAAATCGAGCGATTGAATTGAGCCGATACCTACATTCTCATCAATTGGAAATTGTGTTGGCTTGCTTGTTTTCAGCTGAATGTGATGGCCGCTTTTGGAAAGCTCGCTGCTATTTTCGATGAAATCAGTGACCGGGTTTTTTAGTTTGCTGCCAAGTTTTTCTTCGACACCGTTCAAAAGATTGGAGGGATAAATAGAACCATCAGGAAGGCTGACCACCTCTGTGCATATTCTCGAGACGTCTTCGGCGATGCCGTCGGCACCGCGCTTTTGGATATCTTCAGCGATGTGTCGAAGCGGATTTGGCCTCATATCCACCAGATCTTTTGGATCATTTGATGGTGCTGTATTGCCGGATGCCTTTGGATGCTTTTTGAGAAAATCCCAGATTCTGTCATAGACATGAAATTTCTCGTCCGGAGTATGGCCACTGTTTTGCAATGTAAGCTCATCGACTGCAGTCCCATTTCGTGTATTTTCAAAGTGTTTGAGAGTTACATCTTTATCCTTTTCAATGGTGCCTGGCGCAGTGATTCCGTCTTGCCTCCTCCAAAAATCTGTGGCAAACTGCGGTGTGTTGAATGTTGGAATACCGAGTTCTGTAAGTATTGGTGGTACATTCTTCAGACCATTAATAGGTATGACTTCGTCATCAGTGCCGTGCGTGGCAATTACAGATATAGGGAATTTGGGCTTGGGCTCTTTGCCGCTCATCGCGGAGCTGACAATGCCGACGGCTGCCAGTTTGTCTGACATCTGGCTGGCAGCAAGGTAAGTCATCATGCCGCCGCTGGAGTGACCGATCATATAAATGCGCTCTGGATCGATACGGAGCTGAGACTGACTGCGGTCAATGACGTCGCGAAGAAATTGCAGATCATTAGCACGGGCACCGGGCGGAACCAGACCATTGGCCGCATCCCAGGCACTCAAGTCCCTTCTGCCGAGCCACTGTGTCGCATCCGGATAAGCAACGGCAAAACCTTCCTTGTCAGCCTTATCATTCATATGAGTGCGTTCGGCAAATTCCTTTCCGTCACCGCCGCGCCCGTGCAGCATAAGCAATAAAGATATCGGTTTGGACCCGTCATAGTCAGGTGGAACATGCAGGCTGTAATGCCGCTCTTTTCCATCTATCGTGATTTTCTGGTCGTAGTCTCCCTTGCCGGTAATTTTTTCTGGTTGGCTATTTTGTGGCGCTCCATCCCTGGTGACCGTACCGTCAGGATGTTTTACGCTGCCGTTCTTATCGCCTCCGCCTTTGCCGCTTGCGGCATCTGCTGCTTTATCATGCAAAGCCTGTTTCTTTATCTCTTCAAACATCGGCTTTATGACATCGTGAATCCACTTGGGGTTCTTTTCTGCAAACAGCGAGATGTCACCCAGGTCATGAAAACTGTCGGAAAACAGCATTCCTGGCAATGTATTGCCCGCGCTGGCTGCCAGCGAATAGAAAAGGCTGCTGGGCTGGGGCATCTTCAACTTTCCTTGCTCGCTCTCTAGCGGAATTGCTATGGTTGGCGGCAGGGATAGAATGTTTTGAGCGTTTGGCGGCAATGGGTTGTCTATATGAGCAATGATTCCCGGCTGCTTATTTGCGCCTTCGGAAGCATCGATTTGTCTGACAGGAATTGCCGTGCCTGATCCAAATGCAGACACAGAGACAGAGAGTCCTTGCAAATTGTGCACGCTCTTTCCATCGGGCCCGATGTCGAAAGACAGCTGCTTTTCGAGATTGAGGCTGTCGGCTGAAGCATTGCCTTCCAGTATATTGCGAGCAACAGTAATGTGCTCCGAACCGCGCCGTTCAATATCTATGTGATTTCCAGTGCGCGTGATACTATTGGCGCCCACTAACACAGGTGCCAGAGTCTGGTAAGTCTCGGAGTCGCGAGCTGTTTCAAGCAGGGTTTTTGCGTCGATCTTTTGGTTTTCTGGTATGGATTTAAGAAACTGGGTCAACTCAGTAAAAGGATTTACGGGCGTGCCGAGGTTGGCAGGCGATTCCGGCTGATTCTCTTTCACCACATCGATCAGGTTAAGTGAATTGGTCGTTTCTACCGGTAGGCTGAAATTGGCGTGCCCCAGCGGGCCTTCCGCATGCGCAAAATCAGAGTACGAAGCATTTTTGTAGCTCATTGAAAAACCTCGAGCTAACTTTAAGGTTAGTTGCCTTCAATAATCTGGAATGAATTGTGTAATTATTGTGCATGTGATAACTGCTTGCGACTACAAAGCGAAAGAAGTCAGCGGAAGAGTTTGTTGTACGGAGGAATTCGAGATGTCCGTAAATCGCGATAATTGAGGGCTTCCTGCAGTGTGGGAATTTTGTGCTGGATGATCAAGGGCTTCAAGGCAAGCCAAAGTAAATGGGTATTCCAATGAAGCAATCTGCCGGCACATTACTCTATCGAACGGTTGATGGCGTTTTCGAGGTGCTGTTGGTTCATGCTTCAGGAAATTACAACAAGCGCTCACCGTGGGGCATTCCAAAGGGTATTCCGGATGAGGGAGAAACATTGGAGCAGGCGGCTCGCAGAGAGACAGTGGAAGAAACTGGAATTACATCGGAAAGCCTTCGAGAACTTGGTTTTATTGAGTACAAGAAAAGCCGAAAGCGAGTGCATTGTTTTTGCGGTCCGGCGCCCGAGGGGGCTGAACCGCGCTGTGCCTCTTGGGAAATCGATAAAGCCCAGTTCGTGACCATCGAAAAGGCACGCGAACTGATTCATCCAGATCAATGCGAATTCATCGAACGATTGGAGAAATGGATAGCATCCTCAGGCACACGAGCAGAGCTCGATGAAGCGGATGTACACAGCGCCAAATGATCTAAACAAAAATTGCACAAACTGTTCCGGAATTCTTCCGGGCGCTGCCGATACGATGATTGTACGAGCTCCCCCGAGCCCAGATTCTACTCAATTTGAGGCGTTCCTATGAATTCAACGAGTGACACGAGGATTACAGCAGAAGAAATCGGCAGGCAGGCTATTCAAGGCTTTCACTCAGACCAACAGCCGATGCAGCCGTATCTCGATTTTCTCGAGTATAAAAATTATCTGCGATCGCAAAATACAGAGGTGGACGTTGAAGCATTGATTGGGGGGTGTTCAATCGATTTTGGAAATGTAGTTCAGCGAATCGTACAAAATTAGTACATTCGGCAGGGTTAAATAAAGGTTTCGGGAAGGAAATGAAAGGGCGGGCTAACCCGCCCTTTCGCCTATATGCAGGAAGGGGGGATTCCAGATTGTGATAAACGGAAAATGCACAAACTATTCCAGATTTGTACCTCTATGTTCACTAAGATGTCGACATTGGTTGAGCATCAAACAGACCAAATGAGATTGAAAGTTTGAAGGGGAAGTTACACCAAGGGGCGGTCTAATCTGCCCTAACGGTGCATTTGAACATAAGCGATCAAACGATGTGGTAACTTTTGTGGAAAATTCGACAGTCAATCAAAGTGTCTATCAGTCCTCTCCATTCGGAAGGTCCGCAGTCGAAGTCAGTCAATTTAGCGAGACGACTACAGCCACTTGTAGTCTGGTGTCGCTGCGCTCGATTGCCAGTGAATTAGACTCCCAGGTGGCAACACCATTGCACGATCAGATATTCTTGTTGCTGAAGAAAGCACTTGATGATGGTCATTTGGAAGATGTTTGTGATGGGCGCCTTCCGTCGCTGAGAAACATGTCCACGATACTGGGAGTGTCGAGGGAAACAGTTTCGAAAGCTGTTTCTAAACTAACCGGTTATGGTTATCTATCTGCTCAGGAGAGAAAGCACATATTTGTGCTTCCCCGGAGGGAAAACGCATATTTGAATGAAGAGATGCAGAACCCCTGTGACGAATCGACGAAAGATGTTGCCAGTCAGGACCTTAACAGCCAGTGCCGTAACCAACAGTTGGACTTTCGTCCTCCTGAAGACAAAGCTGCTCCGCACGGTGGATATGGGAAGAACTATCTGACCGACAAATATCTTAAGACTCTTCGCAGGCAATCTTCAAAGCGCGCGAGGTTTGATTTGGATCCTTGCGGATTGGTGTCATTTAGAGAAGTGCTTTGCGAACAAATGAAGCGTGATTCGGAGTTGAATTGCCGCGCCGAAAATCTCATTGTATTTTCAGACTTCCGGTCATGTGCTGACTTTATTGTTCGTCTCACAACAAGAGAGCGTTCGACCTGTATTATGGAGAGGCCCGGCTGCCCACAAATTAGATCCATTCTGGATCTATATGAATTAAATACCGTTCAAATCCCAGTCGATGAAGAAGGAATGTGCGTCGATATTGTGCGATCGCTTCAACCATCTAAGTCTGTCTGTTTTGTGTCTCCAACCATGCAGGACCCTTTGGGCGTGCGTCTATCAGCACAACGACTGGAAAGCCTATTGTCCTGGGCGAAAGAGAGTAATTCCGTCATAGTCGAACATTCCTCGTCCCCGGGTTTCCACCGACTGGGGGCCGGACCTGCTATTTGGCAAGCGGATTCTGACCAGGAATTTGTCTATGTTTGGACTATCACCTCTGCTCTCAAGCCCTGGACGCAGACTTGCTGCGCTGTATTCTCCAATGGATTGATCAAAGAAGCGAAGCGGTTGAAATCTATCACCGGTGGTGAAGTTGGCGTCACGGAACAAATGGCATTGCAGGATTTCATTCTGGATGGCGATTTGCTTAGAGCCGAGAGGCAACGCGAATTGATCAACCTTGAGAAACGGCGAAGAATCGGTCTTGCATTTTCTCGAATATTCAATGGAGAAGTGAGGGTTTGGCGTGGTAACTGCGGTCCTAAATTGGTTTTGGAAGTCGAGTCCACTACTAATTCTTCAAAGCTGGCAGAGACTTCAAGATTTTGTGGATTGCCGATCAGACTTCTGGACGAGTGTGGGAGCAATGATCAAAATACAATCGATCGACGCCTTGTTCTTGATCTAGATCTGATTAACGTCGACACGATATCGAGCAGAATTGAAAACCTGGAATCGCTGCTCAGTACGCGCAAGGACTAAGAGCCTGATCTAAAACTGCTTCAAAGTCCAATATTGGCACCCAGTTGGGCACAGCGAATCAGTTCCTTTTTGCTTGAACCGGTCCGAAGAAATCCACAGCTACTGGTGCGAATGTCTCGCCCTCGGCTTCCACTGCAGCCACAATCTTATTGGCCAAGTTCTGAATACACTGCTCGGAAACTACTTGCAGCGCGTCCTGATCTAAAACTTCCATGACCATGAATGGCACGATCTCTTCGTCGGCCGTCACATGCGGCAAATATTTCAGTATGCAGAAGACATGGCCCTCGATGGCGCCTGCCCAGAATAGAGCAACAGTGTTTGTGTTCTGTGCTTTAGTATCACTGATCTCGAAAAATACTTGCGTCAAGACGTGCCAGCGGTCCGCAATTTTCAAGACTGCTCCTGGAGCCGACTCCTCATAACCAACAAAGATTGCATTCGTGAGCGCACGCTTTAAGCGTTCGGCTTCTGCTTGTGTAATCGAATTTTGTTCAGTCATCATTGAATCTCACCTGGTTTCTTCAAAATTGCTCCGTCTATCGACTGGTTACGATAGACTCGAGAGATCCACTCCATAGCGATGTGCCAGCTCGTAAATTGCTGGGCGATCTGTGAAAGGATCTGTTGTACCTCCTTTACCGGCTCCCTCTTCCGTCAAGTAAAACGAACCGTTTTCGTTAAGTTTCGAATTTATGGAAATGCTTCTGAGTGTTAATTTCCCTGCGTCATCGTATACCAGAATACCTGGTTTTAGATGCAAGTTTTGCTCGATGTCCGACAACTGTTCACGATTCAATTTAGCACCGGGAACTACATCTTTATCCTTTTGAATCGCGGCAACCAGTTGCTGCGGCAGTTCGGCACCGGCGGGTTTGCCATTGATCATGGCTGGCTCGAATTGGTCTCGTACAATGCCGACCCGATTGCTGCGTCCACTAATTTCATCCACGTTACCGGTTGGAATTTTAGAGTCGCGCGAGAGGCCGTTTTGTGCAAGTATCTCGTCGATGCGTTGTTGTATTCGTTGAGCATCGCCGGCATTTTCAGGATAGATAGTAAAGGCTTTGGCATTGTTGCCGAGACCATCTGGCGCAGAGCCAGTCGCCCTGGATGGATTGGTGCCATGCAGCGGATCGAAGGTCTTCCAATCGCCTACCAGTCTACTCAACTCCGGATCCTTCGTAAGTGCAGGAATGAGAACCTGCTGTAACTTTCCTAAGTCTTCAGGACTATCGGTGGCCACGTGAATTTTAACCGGCGAATTGGCACCTTCGCCGCGTCCACCGTAAAACCATTTCTGAAATGGGTGCTTTGATACTTGATAGACCTCGCCATTGATATTTACTTCTCTTCCAGGAAGCCCATTCTTTCCTGCATTCTCCTGCACCTCATATCGAACAGCCGGTACAAACGGCTTTGGTGCTTCCTCCTGTACCGATTTTGGGACTTCTCGCGGCAGTGAAGTCGGTTCTGTCTTCGGCATTTCCTCAGGCTTAGACACCAGTCCCTGCAACACATCTTTGCCTTTAGCGACAAATGAAGAAACCCCGTCGCCCAGCGATGAAAGAACACGCCCTTCCCTTACTGCAGACATGATCGCTCGAGGAGCACGAATCGCATCGCCAGCCTGGCCGGCAAACGGTACGAAGTATCCGGCTACTTCGCCGACTTGGAATGCCGCTCTTTCTTCGGCCGGTGCATTTCCGTCCGGCCCTGGGATTAGATTCGATTGAGGAATCAACTGATCGAGATGCGGCATTTTTGGTATGATGCCGGCCGCTTCAAGCCCCGTTTGAGCTAGGGCAAATTGACCGTGTGAAAGCAGCCAGCCCGCACCGTCCATGGTGCCGTCTACCAGCGTTTTTGCAATTCCGGTCATCACGGAACTCTGCACTCCATATGTATCTGAACCCCCGGCGCTATCAAGCCCCAAGCCCATAATTGCTCCGGGGTCCGTTGCCGGGTTGAGAAGTCCGGCGTTGCGCGCACCAAATCTTTGCAGGTCCCTGATGGAGCCGTTCTCAATTCCATTTTTAAGATCTTCAAGATCAATATCTTTACCCAGGTTGCGGAGCTTCGAAGAGAAAGCGCTCTCTGTCGATTGCCCAGTACCCGTCAGCGTATGCTGCCTGCCGCTGTTGAGTAGCCCCCCTTCAGTTGCAGTAACAGTACCGTCCTGGTTCATTTTGAACCCGTTGAGCTTCACATAGTCTCCGCCGGAGTCTTGATGGTAGTACCACTGTTGATCATCGTGTCGTTCGACAGAAAAACCGCCGCTGTGAAAAGTCTTCGGAGTGCCTTTCTCATCCAAATCTACTTCTACACCGGCTTTTGTTTTGTAGGTAACCAAGCCATTTTTGATCTCAACACCGCTTGCACCCTCAGGTATCTTGGCGACAACATCTCCCTTCTTCACCTGTTTGGGCGCGCCTGACTGATCGCTCAAAATTTCCCAACCATCCTTAGTCTCAGTGTGGATTCCAGCAGTGACATCTGGAATGAACTTACCGCTATTTTTGTCGTATTTGAGCGATGCTCCTTCGGCCCCTTTGACTATAAGGTCACCGTTGGCCGGATTTATGCCGAATTTGCTTGCGCTCAAATCCTTCAGTTCATTTGGTGCATCAGCGCCCCATTGCCCGTCCTTTATGATTGATTTTTTGTCGCCTCTGGCGTCGGTCACAGTATAGTCAGAAATATCAGTACTGCCTGGATGCGGCCTTGTTACCGTCCTTCCATCGCCCAAATCGACTGTTTCGGCGCCATCTGAATTCACCGTACCTTTTTTGCCATCGGGAAACGTCAGACCAATATTTCCATCTTTAGAGACAGTCGCAGTTACACCAGACCCGTACTCGAAGTCATATCTTTGCCCATTCTTATCTACTCCTTCCACACGAGTATTGCCATCATCGCCTTTGTAGTATGCCTGAAGCCGACTGCCATCAGAAGATGTGAGTAATCCTCTATTTTTGGTATCAGATTCCCAACCGGTTGCATTCCCGTTGGTGTCAGTTACTGTTGTTCCGCCCTTCAATCCGGCGTATTCTTTAGGATGGGAAATGTCAGCGCCAACATGCGGTTCCTTTCTATCAGCCTGATCGAAATCGAACATCAGATCAGGCAGGTGTGGATCGGCCGTATGTCTGGCATCTGCAGCAATTGTGTTATAGATTCCATCCACATAAGTCCGATAGCCGGCTTCGTCAAATTTATGGGTGTTTTTATCTATAAAGCTGTCTCTAATGCTATTAACCTCGGACTGTATTGACTGGTTACCCGTGCTTTTCGGGTTATTCCAATCGTGTCCCTGCTCGAGGTTGCGAGCTGCCGTGGTGGAATCAGGGCGAGCAGCTGGTTGTGTTTCAGGGCTAGGAGCCATATGAAATCTACCGAATTAGAGGGGGGCGGTTTTAACCGTGCATTGATACTAGCCACCAGGGGCGGAACAAATCCGGACCAATTTGTGCAATTTTTGTGTATGGCCGTTCGCTGTCGCATAAATACGATTGCCATTTGCCGTTTAAACAAAAAATACACAAATCATTCCGGAATGATTGCGCCCATTTGAGTACCTTTATGGAGGCAGGCTATCTGCAAAAGCGGCTCGCCGCCATTCCGTCTGCCGGGCGCAATCATGTTCAGAAGACGGGTTAGTTGGAAGTAGAACCTCTTTTGTCAATGAAGAGATAGGAAGACCTTTCATGCCTCCCTTTGATGGAAACATATTTGAGATGCCGCCAGCAATGAATCCGGCAATAGGAGACCTGTCCAGCGCAGCATGGCAGCTTCCATTCTCCGACAGACCGCCGGGGATTGAGCCCTCCCAACTGTCTTTTGGTGATATCTTCCAGCAATTGGGTGCCACGACAGCGAGTGATCAAAGCCCGGCTCAACTGGAAAACCTGCTCAAGGATGCATCGAATATAGATTTCACTTCGCCGGCACAAAATCAACGCTCTGGAAAAAAGCCGGATTTCTTCCTGAACCCTCAAGGCAAACTCATAAAAAATCCTGATGCCGAGCCGTTGCAGCCGGGGCAGCCGTTAAACATAGAGGTGCAGGCGAATGGTGCAGAAGGCACACCCGAACTGCAAAACGCAGTACAGTCGATAATCAATAGCTTTTTGAAGTTTCACCAGGGTGTTCCCTCCTTTCCGCGCACATGGGAAGAAGTTATGCAGATGTTGGCCGGTGCGGCCGATGAGGACTCGCCTGATACTTCTGGGGATGATGGCTCCGGTTCTATGATGCAAACTGGCGGTGACGGCGGAGGTGGCGCGTGGGGCGGTGGTGGTACCGACGGCGGTGGCATGGAACAGTGCTATTCGGGCGCTCCAGGGGGCGATCGAGCCCGGCGCGGGGGCGCCAGCCATCGCAATGTCAGCAATGCTCCTGCTGTTCCATGGGATGGAAAGAGCAAGGGCGATATGAATCTTGCCACCCTGTCACAGCAAGCCGCTTCCCAGGGGCGTCGCCTTTGGGAGGAAACGCAGTGGGCCGGAGCTTGCCAGGGTGGAGACGTGGGATGCGCAGCCTCTGTGTCGAAGATTTTGCAGGAGGGAGGCTACAGATGCGGCAGTGCTGGGGTTGTAGACCTGGCTGGACAATTGGCCTCCGGCGGTTGGGCTGAATCAAGTGGTGCTGAAAGTGCACAGCCAGGCGATGTAATCTACGGCAATGGTGGTGGCGACAACCAGCACATCGGCATCGTCGGCGTCGACGAAAAAGGCAATAAAGTTATATACAATAATCACTCGGATACTGGTGTTTGGAGCTGCGATCCGTTTAATGCATGTTCGATTATCACTGGCTTTAGTTCCGATCAGGTTCATGTCTTGCATGCTCCGACTACTGCACCAAGAGCGTGATTGGCGCATTGTTACTGGTCTGCGCTCAATTGCAAGCCAGAGGCAAATACATGATTGCCGGCAATGGGAAGTTAATCAATCGCACATACAAGCGATAAAGAGATAAGATATTCTTGTCTCTTGCTTTGCCCTAAGCCTAATGACTTGTTATTCTCAGAAATCTTGCCTGCGCGTAATCGGTGAGGCGATCAAGAATGAAGTGATGACTCCATGAAAGTGAAGTTAGCACATAAAGTCGTCATTGCAATTGCAATTCCGGTGATATTTCAAATCAGCTTTCTCGGCATGCTGCTGAAGTCCGTAGAGCAGTTGGATCAACTGGAAAAGGCTGAGCGTGATGCTGCAGATGTTCTTGTGCTTCGCAATCAGATTTGCATCGCTGAGGCCCTGGTATTTCTCTACTATGGGCTCTACCGCGTTTCAGGCAAGAAAGAGTACAGAACAATGCTTGATGTGATCAGTGCAAAGCACAAACGTGCTTTCGTGACACTCAAAAATCTCTGGCAAAATGACGAGATTAGGTTGCGATTTTTGAGAGAAGAGTGGCAATTAACCACGTTGTGCAAATGGGCATTCGCACTGACCGCGGAATTACCTCGCGCCAGCAGCATGAAGGATTTTTTCGGACCTAACCCAGGCGGCCCAGGTAATGCGCTCATTTTTCGCAATCGAGGAAATTTGGGTCAGTTGTTTAGGCAACTAGAACTCAATCAAGAGAAATTGCTGAGTGAATCTAAAGTGCTGGAATCCGACATCAAGCGTGAAATGTTGGCAGCCCTTCTAGCGTCTTTGCTTGTCGCTGTTGGAACCGGTTTGCTATTCAGCAAATTGATTGCTGTTCGGCTGCAGAAAGTCGTCAGCAACATTAAGGCGATGGAAACTCCAGGTGCGCAGTTACAGAGCGTGCCAGGCAATGATGAAATTGCCACACTCAATAATGCAGTTGTCTACACAAATGAAAAGATCAGAGAAGCAGAGCAATTTCAAGCACAGACTGCCCGCATTGTTGCACAAGAACTGGAACGACCTCTAAATCAGATTAATGGCTACATTTTGGACATTTTAGAGAACGGATTTGAGAAGCTGAATAGTGTTGGAAATGAACGGATTGAGCGCTCGCTGCTGGAAATTGCCAGGTTGCGTTCGCTTGTAAAAGATCTGATTTCACTGGACAAAATTAGTAGAATCGGTTGGCAACTCGAGACGGTACACTTAGATCTTGCCGATATTGCAAGAACGGCAATTGATACGGTTCAGGACTATGCTGACAAGAATAGAGTCGAGCTGGTCTTGCGCGCTGATCGGACACCTGTGATCGGTGATCCTGCGCGTCTGCAGCAGATTGCACTGAATTTGCTTACTAATGCGATCAAATTTTCGAAACCAAAATCAACAATTGTGATAGAGACGAAAGTTGAAAATCAATTCGGAAAACTCTCCGTTGCTGACCACGGGACAGGAATTCCCGAGGAGTTTCAGCAAAAGATTTTTGGTCACTTCGAACAAGTGTCCAGAAGTGATGCAACGGAGAAAGGTGGATCAGGTCTTGGATTGGCAATCAGTAAAAGACTTGTAGAGTCTCAGCAGGGCAAAATGGGATTCAAGTCAAAGCTCGGTGAAGGGTCTACCTTTTGGTTCTCACTGCCGCTTTCGCAAACAGAGTCGAGCGCGGCTGAAGACGATTCTGGCAAGAGCCAGATGGGTCTGCAAAAATTGCAGATTAAGTCAAGCAAGGACAGTAAGCCTTCGGACTTAAAAAGTGCTTCGGCAAACGACTCTGATGGTAGAGTGAAAAACCACGAGTATCGATCGACGTTATGGCGCAATAGTCTTGCCATGGTGCTTCTCCCGCTAATTGTGCAGTTTGCCACCATTGGAATTATGTGGACCGCAATTGGCCAAATTCGCAGTAACGTCAACGAGTTCAACAGGCTCAGTCAAATTACGAGCTATCACGCTAAGATGATGGATGCTCTGGTCAAGGGAATTCTTTTTTCGATCATTTATAACATAAACCATGTGGAGACTTACCGCTATCACGTAGATGTTGAGCAAGGAGTCGCAAACGATTGTGTCGACTGGTTGCGCGAGATTAGCAGCTCTGATGTTGTGCTTTCGAAAGACGCAGATTCGTTGGCAAAAATGGTTAATGAGCAATTCGCGCTGCAAGACCAAGTGGTAAATGCGCGACAAGATGCTGACGTAGATCCGTTTTTGGGTCCCAAAACGCGAGAGGACACTGAGCGGAAAATGGCTCAGGTAGTATTTCCCCTTGAGCAAGCAATGAAACAGATGCAAAAACTTGTCGATGGTAATGTATTGGCGAAGACAGAAATGCGCAAGGTCGTTGGCAACATTGCCATTCTCTCTGCTCTGGGTATGTTTGTTGCGTCCGTTGTGCTTGGCGTATGGTTGATGCGGGGATTGACTGCCAGAGTACCCAAAATTGTGGAGAATACCAGACGTTTAGCGGCGCGAGAGCCTTTGCAGCCTCCATCAGGTCGGAAGGACGAAATTGGCTTCGTAGAGGAATCTTTCTTTGAGGCTGCCAACAAATTAACGAAACTGGAGCAATACAAGCAAGAATTAATCGCTCTTACCAGTCACGAGTTTCGCACGCCACTCACGTCTCTTCTTGCCAAAGCTGATCTCATAGAAGCGGAAGTCTTTGGACCTATAAACGAGCATGGCCGGGCTTTGGTCTTGAGCGTGAAGCGCAGTATCACGGATCTTATTGCTCTTTTGACCAATCTTCTTGATGTTGAGAAAATCCAGTCAGGAAAGAGTCTGGTGGTCAAAGAAGAGATAAGTCTGGATGATGTTTTCAATCGCGTCGCGCAGAATGTAGCCGCCGCTATCAAGGAAAAAGAAATCAATTTGTCCTTGTCTGACCAGGCGATGCAAGTAAGTGCCGACGCTGGACGTCTGGTGCAGTCTTTGACAGCGGTGCTTGCCGATATAATTCAGCACGCACCTGTTAAATCCACAATTTCAATCGATGCGACCAAGACAAAGGGCGAGTTGAGTTTGACAATCAAAGCGCCAGGCGGCGAATGCAGTAGTGAAGCACTTAATACTTCCAGTGCGCGCGGTCGACTGGCTGTAGACCTTTTGAAATTGATTGCTCAGCAGCATGGCGGTCGAATTTCAATCGATGCCGGCCATGATGAATTGCTGGTTCAGTTGATGTTGCCTAACTGATATCGTTTGTCGCTGCAGATGCTTTAAACAGAAAATGCACAAAAGGTTCCGGATTTTGTTGGCCACAGAGGAACAGTATGTCATTGCCAAAAATCTAGGGGTAATTTCATGCCCGATATTACGGTAGATCAAATAGTTCAAGACGTAAAAGGCGGAAAGGCAGATCCGGACAAGTATGCCGTCTTCGACCGCATTCACCATGATATAGCAAATCTGCAAAGACAGGATGGTGGCGAAGGCAATGCCAAGTTTCAGGACGATTTACATTTGCTCAATGATAAACTGCATGAACAAAACATACTGCCGAGTTTTCAAATAACAGGTATTCAGGACGCTTCGCCGCCTCCTCCAGGTTCACCAATTACATTCGGTTCGCCGGCTAGAATAAAGCTTTCCGACGGTACGCCTCGGCACTCGCTGGAATTTGAACCGATTCTTTCTGTCAGGAAGTGGTATCCGGACCTGATCGGACAAGCGAGTCCAACTCAGCAACGTTTGCTTGAAGAATCGAATAAGGCGCTTGGTAAACAACTATGGGAAGCGCGGCATCCCTCGCCCGGACTGGCAGATAGTCCGGATCCGCCAGGGCCCCCATACTATGGAGGAGCGGGAGGCTACGGTTGTGCACCTTCAGTCAGTGAAGCCCTTAGAAGAGCAAATATCTTCAGCCCCGACGAAGATCCTCTTAATGTTCAGGATGTTCAAACAATTTTGCAAAATTCTCACGGATGGAAACCAGTCTTTGATTCTCGAACGGACCCCGGAAAGACTCCTTGCCTCGAAACCCAGGTCCTTGAGCCGGGTGATGTAATCTGCGGGTATCGGCAGGGTAAGTCGTACAGCGGTGCTGGTGCTCATGTCGGAATCATTGGAAAAGATGGCAAAGTCTACGCACATGAACCGGCTCCTGATCCGGACCACCCGGGACATGAGCGTGAACAGTGGACTCAGTCAGATTTAACGACGTGGCATAAAAATAACTACACGGCTGGCATCGTCGTGCTGCGCGCACCGGATGCAGCCTAAATAGCAAGAAAGGATCGATTATCCGGGCGGAAGTCTATCGGCAACCCATTTTTGAATTGCATCCACCGTCCCGGCGACGTCAATTTCTGTCGTATCCAGCAAGCTCATTTTGGGTTCTGTTTTCTCCGCATTTTCTTTCAACCACTGATTGAACTCGAGCATTTTCTTGAGGTTTTCTTCCGAGCCGGACTTACGCCAGTGGGGGCGTTCTTTGAGCCTTTTTGTCAGTTCTTCAGGCTTACAGTACAAGGTTATATAGTGTGTTTTTTCGATATATCTGCGTTCGTTCAATTTTTCGAATTGCTCAGGAATCGCGCTTCCAAAAAGAACAACAGGTCTTCCTGCCTGGTTGACGTTTTTTGCCATTCGTAGCCAGGTGTTGCGGAATGATTTGAAATTGTCCTCAGCTGTGTTGAATGATTCGTTCCACAAAATGTCCTGGTCAAGAACCACAACTTCTTTCATTTGTCGCGCCAGTTTAAGCGCGGCCGTTGTTTTTCCGGAGCCGCTGGCACCGGTCACTATGAAAAGTGGCAGCATGACAAACGGACTGCCATAACTGCAGTGCGGGCAAATTGCGACAGGCGGAACAGGGATGACTTCTTTGTCATCGCTGTATTCTCCGCAACCTGGACAAACATTAAACATGGGCACCTCCGAAACGACAGTTTTAGCACATGAGGATTCAAAGGGCATACAATTGCCGCGATTCAATGATCACGGACGCTTTTAGACGGCAATTGCGATTGTGGATACCCAAGAACATCGGCGCCAATTGGTACGATTATTGAGACTGGCTTATTCCGGTGAATTGGCAGCAGCCATTGCGTACAGTGGGCATTGGCGATCGCTCAAGGATCCTGTTGAGCGGGCTACCGTTCAGAAAATCGAGCGCGAGGAACTGGAACACCGTCAGACCGTTGGTGAGATCCTCAAAGCATTGAATGAAAAGCCACTACTCTGGCGTGAATGCATGATGTGGACGATCGGGCGAAGCGTAGCGATCGCCTGTTTTTTGATCGGATATTTCTTGCCCATGTATTTTGCCGGCAAGTTGGAACATGCAAACGTCATGGAATACGAAGGCGCAGCCGAGCATGCCAAACATCTGGGGCTTGAGCGGTTTATCCCGCAATTGCATGAGATGTCGGCGACGGAAAGAGAGCACGAAGTCTTCTTCAGTTCGAAGGCTTTGAATCATCCACTGCTGCCGGTTGTGAAAGCAATTTTCCACTGGGACCCGCACGAAGTCTTGGCCATCGACACCGAAAAAATGTAGGGGCGATGCCATGCATCGCCCGGTCTCGCACCTGACCTAATTGACTCAATTAACCTTCGCTGGTGTCATAGGATGTCGCTGTCTACCTCGCGGGCACGCTTTCGCTTGCGCATCTGATAAATATCTAGCAGTTTTGTGACTGCAATAGCCATAGCCCAGGCGAACATGAAGACCGAGCCCATCAGAGTCCAGAAATATAGGTGGATCCAATCGTCGATTAGCCAGTCTCGTGGATTGGAGGTGCGGTAAATTACTCCTACCGTATCTCCCACATTCGGGGCCGGTGATGTGTAGAGCTGCGACTTGAGCTGGAGCACTTCACCGTTGGTGGTTTTGAATTGCACAACTGGTGCTCGTCTTCCTTTGCTGTCACCGTTGATGCCTACAACCTGTCCAGTAACATGGGTAGCATTTGCCAGAAGATTGTTGACACAGACCAGCGAGATTACGGTACCAATCGTCGCAATCAAGAAAAGTAGGCAATAAAGTCTGATGACGAAAGCAATAACCTTCCGTGCCTGGGTGGGATTTTTTGCAGCTTTGACCATTTTGCTCTTACTCTGAGTGCTCAGAGATAGTTTCTCATAATCTATGTCATGAGACTATGCTGTTAAGCTCAATTCTCTTGATTCTGTCGAGTCGAAATCGCTCGAAAGTTTAAACTCTTCATGGATACGGCGCGCTGCTTGTTGCGCTTTTGATTTTTCGACCAGGCAGGATATGGCCAGATCGCTGGCGCGAATTGATTTGACCTCAATCTCGTTTTCTTCCAGGGTTCCAATCAGGCGAACGGCTGCCTGTGCGCTTCCCTGGCTACTGGAGCCGACAAGAGTTACTTTGCACAAATCCAGCTCCGAGCACACAGTCGAGTCTGAGTACTTTTCGCACAAAAGTGAAACTGCTTCGCTTACTTGATGCTTCTCTTTATATTGGAAGCAAATTTGTACGGTGCCACCATCAATGCCGGGTTCAATCTTGCTGGTTTGCCTGATGTGTTCTACCGAAACTCCGCATGAACTCAAGCATTCGGTTAATTCCCTCAGTAGATTGAAAGCTTCCTTTGGTTTGCTGATTGAAATGAAACCTTGATTTTTATCCACGGCCACTCCGCAGAATTGTTTCTGTCTTTCCACTTCCCTGTCTCCTTTAATTTCTGTTCCTCTGTTGGATGGATTGAATGTATTTCTCACGCGGACGACGACGTCATATTGCTCACCCAGCTCGACTGCGCGCGGATGAATTACCTGAGCGCCGCTTCGAGCGAGGGTGACGCATTGCGCATAGCCGATTTCTTTGAGCGGCACTGCTTCCTTGATCACATTTGGATCGGCCGTGAAGACACCGTCGACATCGGTATAGATATCGCACTCCCTGGCATTGAGCGCAGCCGCCAGTGCAACCGCGGTGGTGTCTGAACCGCCACGTCCAAGCGTTGTTATCTGTCCGTCCTCGGTGACGCCCTGGAATCCTGCTACGACGACAACGTCATGGTTCACCAGCTCTTTTTTGATCAGTTCGGAGTCAATATCAAGAATTCGAGCCGAGCCGTGTTCGTCAGTGGTGCTGATGCCGGCTTGCTGTCCGGTCAATGACTTGGCTGATAGCCCCTTTCTTTTCAGGATGAGGCTGAGAAGAACAATTGAAACTTGCTCGCCGGTGGAGAGCAAAAGATCAAGTTCTCTTTGATCAGGAGTGGTGCTGCATTGTTTGGCCAGATTCAAGAGATGGTCTGTGGTATCACCCATCGCAGAAACTACCACGACCACAGGATGCGGTTTGTAGCTCGCAATTATGTCCGCAACATGTTCGATTCTGCCGATATTTTTGACGGACGAACCGCCAAATTTGAGAACTCTGATGTCATTCACGATAGTCTCCTTTACCAGGTTTGTAGCCGCCGCCTTGCAGGCGGCAAGGTTGGGCGCGTGCAACGCTGAGATTTGTAGCTACCGCCTTGCAGGCGGCGTAAAAGCGCGCGTGCAACGCGCGGGCTACGCTGTTACTAGCTGCTTTTCGTTTGCAATTGCAAAGCTCTTTGCTCTGGGCAACACAGCGTCGAGATCTTTAATCAGATCGTCGGCTTCTTCGATGCCCACTGAAAGTCTAATTAGTCCGTCGACGATGCCCAGGGGTTCGCGGATTTCTTTGGGGATTGGGGCGTGAGTCATCGACGCTGGATGGCAGATCAATGACTTGACACCGCCAAGACTCTCGGCGAGTTGGAACAAGCGTGTGTTGCTGACGACATCTTTTGCGGTTTCGATTCCGCCTTTGACGACGCAGGCGACGACACCGCCGAAGCCTTTCATTTGTTCGCGAGCAAGATCATGTTGCGGGTGGCTTGTCAGTCCGGGATAGTGAACTACTTCCACACCGGGATGCTGCTCGAGGAAACGCGCTACAGCAAATGCATTGTTTTGATGTTCTTTCATGCGCAGCGCTAGTGTTTTCACGCCTCTTAGTGCAAGGAAGCAATCGAATGGCCCAGGGACTGCACCTACTGCATTGTTGTGGAATTTGAGAACTTCGTACAACTCGTCATTGGAGGTGATTACTGCACCGCCGATGATATCGCTATGTCCGGAGATGTATTTTGTAGTGCTGTGAATTACGACATCGGCACCGAGGTCAATTGGGCGCTGGAAGTAAGGTGTGGCGAACGTATTGTCTACGGCGAAAATCAATCCGTGCGACTTTGTTAGTTCTGCAACCTTTTTCAAATCCGCCAGGCGCAGGAGAGGATTTGTGGGCGATTCAAGCCAAACCATTTTGGTTTGCGGCGTGATTGCACGCTCAATTGCGTTCAAATCTTTTCCGTCGATGTATGTAAAAGTCAGACCGTATCTGGAAAAGACTTTTTCGAACAAGCGGTAAACGCCACCATAGACATCCTCTCCGACTATGACGTGATCGCCGGCGGAAAGAAGGTTTATAACGGTCGCAGCCGCCGACAAACCTGAGGCCGACGCCAGGCAATATTTGGCGTTTTCCAGAGAGGCCAGGCATTCTTCCAGCGCCGTGCGGGTTGGATTGTGGGTTCTGGCGTATTGATAGCCTTTATTGGTGCCGAGTTCATCAAGAACAAACGTAGATGTCTGGTAGATGGGTGTGATCAACGCGCCTGTGGTCGGGTCAGGCTCTTGACCCTCGTGAATGGCTCTGGTCGCAAAACAGTATTCTTGCGCTTCGGCAGCGGGATTGACTTGTGACATTGAAAAATCCTCCAAAACAAAAAGCCCTTCTTCCACACAGGAAGAGAGGGCATTGCAACACTTAGTCGGGTGAGCTTACTGGTTAGCTAGACATTCGTACGTGTGGCAATGGCACCCCCCTCCCGGAGGGCATCGGCATTACCATAGTTGTGGTCCAGCGATTTAACATGCCCCCATTATGGACGGATTGAGCGGGCAGTCAATTTCCGGCGCTTGTAATGTAACGCCGGAGGCTTCCTTAGAGCCGTCTCAGCAGGGCGAAAGCTACAACCGTGCCGGGCTTGAGGCTGTAAAGGCGGCGCTGGCGCGGCTTAACAGAACATTGCCCGATTTGCCTAGTAGATAAAGGAGAGGCTCCGTCCTATTTAGCGCCAGCTTGTGGACCGTGAAGCCCCATTCACTGGTTGTTTGGCAGTTTCGCTATATCGCTTTCATGTGTCCGAGTCCACCACATCTCTCTGAGCGCGAACATACATCGTCCCCAGGTGATGGAGACTGCCAGAAACACAAAGATACCCCAGGCCCATCTTCCAATATCCGATCGTGCTTGTGTGAGAAACCACGAGGTCGGCCAGTGCGGAATGACGAATGTGATGTAGAGAAACTCCGCTCCAATTCCAAGCGTGACAGCAGTCAGCCCGACTACAAGTTGAAACGGTAACTTTGACTCGGGAACCACTACTTTCCAGTTTTTTCGAGGAACCGGGTCCATCATCCAGCTATGTTCCTTGTCCATTTCCACTTACATTAGACCCCAATTTTAAGCCAAATATCTTGCAATTTGGGAACTAGTGGCGATTCCGGAAGTCCGCCCAAGATAAGTCCTGTCAGGGACGAACCAATCTCAGGTGTTTTTATGAAACTGCGTCATTCTTGTCTATTGCTGTCGCTTGTGTCTGCCATGGCGTCTAATCCCATGGTCTGCGCAGCAGACGACGCAATGGTCGGCGCGGTACATAGTTCATCTAGTACTTCCGCGCTTCCCACCATAAGTGCAACGGCGCATACAGATGTCGAAACTGCAACCAAGGCTACAGTCGAACCGCACGGACCGACTCCGGAAGTGATGCATAATCCGAATCCGACTTCTGTTGAAACGAAAGCAACCGAGGTAAAAAACGCCAACCCAGAGTCAATGGAGTTCGGCTACGTGCCAAAGTTTCCGACATTCGCCACCAGCAATGGAAAGTTTCACGTCAAGAAAAACGATCAGCGAAAAACGATGGCGCTGGCGCTTGGTGGCGGTGGCGTAAGAGGAGCCGCACACGTGGGCGTTTTGCGCATTTTTGAGCAAGAGAAAATTCCAATTGATTACATTGTCGGCAATTCGATGGGCTCCGTTGTGGGCGGATTGTATGCAGCTGGGGTGG